>CAYFRM010000023.1:0-29486 GCA_964345635.1 uncultured Clostridia bacterium
AACGTTTTGGGAGTAATTATCTATTGGTTAGGCAGGATCAAGGGCTTGCGCACGGATACAGCTTATGTTGGTGGCGAGATAATTCCCCAGGATAGCCGTGTAACCGGGGTGGACTTCTATGATACAATAAGAGATTTGGCCACACTTAAAGGAATCTATAGAAAAAGCGAAAAGAAACTTTTCGATATTTATGACCAGGGAACAAGATTTGTATTTTTCTTTATTCGAGGATTAAGAAAGATTCACAGTGGAGTATTATCTACATATCTGTTTTGGTCTCTTTTCGGCATGCTGATTCTTTTCATAATTATGCTGTTTAGGATTTAGAGCTATGTTTGAGTTATACGTTCTCCTTTTATTTATGATTTTGGGAGCAATAATTGCTGTGGAGATAAAAGATTTGCTCTCTTCAGTAGTTGCTGTGGGTGCAGTGGGTTTAGGATTATCCGTTGCTTTCTTGATTCTAAAAGCGCCTGATTTGGCCATCACCCAGTTGGTTGTGGAGATATTGTGTTTAATCATTTTAATCAGGGCAACAATAAAGAGAGATATTCCAACACTGGAGCGAGGAAAGGAAATTGTTAACGCGGTTATGGTTCTTTTGTTCATTGGAGGCTTTCTGTTTTTTGCTTACCGCGCTTTGAAAGATTTACCATCATTCGGACATCCCATAATGAGAGTTAGCCAGAATTATCTGGCTGAAGGGTTAAAAAAGACAGGCGCGACCAATCTGGTTGCTTCAGTGATACTAGACTTCCGTGCCTATGATACCTTAGGCGAAGCGACTGTGCTTTTTACTGCAGTGATCGGGGTTTTAGCGGTCTTGCGCCGGATTGGACGTAAGAAAGTCAATGAGACTGTGAGAGAGGAAGATGAATAAGAAAACTGAAGAGCCAGGTATGACCCTGATTGTCAAGACGATAACGCGGCTCACAGTAGGGTTAATTCTTTTATACGGAATATATATTGTCACACATGGCCATCTTTCGCCAGGTGGTGGCTTTCCTGGGGGCGTAATCATCGCTCTATCTTTTATACATCTTATGCTTGCCTTTGGCAAAGATTTGGCATTAAGAAAATTGAGTCGTGGTGCAGCCGCTTTCTTCGAGAGTTTTGGGGCAATAATGTTTTTGACCATTGCCCTTGTGGGAATTGTGGGAGGGTATTTCTTTCTTAATTTCGTTCTTAAAGGTAGACCATTCAATCTCTTTAGCGCAGGGATTATTCCTTTATGTAATATTGCTATTTGTCTTAAAGTAGGAGCTGGTCTATTCGCCGTATTCGTTGCTTTAATATTTTTGAAGATAACTGTAAAAAGAGAGTAATCGATGATTTATTTAATGTGCCTTGTTCTATTCTTTATTGGTGTCTACTGTATCCTGGTAAAGAGAAACCTTATCAAGATTATCATTGGTATCGGGATTGTTGAGTATGCGGTTAATCTATTTTTCATACTGGTTGGCTATCGTGCACAAGGCCGCGCGCCAATACTTGCTGAAAAGCAAGTGGTCCAGAATATGGTTGACCCTCTTCCTCAGGCACTAATCCTGACCGCTATCGTTATTGGTTTAGCCGTTACTGTTTTGATTGTTTCTATTGCTGTAAAAATCTATGATAAATATGGAACTTTCGATATTACCAAAATCAGAAGATTACGAGGATAAGCGATGAATCTGGCGCTGTTACCTGTTACTCCTAAGTTATTACCATTGTTTGTGGCGATCCCGTTAGGTTCTGCTTTCATAGTTTCTCTTTTAGGAAAAAAGTTAAGAGGATTTGCTGATACTTTTTCCAATTTAGCTACTCTTTCCTTACTTTCTCTCTCTTTGCTTTCTCTTCTTTTGATTAAGCAGTCTGGAACCGTCGTTTATAAGGTCGGCGGATGGATACCACCTATTGGAATCTGTATGGTTTTGGATAGTCTGACTAGTTTTATGCTGGTCACGGTCAACTTGATCGCATTTTTGGTTACTATTTACTCTATAAGTTACATGGAAAGATATACCGCCAAATGGAAGTTCTATACTCTATTCTTATTGATGCTCGCCGGCATGAACGGGGTAATCGTCACCGGGGATATGTTTAATCTATTTGTTTTTTTAGAAATTGGCGCTATTTCAAGTTATGCCCTGGTTGCTTTCGGGGTGGAGCATGAGGAGTTAGAAGCTTCTTTCAAATATATGGTGATGGGAAGTTTAGCTTCCTCTTTTATACTCCTGGGCATTGCTTTATTATATAGTTATACCTCCAGTCTAAATATGGCAGATATTTCTCGCACTTTGGCAGAAAGAGGAGGGGGTCAGATAGTCCTTTTTGTCAGCGTTCTATTTCTCATGGGTTTTGGATTAAAGGCAGCCCTGGTGCCATTCCATGCCTGGCTACCCGATGCTCACCCCTCGGCACCTGCTCCCATATCAGCGATGCTTTCCGGGGTATTGATTAAGGCTCTGGGTGTTTATGCATTGGCCAGAATCTTTTTCAATGTTCTGGGAATGAGCGCTATTTCATCTTATATCCTGATGGTCCTGGGAACCATCTCTATGATTCTGGGTGGGCTTCTGGCTTTGGGACAGGAAGATATCAAGCGATTATTTGCCTATTCCAGTATCAGTCAGATAGGTTATGTTGTTCTGGGGATAGGTTTGGGAACGCCTCTGGGAATCCTGGCGGGGCTATTCCACCTGTTTAATCATGCGGCTTTTAAGTCTTTACTATTCTTAAATTCCGGCTCAATAGAATACGCAACCGGCACGAGAGATTTGAGAAAAATGGGCGGTCTGACATCCCGGATGCCGGTTACCGGATACTCTTCTCTGGTTGGTTCAATGTCTATTTCCGGTATACCACCTCTAAGCGGTTTCTGGTCCAAATTACTGATTATTCTGGCTGCAATTCAAGCCAAGCATTTTATCTTTGCTGCTATCGCTGTCCTGGTGAGTATATTAACATTAGCGTACTATTTGAAAGTACAGAGATTGGCGTTTTTTGGACAGTTAAAGAACTCATTGAAGGGAATAAGAGAAGTTCCTCTAACAATGAAATTATCGATGATTGCCTTGTCTATTATTTGCATATTCGGAGGATTACTATTAATCCCCGGGATACAGAAGAATTTTCTTAATTTAGCCACTGAGGTCTTAGTGAATGGTAATAATTACGCCCAGGTCATTTTCGGGAGTATACGATAGTGAAAAGTAGGATTGTCTTATTTTTTCTGGCGATATTAGTCTGGTTTGGCTTAACCTGGCCACCAGACTGGCAGCACGTTTCAATTGGAATTCTGGTAGCAACATTTGTTGCCTTTATGACCGGGGACATGTTTGTCAAGCGTCCATATCTTTTCAGACATCCCAAACGATATTTTTGGTTGCTCTATTATTTGCCCATTTTTATCTGGGAATGCATAAAAGCAAATTTCGATGTGGCCTATCGGGTAGGTCATCCGGATCTTCCCATTAATCCGGGAATAGTCAAAGTAAAGACGAGTCTGAAGTCGGATACAGGCCTTACATTTCTGGCTAATTCCATCACGCTTACGCCCGGGACTTTAAGCGTAGATGTTAACCAGGAAGAAGGGGTCCTCTACGTCCACTGGATTGACGTTAAGGATAAAGATGTGGAAAAGGCAACGAAAATGATTGTAGGCAGGTTTGAACCCATTTTGAGGAGAATTTTCGAATAGGTTTGGTCGGTCGCCCTTTAGGGTGACGGGTCGGCACTCTAAAGAGTGCCCGACCACTGCGGATGCCAAAGGAGATGTAAACATGAACAGGAGATTACGCTGGCTGGTAGGATTATTAATAATAATTGCACTAATTGGAGCAATAATATTCTATCCTCCTGCCTCGCTCCTGGAGTGGCAGTCAGTTAGTCTTATGCGCTTTTTCTTTATCCTTTTACTTTGCTCCATATTTTGTCTATATCGAATTTTGAGAGGTCCTACTCCAGCGGACAGGGTAGTCTCCATTGATATATTGGGAATATTAATTGTTGGTCTTTGCGCTGTTCTGGGCATTCCTACGGGAAGGCCCTGGTATATTGATATTGGTATTGCCTGGGCTTTGCAGAGTTTCATTGCTACTATTGCCTTAGCCAAATACCTTGAAGGAAAGGGGTTCGAGGAATAATGGTAGAAATAATCGGATATATATTTATTGCGGTTGGACTGGTATTTGACCTTTTTGGCTGCATTGGTCTGGTGAGGCTTCCCGACGTATACAATCGGCTTCAGGCTTCTACCAAATGTGTAACACTGGGGACCTGTAGTATTCTATTCGGGCTATTTCTATTCCGCGGATTTACTGCTAGTGGAATTAAAGCTTTACTTTGTATTGTCTTCTTAATATTGACCGCCCCAGTATCTGCACATGCCATTGCTCGGGGAGCACATATTTCGGGAGTAAAACTCTGGGATAAATCGGTCTGCGATAAGTATCAGGAAGACAAACAAGCAAGTTCTCGCCAGGAGCGCAGGGAATGAAGTATCCGAAATTACGGGAATTAAAAGAAGCAATTAAAGCAATCATAAAGGGTCCGTATACGACGAAATTCCCCCGTGAGCCCCATGTGCCTCAGGAGAAGTTTCGGGGGAAGCCCGAGTTTTATGAGGAAGATTGCGTCGGCTGCTGTGCCTGTGCAGAAGTTTGTCCAGCAAAGGTAATCGATGTCATAGATGACATTACAGCAAAACCACCCATGCGGAGATTTGTTTTGCATTTTGACACCTGTATTTTCTGCGGGCAGTGTCAGGCGAATTGCATTACGGAAAAAGGAATCAAACTCACCGGAGAATACGATCTGGCTCTATTTAACAGGAAAGAGGCTACGGTTAAGGTGGAGAAGGAATTGTTGGTTTGTGAGGAGTGTGGTAAAGTGATGGGAGCCAAAGACCACCTTTACTTTCTGGCCAGTAAGCTGGGACCCCTGGCATATGGTAATATGCCTTTATTACTCGCCAAGTCGGGAGAGCTGCAATTAGTAGAGGCCCCGCCAATAATAGGTCCTCCTTTGCGGAGGGCACACATCTTTCGCTTCCTCTGTCCCCGGTGTCGTCGAGAAGTTCTGCTGGAAGATATCTGGGGCAAAAAGAGAGCCGAAAAATAATTGTCTAAAAATTAATGGAACTGACGGAACTCAAAAATAGATTTCAGGGCAGAGTATCGATCGTAGGTATCGGGAATCGTTTACGTGGCGATGACGGGGTCGGCCCGGAGATAATAAGCAGAGTAAAAAATCCTCTACCTTCTCTGGTTTTGTTTGACGTCGGTGAAGCTCCGGAAAATTATCTGGAAAAGATTCTTAAAGAAAAACCGGACACAATAGTTTTGATTGACGCGGTTGACTTCAATGCTTCTCCGGGAACGATAAAGGTTATGGAAAAGGGCGATATAAGGAATGAGTCTTTTTCCACGCATAATGTGAGTTTGAATTTGGTAGCGAAATACTTGGAAAAAGAGACCTCTGCAAATGTATTCCTTTTAGGCATACAGCCAGAAACCACAGAATTGGGGAGAGAAATTTCCCGGCCAGTGAGAGAGGGTTTAGAAAAGATCGTTACAGTATTGGAAAGAGACTGAACCTTTCCTTTGAGGTTTATATGCATGAATTAGGTGTAGCTCAGGATTTGTTCCGCTTGGTAGAAGATAAAGCAAAAGAAAATAATCTAAGAGAAGTCACCAGGATCGTGGTGATAGTGGGAGAGGCGGCGGGAATTGAAGAGGATTTTTTGAGACATAGCTTAAGGGACCACGTTATGCCCGGCACTATTGCCGAGAAGGCAGAATTGGAAATTACAAAAGAGCCGTTACGGGCGAAGTGTTGGGCTTGCGGAAAAGAAATTAATGTTCAGCAAAGTTCCACTTTGGAGTGTCCCGCTTGCGGGGATAACAATTTAGAAATCACCCGGGGAAAAAACGTTTACCTGCAAAGCATCGAAGGCGAATAAGAAAATACTTGACATAAATAGATAGATTGTGCTACAATTATCAAAAAAGTAACACAAAGGACGAACGCATGGCAGATTTAGTCCGTTTTGGCATATCGCTGGAGAAAGAACTACTGGCCAAATTTGATAAACATATCAAAGAGAAGAATTATCCCACTCGCTCCAAAGCTATCGGGGACTTGATCAGAGAGAATTTAGTCAAGAAGGAATGGAAAGAGGGTAAAGAGGTTGTGGGGGCGATTACTCTGGTTTATAACCACCACAGGAGAGAATTGGTCAATAGACTAACCGATGTGGAGCACGACTTCCATCGGCTCGTCATTTCCTCGCAACATATTCATCTTGACGAGGACAATTGCCTGGAGATAGTGGTAGTGAAGGGTAAGCCCGGGGAAGTGGAGGAATTGGCTTCCAGCCTGAAGGCAACAAAAGGTGTTAAGCACGGCTCTTTGACCATGGCCACAACCGGCAAGGGAATAGTGTAGTATTATTTTTTTGGCTATTCGTAACACGATTTTGAAAAATGTATCAAGAATAACGGCAAAAGGAAGACAAACGGTGAGAGAAAAGATATTTACTCTTCTATTTTTGGTCTTGTGTGTAACTACAGTCCCTGCTTTTGCCGAGCTGGAAGTCTCGGGATTTGTAGACTTTCTTGGTCAAGGCCGACAAGGAGAAAACGCAATATTTGGCTTGGGACCATTTGA
Source organism: uncultured Clostridia bacterium (assembly GCA_964345635.1). Taxonomy (GTDB): domain Bacteria; phylum UBA6262; class WVXT01; order WVXT01; family WVXT01; genus WVXT01. The sequence continues at coordinate 6,652 of CAYFRM010000023.1, forward strand.
GATTGATTTTGTAGCTGAATTTTCTGCAAAGGTCTCTTTTGAAGGTGCAGTTGTGGTGGAAGGAGAAGAGGTAGGTCTGGGTCAAACGCTGGTCGATTTCAAGTTGCTGGAGGAAGACAGATTAGGAATACAGGTTGGTTTAATTGACATGCCCTTTGGTATCGATTATCGGGTCTTGGCCACTCCTGACAGAAGACTGGTCACACCGCCCTTGGTTACGGAACTGATGATGGACGGTGGATGGGGAGACATAGGGGTAAATATCCACGGCTCTGCACCATGTCTGAATTGCAACGTGTATGTGGTGAATGGAATGGGAGAAGACAGTGGTGTTCCTGTCAATCAAATAACCGATAACAACAATAGCAAAACAGCAGGCGGTCGTTTAGGGTTTTCGCCCATGAAAGACCTTGAGCTCGGCTTTTCCTATGCCCAGGGCCCTTATCTGGATGGCGCGGCTGATGAGGCACTTTCCAGAATGGGAGGAGATGTTCAATTTGCTTACGAGCGATTGGACATAAAAGGAGAACTTGTAACGGGAAAAGAAGAGTTTCCCGGCGGCGCCAAGAGTGAACACGAAGGCTTTTACGTCCAGTTACTGGGCAGAGCGACCGAAAAGGGTTATGGAGTAGTTCGCTACGGGTATTGGAAACCTAAAGGAGATGATGGAGTAACCAGAGTTACTATGGGATTGGGATACGACCTCATAGAGAATCTCTCTCTAAGGAGCGAATACCAGATAAATGGTGAGACACCAAGTGTGGATGATAATCTGTTTTCCGTGCAGGCGGTATTAAGTTTTTAAGATTTTCACCGGCCAGCTTTGAGAGGGAAGATTGCGCTGGCGAAAATTAGTACTTGAGTTAACTCAAAGCAGGAGGTATAATAACGATGAAAAAAGGAGAAGCAATGCTTGTTAAAAGTCTGGTTTTCATAATTCTTTTTCTAATCGGTATTTTTGGTATCTGCAGGGCTCATTTTGGGATGATAATTCCCTCAGATGATATGGTTACCAAAACCGACAACAAGAACGTCACCTTGAAAGTCATGTTCATACATCCGATGGAAGGCCATTATATGAACATGGAGAGACCAGCCCGGTTCGGGGTGATGGTTATGGGCAAGAGAGAGAATTTGTTGGGCACTCTTAAGGAGAAAAAAGTAAAAGGTTTTTCCACCTGGGAGACCACTTACAAAATCAAACGTCCGGGTGACCACGTATTTTACGTGAAGCCTGAACCCTACTGGGAGCCGGCGGAAGATTGTTTTATTGTTCACTACACCAAAGTAATTGTAAATTCACTGGGTATGGAAGAAGGCTGGGATGAAGAGGCCGGCTTGAAAACAGAAATCATTCCTTTGACCAGGCCCTATGGGCTCTGGGCGGGAAATGTTTTTCAAGGGATTGTAAAAGTTAACGGGAAACCCGTACCCTACGCAGAGGTAGAAGTTGAGTACTACAACCAGGAAGGCAAGGTCGGGTGGCCGGCTGACCCGATGATTACACAGGTCGTAAAAGCCGACAAGAGTGGCGTGTTTACCTATGCTATGCCTAAAGCAGGATGGTGGGGATTTGCCGCTCTAAATGAAGATAGGAAGAAAATAAAGTATAAAGGCGAAGACAAATCGGTGGAAATAGGAGCTGTGCTCTGGATCAAGACACATGACATGAAATAATAAGAAGGAGAATTTATGCATATTTCGGAAGGAGTGCTTTCCGCTCCCGTCCTCGTGGCAGGTGTGGTACTCGCTGCCGGCGGCGTTTCTCTGGGACTTAAGAAAATGGAGTATGAAAGAATTCCCGAGGTAGCGGTTTTGACTTCTGCTTTTTTTGTAGCCTCGCTCATCCACGTCCCTATTGGCCCGTCGAGCGCCCACCTGGTATTGAATGGTCTTATAGGTTTGTTGCTTGGCTGGCCGGCCTTTTCGGCAATTCTCGTGGGGTTGAGCCTGCAGGCGCTCCTTTTCCAGTTCGGCGGAATTACGTCCCTGGGAGTCAATACTTTCAACATAGCTTTACCGGCAGTGGTCAGTTTTTACCTTTTCCGGCTTTTCACCATTAAGCATGATCCCTATATGCTCGTTTTTTCCGCCTTCCTTTGCGGCGTGGTCGGTATCCTGGGAAGTGCCTTGCTGGTAGCCCTGAGTCTGGTGACAACGGGAGAAGCATTCCTGACAGTAGCGAAGCTAATTGTGATTGCACATTTGCCGGTTATGATTATTGAAGGGTTGATAACTGCCACGGCAGTCGTTTCTCTGAAAAAGATAAGGCCGGAACTTTTGGCGGGAAAGGCCAAGATTTAAGGGAGGAACAGTTATGGGCGTGTGCAAGAAAGTCTCAATCGGGCTAATACTTGTGCTGCTGGTTGGCAGCAACGGCCTGGCTCATAAAGTAAACATCTTTGCTTATGCTGAGAAGGGCATGGTCTATACGGAAAGTTATTTCAGTGACGGAAGAAAGGTAATCGATGCAACGATAGAGGTCTTCGATGCCAAAAATAACAGACTTTTACTTACAGGTAAGACCGATAAGAACGGTGAATTTTCCTTCAAAATACCTCTGGCCACCGGCCTTAGCATAGTGTTGACTGCCAGTATGGGCCACAAAAATGAATACTCACTTGGCGAAGACGAGGTCAGGGAGGCCATGGGCGTGGCAAGACCTCCGGATAAGGCAGCGCCCGCGAAGAGGGATATAGAGAAAAGGCAGGCACCGCCGGAAAGAGCGACGCAAATTTCTGATGACCAATTGCAGCTCCTCGTCGAGCGTGCCGTAGAAAATAAGACCGCTCCCATAATGAAGAAACTGTTAAGAATTGAAGAGCAGATGCAAAAACCGTCTCTGCAAGATATCATCGGCGGCCTGGGCTACATACTGGGGCTTATGGGCCTGGTAATTTATTTCAAATATAAAAGGAAAAGTTGAGAAGTCGGGAGGAAAAGTAGTATGCATCTTGAGGAATTTTCAGAAGGAAAATCGCTAATCCATTCGCTTGATCCAAGAATCAAACTAATAAGTCTTTTTCCTTTTATCGTGATAGTAGCGATAGCCAGAGGGGTGACTGTGCCTTCCATTTCGCTTATGGCCAGTATCATTCTCGTCTCACTTACCCGTCTTCATATTAGGCCACTGTTAAACAGGCTGCTGGCGGTCAACCTGTTCATCCTTTTTCTCTGGCTCATATTGCCGTTCAGCGTTGCCGGTAAAAGTATCTTCACCATCGGGCCTTTGACAGCGACTGCGGAAGGCGTCCTTTACGCTCTCACTATAACGCTCAAGGCCAATGCCATCGTACTGGCAACCATAGCTTTGGTTGCTACCATACCTATTTTTCGGCTTGTACACGCTCTCCGGCATTTGAAAGTTCCTGAAAAACTGGTAAGTCTTTTCTTTTTCTGTTATCGTTACATAAGCGTGTTGCACGAAGACTATTCTGCGTTACATAACGCAATGAAAATGAGGGCATTCAAGCCCGCTACCAATCTTCATACTTATCGGGGTTATGCCTATCTTGTAGGTATGCTTGTACTGAAAAGTTACGAGCATTCGGAAAAAGTCTACCAGGCTATGCTCTGCAGAGGTTTCAAAGGAAGGTTTCCTTTGCTTGACCATTTTACTCGTATAGCCAGGAAAGATTTTGTTTTCTTTGTTTCTATGATCTTTGTCGCCGCGTGTCTGGTGACATTGGAAGCAGGCAAGTATTTATGGAGGTTGCCATGATAAAAATACGAAAACTGAAATTTGCTTATCCCGGGGATAAGTTGGTATTCGATAAGCTTGATTTTGTATATGAAAAGGGCGAGAAAATAGGCATTGTCGGGCCGAACGGTTCGGGCAAGACGACGCTGTTTTATCTTATTATGGGTTTATTGAAACCCCAGGAAGGTGAGATTGAAATCTTTGATAAGGTTCGCCAGGAGGAGAAAGATTTTTACGACGTAAGAGAGAAAGTAGGCTTTCTTTTCCAGAATCCCGACCACCAACTGTTCTGTCCCACTGTGGCCGAAGACATTGCTTTTGGCCCGCTAAATCTGGGCAAAACACATAAGGACGCCCGGGAAATAGTCAATAGAATATCCCAATTGTTGGGCCTGGAAAAATATATAAATAGGGCATCCTATAAGCTATCCTGGGGAGAAAAGCGGCTTGTCTGCCTGGCTACGGTGCTGGCTATGGAGCCGGAGGTTCTTCTTCTGGATGAACCCACAGCAGGACTGGACGAACGTTCCACTCACAAGGTGCTTGACTATCTAAAAAATGATGGCGCCTCTTTCATAATCGCATCCCACGATATGAATTTTTTGAAAACGCTTACCGACAGAATCTACTTCCTGAACGGCGGAAAAATTCTCTATTGAAAAAGCAGCCTGTCCCCTTTTTTACTTGATATTTTAATATTTTTTTATTATTATCAGGTAATGCGTTCCTCTCCTCTCGAGAAACCCCATGAAAAAAGTACCTGTCCCCTTTTTCTTCTTTTTCTCAAGGTGTGAATTATGGAAACAAGAGCGAAAATAACGGTTAAGGGCGTCGTTCAAGGAGTTGGTTTTCGTCCCTTTGTGCACCGCTTAGCCGAGGAGTTCGGGCTTAGAGGTTGGGTGAAAAATACTTCGGCGGGCGTGGTTATGGAAGTGGAAGGCAGAACGAAAAATGTAAAGGAGTTTTATGATGAGATTACTTTGCGGAAACCCCCTCCCGCCGAGATAAGGGAGAAAAAAATAATGTATCGGGCGCCTCGCGGCTGGCAATCTTTCACTATCAAGGAAAGCACTTCCCGGCAAAAAAAGGAAGTCCTTATCTCTCCCGATATAGCCCTTTGCGCGGAGTGCCTTAAAGAATTGAAAGATAGTTCCGACCGCCGCTACCACTATCCTTTCATCAATTGCACGAATTGCGGCCCGCGATTTACCATAATCAAAGATTTGCCTTACGACCGTTCTCTTACCACGATGAAAAAATTTCAAATGTGTCCTGTGTGTAGCAATGAGTATGAGGATATATCCTGGAGACGATACCACGCAGAGCCGAACGCCTGCCCCGAATGCGGGCCGGAGATAGAACTTATAAAGAGTCAAAAATCCGCAAATAAGTCAATAGACTCCGAGCATAACCCCAAGGGGTCGGGGGCAATGCGGGCTTGTGTGGAATTTCTGAAGAAAGGGAAAATTGTGGCAATAAAAGGGCTGGGCGGGTTCCATCTGGCATGCGACGCTACAAATAGTGTTGCCGTAAAGAAGCTTCGTCAAAGAAAAGAGCGGCCATACAAACCTTTTGCTATTATGGTTTCGGATATGGAGACAGCGAAGAAATACTGCGTAGTCTCTCGCGTGGAAGAGGAGTTGCTTTCCCATTGGCAAAAACCGGTTATTCTTCTCAAAAAAAGAGACGACTCAAAGATCTCCGATCTGGTGGCTCCCAATAATAACTCTCTGGGCGTGATGCTTCCCTATACTCCGTTGCACTATTTATTGTTTCGTAGTCTCTCTTCTGCCTCTCCTCTGGTGATGACCAGCGCCAATCTTTCCGACCAGCCGATTGAAATTAGTAACCGGGACGCAATCGACAACCTTTCCCATATTGCAGATTACTTCCTTATCCACAATCGTGACATCCACAACAGGTGTGATGATTCGATTGTGCAGATATTTTCCCGGCAGCCAATTCTTATCCGCAGAGCCAGGGGCTATGTCCCTTCTCCTCTGGAATTGGATGGGAAAGTGGCTTCTATACTGGGGTGTGGCGCTGAATTGAAGAATACATTTTGTTTGACCAGAGAAAACTATGCATTTGTCAGTCAATATATAGGCGATCTAAAAGACCATAAGACTCTTAAGTACTATGAACAGATGTTAGGGAAGTTTAAGAAACTGTTTGACATTACTCCGGAAATAGTTGCCCATGACCTCCATCCGGACTATCTTTCCACGCAGTACGCCCTGGACATTGCCCGTAGAATACCTGAAATTATGCGCGTCCCGGTGCAACACCATCACGCGCACATCGTTAGCTGTTTGGCAGAAAACAGGGTAAAAGGGAAAGTCATTGGCGTGGCTTTTGATGGAATTGGCTACGGCGCAGACGGGAACATCTGGGGAGGAGAGTTTTTGGTTGCCGATTCCAGAGATTTTTTGAGAATCGGTCAACTAAAATATCTTCCTTTGCCGGGAGGAGACAGGGCGGTTAGTGAGCCCTGGAGAATGGCAATAAGCCTCCTGGCGGATGCTTTTGGTGACAGGATTCCTCATATAGATATTATGGATGGGTGGAAAAGGAAAATACCAATTATTCTGGGAATGATAGATAAAAGAATAAATTCCCCGTTGAGCTCAAGCATGGGGAGATTTTTTGATGGCGTTTCTTCTCTTCTGGGAATATGTGACGTTAATACTTACGAAGGTCAGGCGGCGATGGAACTGGAAAGTACGGCTCAGAAGCTTTCCCGTCGTTCGGGAAATTTAGGAAGTAAAAGTTATGAATATGAAATCAAAAATGAGAAAGGTAAACTCATGGTTGAGCCGGCGTTGATTGTTGAGGGGATTGTTGAGGATTTGCAAAGGAATCTCCCCGTAGAAGTTATCGCGTATGGATTTCACAATACTATTGCCGATATAATAAGAGACGTCAGTTTAATTATCAAGAAAAGGACAGGCATTGATAGAGTTGCCCTCTCCGGTGGCGTATTTCAGAATAGATTACTTTTAGACCTCACCCTCAGGAAATTGACAGAGCGCGGATTCATATGTTATTATCAAAAAAAGATACCTTCTAACGACGAAGGAATTTCTTTAGGTCAGGCGATAATAGCTAATGAAATAGTTAAAAAACAGATGTAGCAGCAGAGCGATAGCTCTGCATCGTAGGGGCGGCACTCCGTGGCCGCCCAAAGAAAGTGACGGCATGCCGAAAGATCGGCATAAACTGCGTCTGTCCCCTACAGGCAGGCAAAGCTTACGCTTTGCCGCTACAATCTTTCAACAAACTATCTTTCAATGTAGAAGTAGTGAAGGAAGGGATAGAAAGATGTGTCTGGCTATACCGGCGAAAATACTGAAAATAGAAAATAATCTCGCCCAGGTAGATATGGGAGGAGTAGAGAGACAGGCCGACGTACGTATGATAGATAATATAAAAGTGGGAGAATACGTCCTGATTCATGCAGGATTTGCCATTGAGAGGATGGGAGAGAAAGAAGCAGAGGAGACGCTTAAGCTTTTGCGGGAGATGGCATGAAGTTCGTTGATGAGTTCAGAGACAGATCCATAGCGAAAAAAGTAATCAAAAAGATAGAAAGATTGGACTGTTTCAAAGCCAACCTTATGGAAGTCTGTGGTACCCATACAATGGTGATATTCAAGCAGGGATTGAGAGGAATGGTTCCCGAGAATGTGAATCTCCTGTCAGGTCCTGGCTGTCCCGTCTGCGTCACTTCTCAGGAAGACATAGACAAAGCGATTGCCTTAGCCGGGGATAGAAAGGTGATAATTACCACTTTTGGCGATATGATGAGAGTTCCCGGAACCAATTCCAGCCTGGAGCAAGAAAAAGCCAACGGCGCTGACGTGAGGATTATTTACAGTCCCAGCGAAGCTTTAAAGGTTGCCCGCGAGAATCCTGACAGGAAAGTTGTCCTTTTGGCTGTTGGCTTTGAGACTACCTCGCCTCTTATTGCTGCTTCTCTCCTTGATGCGCAAAAAGAAAAAATTGGCAATTTCTTCGTCTTCTCCTCGCATAAGCTGATTCCTCCCGCAATGGAGGTCCTGTCGAAGTCAAAAGATTTAAACATAGACGGTTTTATCTGCCCGGGCCACGTGAGCGTTACCATAGGGAGTGACGCTTACAGATTTATAGCCGAGAAGTACGACGTTCCCTGCGTGATCGGGGGATTTGAACCCCTGGACGTTCTGCAATCCATATATATGTTACTGAGACAGATAAAAGAGAAGAGGGCTGAAGTAGAAATTGAATATTTTCGCGCTGTTCGTCGGCAGGGTAACAGGATAGCTCAGCAGTTGATATCCGAAGTATTTGAGGTAGCTGACGTAAGATGGCGGGGGCTGGGAATTATTCCTGGAAGCGGTCTGAAACTGAAGAAAGAATTTTCTCGCTTTGACGCGGAAAGAGAGTTTCGACCGAAAATAAAAAGGAGTAAAGAGAATCCGAATTGTGCCTGTGGAGAAGTGCTTAAGGGAGTAAAGAAACCGACACAATGCAAATTATATGGGAGAATCTGTACTCCGGAGGAGCCTTACGGGCCGTGCATGGTCTCTTCCGAAGGGACGTGTGCAGCCTATTACAAATATGGTTAAGAAACTTGATGATGATGGGAAGAAGATTTTACTGGGACACGGAAGTGGCGGCAGGCTTACGCATCAATTAATCAAGAGCTTCGTGAAAAAATTCCGAAATCTGCCGCTGGCGAGACTCGACGATAGTGCCGTAGTAGAATTCAAGGGCAATCTTGCCTTTACCACAGATTCCTACGTAGTGGACCCCATATATTTTCCCGGCGGTGATATAGGCAAACTGGCGGTCAACGGTACCGTTAATGACCTGGCTATGGTGGGAGCAAGACCTCTATATTTGACTGCCGCAGCAATTGTTGAAGAGGGATTTTCTCTCTTTGACCTTGATCGGATTGTCGATTCAATGAACAGGGCTGCCCGGTCAGCGGGCGTAAAGATAGTTGCTGGTGATACTAAGGTTGTGGGAAAAGGTGGCGCTGATAAGATATTCATAAACACTTCGGGCATAGGATTGATAGATTCGGGAGTCGATATCTCTTCCAGGAATGCGCGGCCTGGCGATAAGATAATTTTGAGCGGCACGATCGGAGACCATGGAATTGCTATTTTGAGTGCCAGAGGAGGTTTTGATTTCCGAACAAAGGTGAAGAGCGACTGTCAGCCACTCAACTCGATGGTTTCCCAAATCCTGAAGGTAAGCAAGAATGTGCACACTCTGCGCGACCCCACGAGGGGTGGACTGGCCACATCTCTTAACGAGATAGCCCAACAGTCGGGAGTGGGGATAGAAATTGAAGAGGAGAAGATACCGGTTAAGGAAGAGGTTAAGGCCGTCTGTGAAATGTTGGGTTTCGATCCCCTGTATATTGCCAATGAAGGGAAACTGGTAGCTTTCGTTCCCCGAAAAGATTGCGCCAAAATTATGAGTGTTATGAGAAGGAATAGATACGGAAAGGACGCGCGGATAATTGGCAGTGTAGTTTCCCATCACAAAGGTAGAGTTGTGGTAAAAACGGGAATAGGAGGAGAAAGAATTCTGGATATGCTTACGGGTGAACAGCTTCCCAGAATCTGTTAAAATTTTTCTGCAGCGTTTTTGGGTAAAAAGAAATTAGATCGGGGCCTTTTGAACTTGCGGGGGCTTCTTTTTTATGTGGGCAGTATATTTAACGGGTAAGAAACGACAATTGAAAAGGGTATTGAAGAAGAGTAAAAAATTTCCGGCATACCGATTATTTACTTGAATACCGGTAGATTTTGGGTATAATATACTTAATTACGTCACAGGTTAACGACTTAAGCGAAGCGTAAATGCAGGGAGGCAAATAAATGGAACTGGTAATTCCCGTTATGACTTTGCAGGATGCCCGGGCAGCAGTCGAGGGCGGGGCCAGACTGATCAGCGTAAAAAATCTTCATGAGGGCTCTATGGGCGCTAATCTGCCTTACACTATAAAGACTGTCCGGAAAAAGATTCCCCGGAGAATTCGCCTGGGGGCCACTGTGGGAAATTTTCCTGGCTATATGACCTGTACGGCAGCACAGGCAGCGCTGGGAGCTGCTGTATCAGGAGCAAAAGACCATGTTACTGTAGGACTGTACAAGGTGCCTTCCTACAGGGAAGCAGCGAAAATGGTTAAGGCAGTTAGTGACACGATAAAAAGGTTTAATAAGAGAATCGGCGTGGCTGTATGCAGTTTCGCCGATTATAAGGAGATCGGCTCTATCTCTCCCCGAGAGACTCTGGATATTCTCGTCGATTCTCAAGCAGATATAGCAGTTATAGATGTTGCGCAGAAAGGGGGTAAACACCTTTTCGATTATATGTCGCTCGAAGAACTCCGCACTTTTGTGGAGGGAGCGCACAGTCACGGGCTGGGGACGCTCTTTCTTGGCTCCCTGGGAAAAGACGATGTATCGGCATTGCTGCAAACCGGAGTAGATATAATGGGAGCCCGTAGCACCGTATGTCGCGAGGGCAAATGGTATTACGAAATAGAAAAGGAAAAAGTCAGGGAACTGGTCAAGATAATCGAAGAGGCGGAAGGAAAAAGCTGGATAGAACGCTGGTGGGAGAGGAGACAGAAGAGGAAGAAAAGGCTGCGGGGCAAGACTTGCGGTCCGGAACATATGATCGAGAGTGCAAAGTCTAAAGGTTAAATTCTATCGTCAATATGTCCCTGATACTATTCCTGTTTAGCGTAATACTGATTAGTCTTTCCGGAATCATGATGCCCGGTCCCGTGTTTGCCGTGACATTATCCAAAGGTTACGAATCTCCCCTGGCCGGGATAGGGGTGGCTCTGGGGCATGGAATAGTTGAACTTCCTTTGGTAGCTATTATCTACTTCGGTTTTGCCAGATTTTTCCACCTGGAATTGGTTAAGTCTGTCGTAGGTATTGCCGGGGGGTCGATTCTTATTTATATGGGTTCTGCCATGTTCAGAACCCGCCTTAAAATAAATGAGAGAAACTACAGTCTTTCTCAAGGTTCGGTTGTCGCCGGTTTCCTCACCAGCGTTTCCAATCCTTACTTCTTTGTCTGGTGGGCGACAATCGGTGCGGCCCTTATGACCAGGGCGATAACTTTTGGATTAACGGGAATTCTTCTTTTTGTTTTGGTCCACTGGTTGTCCGATTTATCCTGGTATTATCTGGTATCTTCGGCAGTTTACCGGAGTAAACACTTGTGGAGCAGGAAGTTACACGGGATTCTATTCGGTTTATGTGGCGCGATACTTATCGGCTTTGGCGGTTGGTTCATACTTTCTGTGGTAAAGGGATTGTAGGGGGCTCGATTTATCGAGCCCGTATATAATGGGTCGGATGAATCCGACCCCTGCGCCTCCTGGAAGAAGGTCTTAAGATGAAGGTTATCGGGATAGTAGGGTATAAGGGGAGTGGCAAGACACATCTGGGCATCAACCTGTCGGAAGAATTGAGAAGGAGAGGCTATACCGTAGCCATTGTCAAACACGTGGAAGGGTCGCTCGACCTCCCGGATAAAGATACCGGCCTATACAGAGGACATTGCGACCAACTTATCGCGATCTCCCGGGAGGGAAGCACGGAATTCTTTAAGGGTAAAGTCGATCTTGAACAACTGCTCGACTCTGTCGACACCGATTTTGTAATCGTGGAAGGTTTTAAGGAGAAAAAGAGCTTTCCCAGGATTGTGTGTTTGAGAGAGAAAGGTGAGGAGGAAGAACTTTCTCTCGGCCTGGGAATCGGACTGGTGGGTAAGGGTAATTTCGATCCCGACAGAGACATTTCCGCAATAGCCGACAGGGTGGTAGATAAAGCATTCAGGCTACCCGTCTTGGACTGTGGCGATTGCGGATTTGCCAGTTGTTACGAGCTGGCAAGAGAGATTGTCAAGGGCAGGAAGAGAGTGGGCGACTGCACTCGCCTGGGAGAAAATGTAGAAGTGCGGGTGGCGGGTGAGCGTATGGAACTGAATCCTTTTGTAACAGAAGTTCTGCGAAAAACAATAAAGGGATTTCTTTCCGGCTTGAAGGGTTTCAAGCAAGGAAAGATTAGAATTAAGATTAGTGACAGAGAAGAACGATGAAGACAAAAAATATTACCAGATATATATACGGCCCGGTTCCCTCGTGGCGATTGGGAAGGTCATTGGGCGTTGATATTGTGCCTTTCAAGACGTGCAGTTTTAACTGTATCTATTGTGAAACCGGCAGGACAACTAACCTGACTTGGGAGAGAAAAGAGTATGTTTCTAAGGATTCCGTTATTGAAGAATTGAAAGCCTTCTTATCCCAAGGGAAGAGAGCAGACCATATTACTTTCTCCGGTTCGGGTGAGCCCACTCTAAATTCCCGGATCGGGGAAATGATAAGTGCAGTAAAAAAACTCACAGATATTCCCGTAGCTGTGGTGACTAATAGCTCTCTTCTCAGTCGAAAAGAAGTGCGTCGGGAGCTGCGGGAGGCGGATGTGGTTCTCCCTTCTCTGGATGTGGTAAGCCAGTCCCTCTTTGCATCTCTCAATCGGCCGCATCCGTCCTTGCGGATAGAGGAAATCATTAAAGGGTTAATCGAGTTTCGGAAAGAATTTAAGAATAAAATCTGGCTGGAAGTACTGCTGGTTAAAGGGATGAACGATAGTCCGGAAGAGATTAAAAAATTGGCAGAAGTTATAAAAAAGATCAAACCGGATAAGGTGCAGCTGAACACCGTGCTTCGCCCGCCAGCGGAAGAAGAAGTTTTTGCCTTGAATCAAAAAGAACTCCGCTCCATCCAGAGGCAACTGCCAGGGAAAGTGGAGATAGTAAGAAGATTTAGGAAGGTTCCCCAAGGAGGCCATATAGAGAAGCTGGAGACCGATATCAAGAATCTTCTCCGGAGAAGGCCCTGCACGCTCAGCGATATTTCGCACGCTTTGAGAGTTAGTTCCCAGGAGGTGATGAAAAACTTAACCGTTCTGGAAGGGCGCGCGGAGATAAAAGAGGAACTCCACAATCGAAAAAGATACTATGTTTCCACTCGACGCGGCAAACATAGTCAAGGAAGACATCATAGAAAAGTGCCATAGTGAAGAAACCCCGGGGGCACTATGAACAGTGCACAATAAAGGGAGAAAATTTGTATCCAGTACTTTTTAAATTAGGACCTTTGACTATTTATAGCTATGGCTTAATGGTAGCACTCGGATGTCTTGCGGGATTACTTTATGTTCGAGGAGAGGCAAAGAGAATAGGCTCCGATATGGAGAAGATAATGAGTCTATTTCTCTGGGTGTTAATCTCCGGTTTTGTGGGAGGAAGAATCCTCTACGTTTTTGTGGAATGGGAGCGTTTTCTGAATGAGCCCCTGAGAACCATTTTTGGCCGGGGAGGATTCGTTTTCTACGGCGGGTTTGTTCTGGCTTTTGGAATCGGCGTCTGGCAGATCAGAAGGAAGGGTCTAAATCTCTGGAAAACTGCGGACCTCTTTGCTCCCGGAATCGTTATCGCCCATGCGATAAGTAGAATAGGCTGCTTCCTGAACGGTTGCTGTTACGGTCGTGCTACCGATTCCTGGCCGGGAGTCTCCTTTCCGTCAGAGAGCCCGGCCGGTTCTCTGGGCGAGCCTCTAATCCCGATACAGCTATTCTCCTCGTTGAATCTATTTGTCATCTTTGGCATTTTACTTACGTTGAGGCGGTACAAAAAATTTGACGGTCAGTTGTTCTGGCTCTATGTCCTTCTCTACGGAGTAAGTCGCTCTATAATCGAAATCTTTCGGGGTGACCCGCGGGGTCAAATCTGGATGTTCTCCACTTCTCAATTTCTGGGTATAATTTTTGCCATTTTATCGCTGCTCATGCTGGGGAGATTGGGAAGAGAGAAAAAAAAGCGTTTATAGTTTATGGATGAGGAAACGTTATGGCACAACAAGTTTCGCTGATTATGGCCTTTTTTGCCGGACTTCTGACATTTCTTTCCCCCTGTATCTTACCACTGATACCTGCTTATATTTCTTTTATTACCGGCGTGTCCATTGATGATCTGGTTAGTAGCAGTGAAGAGAAGAGCAAGATGACCGGGAGAATTTTTTGGGAAATGGTTCTATTCATTCTCGGTTTCTCTTCAGTTTTTGTGTTGCTGGGTGCCTCGGCTTCCTATTTTGGAAAATTTGTACTCTCGCACCTCAAACTTTTGAGAATTATAGGGGGAATTTTGGTCATAATGTTTGGTTTGTATATTGCCGGGGCGTTTAACGTAAGTTTTTTAGGGTATGAAAGAAAAATTCATTTAAAGATGAAACCCGCAAATATTTTGGGTTCTTTTATTGTGGGAATAGTATTTGCTCTTGGCTGGACTCCCTGCGTTGGCCCTATTCTGGGAACAATACTTGCTTACGCCTCCACCCAAGAGACTGTAAGGGAAGGGGTCTTACTTTTGGGTTTCTACTCCCTGGGATTGGGTATTCCCTTTTTGGTTTCCGGCCTTGCGGTTAATTTTTTTCTCAGAGGATTTCGGAAAATAAGGAAATATTCAAAGCCGATATCAATAGTAACCGGAGGGTTACTGATTCTATTTGGAATTCTGATTTTGACCGGCAAATTTCAGTTCATAATGTAATTAATGCGAGGTGTAAAGATGGAAGTGCTCTTGAACGATGAGAATTTCGACGAGGAGGTTCTGAAATCGGAACTGCCTGTTCTGGTAGATTTCTGGGCTGAATGGTGCGCACCCTGTTTGATGGTTGCCCCGGCTATTGAAGAGATTTCCCGGAAATACGCAGATAGACTTAAAGTGGGAAAACTCAACGTGGACGAAAATCCTATGACCAGTGCAAAATATGGAATTCAGAGCATTCCCACTTTCATAATCTTCAAGAACGGGGAAGTCCTCGGCGAGACTGCCGGAGCTATGCCCCGGGAAGCATTGGAAGAAAAAATTGGAGAAATCCTTGGTAAGTAAATACGATGTTATTATTATTGGCGGTGGGCCGGCGGGTTTGACCGCCGCTCTGTACACGGCTCGTGCCAGGCTTAAGACCTTGCTTCTGGAAAAGATTGCTCCCGGAGGTCAGGCAGCCCTCGCCTGGACAATAGAGAACTATCCGGGATTTCCTGAAGGTATTAGGGGAGTTGAATTGATGGATAGGGTCAGGAAACAAGCGGAAAAATATAAACTGGAGATCAAAAGCGAGGAAGTGGTAAAGGTTAAAGTTTCTTCTGAAGGTGGGCCGTCCGAAAATAGACTGGAGAAAGTAGTTAACACAGAAAAAGAAGAGTACAAAACCGCAGCTCTAATTGTTGCTGCAGGGACGAGACCGAGGAAATTGGAAGTTCCGGGGGAGGAGAGACTTGTGGGTAAAGGGGTATCCTATTGTGCCACTTGCGACGGGCCATTGTTTAAAAATCGGAAAGTTGTTGTAGTGGGTGGCGGAGATACTGCGGTAAAAGAAGCGCTATTTCTATCTCAGTTTGCAGAGAAGATCACTTTGATTCATCGTCGGGATAAACTAAGAGCAGGTAAGACTGTCGAAGAGAAGACAGTTTCCCATCCCAAATTGGAATTTCTCTTGAACTCGGTAGTAACTGAAATTCTGGGAGAAACTGAAGTGCGGGCGGTCAAGGTAAGAAACGTGGCTACAGGGAAAGATTCGACATTGGAAACGAAAGGCGTGTTTGTGCACATAGGCACGGTGCCTAACACCGGGTTCCTGAAGAGTGTAGTGGAGACGGACAAGGAAGGATTTATCATTACAGACGAAAATATGGAGACTTCGGTCCAAGGAATATACGCTTGTGGAGACGTGCGGAAAAAATTGTTGAGGCAGGTGGTGACTGCCTGTGGCGAGGGAGCAACCGCGGGTTTTGCTGCCGGGGAATACGTCGGGAAATGGAAGGGAGGATGAAGGGATAGTTATCGGAGTCGCCCGGTAGTGTAAGGCTTTATGTCCGTAATTTGAAATTTGCAATTTGTAATTTATAACTTGTAGTGTAGGGCTTTATGCCCGTAAGGGTTACGCCCATAAAGGGCTACACTACCTGCTTTGCGGCTACAAAATTGAGGTTGGAGGAGAGATGAAAACAGCATTGCAGAAAGGGCTGATAATTTTGTTCCTTTTGTTTATGTGGACTTCGGGTTGTGGGGTGGAAAGGGAAGAAGGTGCAGTAACCGAGAAAGAGTGGGGAGATGCCCCGGATTTTACTCTGCCCGACCTTGCAGGGGATAATTTGACCCTTTCCGATTTTAAGGGAAAAGTTGTTATTCTCAATTTCTGGGCTACCTGGTGTCCGCCCTGCAGGAGAGAAATTCCGGATTTCGTATACCTTTATGAAAAATACAAAGACGAAGGTTTAGTTATCATCGGGGTTAATCTGGACAGAGGGGATAGCCGTGCGGTTAAACAATTCTCAGAAAATTACAAAATTGATTACCCTATAGTCCTGGGTAACGTTAACGTCACCCAGGATTATGGAGGGATCAGAGGAATCCCCACTACTTTTGTTATCGATAGAAATGGCGATATCAAAGAGAAGTATGTGGGTTACCGACCCCGGGCCACTTTCGAAAAAGCGATAAAGGAATTATTGGAAATTCCCTGACAAGTCTATAAATACGCGTATCGTAACTGCGATGAAAATTCTAATAAAGGGTTTGATTGAAACTTCGCTACTCGATTGGGACGGAAAGATTGTTTCCACTCTATATACGCCGTATTGCAATTTCCGCTGTCCTTACTGTCAAAACGCAGGGCTCATCCTCAATCCTGACCAGTATGAGACAATCCCCTTTACAGCAATCTCCCATCTTTTGGCAAGCCATCAAAACTGGATTGATGGAATATGTCTTACCGGTGGAGAACCCTGTTTCTTTGAAGATTTGCCCGAATTTCTGGGAAAAATTCGCAACTTAGGGATGAAGATAAAACTTGACACCAATGGCACCTTCCCGGAAATGTTGAGAAGAGTAATAGACATAGGGCTGGCTGATTACGTGGCTATGGACATTAAGGCCCCTTTAAATTTTGCTGCCTATGAGAAATCGACGAGGATAAAGAGTAAGAAATTATTGGAGAAGGTTAGAGAAAGTATTAACTTCATAATCGATTCCGGGGTCGACTACGAATTCCGCACCACGGTAGTTCCCCGTCTCCATAGCAAGGATGATATCCTGGAAATCGCGCGAGAAATTGAAGGAGCAAAGAAATACGCTTTGCAGAATTTTTCCAACCGGGAAACAATGGATCCTGAGTTCCAAAAAATAGCTCCTTACAAAATTGAGGAATTGGAAAAGATTCGCCAACTTAGCCTGCAATATGTTCAGTGCTGCGTGGTGCGGGGGAAATAGAAGTTAAATGAAAAAAATCAAGATCGTTTCCATAAACAAAAGTGATAAGAAAGGCACCACTAAAAAGCCCGTAACAGAGGCAATCCTGAGGAGAAACTGGGGATTGGTGGGAGATGCTCATTGTGGTCTATCCCGTCGGCAGGTTAGTCTTTTAGGGATAGAGAATATCAAGAAGTTTATTTCTCGATTGGCAAAACACAAAAGCTGTAAAAGTATGAAGTTAAAGATCGGTCCCGGCGATTTTGCCGAGAATATTACCACCGGGGGCTTTGACATTAATGGTTTGCCCATTGGCACAAAACTGAAGTTGGGAAATAAGGCATTGGTCGAGATTACCCAGCGGGGCAAAGAATGCCACGCCAGATGTGAAATAAGGAGATTGGTAGGCGATTGCATTATGCCCGAAGAAGGTCTATTTGCGAAGGTGATCTCGGGAGGAAAAATAAGAGTGGGAGATCCTATAGAAATTGAGAGGAAGAGATTATGAAGAATCTGCCGATTAAAGAGAAAATGAAAAGAGGAGAATTTGTTGTTGGCCCTTTTATGAAGTCGCGCGATCCCGCTATGGCGGAGATAGTAGGCCTTGCGGGATTCGATTTTGCCATTTTGGATATGGAACATAGTGCATTGTCCATCGAGAGCGTGGAAGATTTGATAAGAATGGCCGAAGTCAGAGGCATCGATTCCATAGTCAGGGTCCCCGAAATATCGGAATCTGCGATTTCGGGGCCCCTGGATGCAGGAGCGAGCGGAGTATTGGTTCCCCACGTGGACACCAGAAAACAAGCAGAAGAGGTGGTATTTCTGGCTAAATTTTCTCCTCTGGGAGAAAGGGGAATGGACGTATTTGCCCGTGCCGCCGACTATTCTCACATTCCCAAGGAAGTTTTTCTCAGGGAGGCGAACAGAAAAACTCTTTTGATTGTCCAGATTGAAGGGAAGAAGGGAGTAGAAAATCTCGACGAGATATTGCAGGTTAAGGGTCTGGATACCATATTTGTCGGACCTTATGACCTGTCTCAGTCGTTGGGAGTCCCCGGGGAGATAGACCACCCCAGGGTTACGGAAAAGATCAAACAGGTGGTGGGGAAGGTGAGAAAGGCAGGTCTCTCTCTGGGAATATATGTGGATGATGTGAAAACAGCGAAAAAATGGATAGATCTGGGCGTGCAGTTTATAGCCCTTCTCGTGGATGCAGTGATATTTTTTCGGGCCTGCCGGTCGCTCGTCGCTCCTTTAAGAAAATCTAAGAAATAATATATAAAAGATAGTTTGTTCATCGCCGAGGAATTTTTCGACGCCAAAATGTAGCTCGGGATTTGGTTCGTTCGTTGACAATTTTTTGGTCTTTGACCACCGCCAAAAATCTCAGGAGTTTCCCGAAATTCCCTTCGGTCAGTTTCGGATAAACTCTAATCTTTGATTTTTGGCTAAAAATTCTAATGCTCGCTACACCAGATCCCCTCGCATTAGGGATATAAAGTATTGATATAGGGGTTAATTGTGGGTGAAATACTGTTAGGGATTGATATAGGGACGACTTCCTGCAAAGTGGGCGCATACGATTTACAGGGTAATATGCTTGCCCAGGCTTTCAAAAGTTATCCTATTTACCAGCCTGCTTCCCGGGAAATAGAGCAGAATCCCGGAGACTGGTGGACAGCAGTGGAGATAGCAATTGGCCAGCTCAGGGAGAGAGCGAAGGCAAAAATGTCTTCGATTGTAGGTATAGGCCTGAGCGGTCAGACTCCCACTCAGGTCTTTGTGGATAAAAAGGGCAAAATTTTGAGACGGGCAATTATCTGGAGAGATACAAGGAGCGTTCTAGAGGCTCGCTGGCTCCGCAAAAAAATAGGAAAGAAGAGAATGGAAAAGTTTCTGGGAATGGACTTACCTATACAGCCCAATTGGCCTCCTGCCAGACTTTTGTGGCTGAAGAGACACCAGCCCCAGATTTTGCAAGAGACATTTAAGATTCTTCAGGCTAAGGATTTTGTCGGCTACAAACTTACAGGCTGTTTCTTCTCCGACAGGTGGTGTTCCAAGGGAATGGTTAATTTAAAGACGGGTAAAGTTCCCCGTGAATTCTTCAAAGTTCTGGGAATTTCTGAGGAGATAGTTCCCGAAATCTATAAACCATACGAAGTAGTGGGAAAAGTAAGAAAGGATACAGCAGGTCGCCTGGGGATTCCCGATGGTATTCCTGTAGTTGCCGGATGGAGCGATGCTCTATGCGGAATGCTTGCTACGGGTTCGTTTTCTGCTGCGGGTAGGGCGTTCAACATTACCGGCACTTCGGAGATAGTGGGACTTACCACTCTTTCTCTCCCCAGATTGACTTATGGTCTTATGTCGATTCCTTCCAATATAACTGACACTGTTTCTGTCTTGTACGGACCCACTCAATCCGGCGGCGATTCTTTGAAATGGGCAGGGGAAGCGCTTATGGACCTGGAAGAAAAAACCAGTGACGAAGGGCTTTCTCTTACGGGATTAGATTCACTATTGAGCGAGGCGGGTTCCGTGGTTCCGGGAAGTAAAGGTATGATTTTTCTTCCCTATCTTCAAGGGGAAAGAGCGCCCATCTGGGATGCGCACGCCCGGGGACTTTTTATTGGCATAACCAGAACTCATAGAAGAGCTCACTTTATCAGGTCTATTCTTGAGGGCGTGGCATACAGCGTGAGGCATTTACTGGAAATTGCTGAGAAATCAGTGGGGAAAAAGGTTGATAGAATCAGAATAGCGGGCGGAGGAGCTAAGATTGATTTATGGAATCAAATTAGAGCAGATGTCACTGGCAGGTGTATAGAGAAGTTGCAGGTTCTAGAGACAGGAACATTGGGTGCAGCCATGCTGGCTAGCCTGGGTATTGGGGTATATAAGAACGTGAAGGAGGTTAGCAAACAGATGGTCCGCGTAGCCAGTTTAGTGAAGCCAGCTAAAGAGCACCAGAAACAATACGACAAATTATTCAAAATTTACAAAAGACTCTATCCTCTCCTGAAGCCGGTTTTTCATAAACTTTAATTTGAGGGTATCAGGTTCATCAGATCCCCCTGTCTATCGGAGGTGGCGATTGAAAATAGAAAGATTAAGACGGTTAGCAAGGGATAACCAGAAGAGGCTGGTTAATTTTTTGAGAGAGATGGTGAGAATTCCCAGTCTTTCCGGCGGAGAGAACAAGGTAGCCCTTCGCGTGAAAAAGGAGATGGAAAGTGCCGGATTTGACGAAGTGTTCATTGATGGCGTGGGAAATGTGATAGGAAGAATCGGTTCGGGGAAAGTCAGGATTTTATACGATGCCCATATGGATACTGTGGATATCGGCGATAGAAAAAACTGGAAGCACGATCCTTTCGGAGCGGAGTATAAGAATGGGATTATTTATGGAAGGGGAGCGTGCGACGATAAAGCAGGAGTTGCTTCCGCTGTATACGGCGGGAAATTAATGGCGGCTCTCGGTTTGAGAGGAGATTATACGCTCTACGTTGCCTGCAGCGTGCAAGAGGAATCGGCCGGGGGTAAAGGTATCGAACATTTAGTAGAAAAAGACAGAATTAAACCACATTTTGTTATTCTTGCGGAACCGAGCAGTCTCAATGTTATTCGTGGACACAAAGGAAGAGTTGGCCTGAAAATCTCCCTGAAAGGCAAATCGGCACACGCAGGAACTCCCTGGAAAGGAAAAAATGCCATTTATAGAATGGCTCCATTAATTCAGAAGATAGAAAAATTAAACAGTAGACTTCCCTCCGCTCCTCCTCTGGGGAAAGGAACCGTAACCGTCACCAAGATTGATTGCGAGAAGGCTTCCTTAAATGCCGTTCCCGATAATTGTACTGTGTATTTAGACAGGAGGACAAATACAAGAGAGAGCGAACAGAGTGTAAAACACGAGCTAAAAACTATTATGGGGAAGGCTGGAAAACTGGAAGTTCTGCAAAAGTTCTTTAGTGCCTGGGAATTACCGCGACAACACACTTTGGTCGTCTCTTGCGTAGAGACTTATAAAGCTCTTTTCCGTAGGAATCCCAAAATTCTCCTGTGGCCGTTCTGTAGTAACGGAAGTTATACTATGGGTGAGAAAGGCATACCGACGGTGGTTTTTGGGCCAGGAGAAGAGAGGTTTGCTCACTCTGCCGACGAGCAAGTGAGGGTGGAACAGCTTGTGCGGGCGGCAATGTTTTATGCCACGCTCCCTGGAATTATAGCGAAAAGACATGGAAAAAACCTGAATATTTTACCCAAAAGGCGGGAGAGATAGGGAAGCCGGGCTATATTTCCATTCAATTAATTTTGTGCTTGACAAGGTAAGGGCACTTTAGTAAAATTATTCTAGTTTTAGTCCAATCGCAGGCAATTCTTAATTCATCTCACAACTCTTGGTAATGAGTTTAACACTTCTAAGTTTACCATCCTTGAGCCGGTAATTAATTTCCTTGACCGGAGTTTTACTGTGCAACCTAAACAGCGGTTCATACTCTCTCGCATACCGATGGAAATTCAGAGTCATACCGAAATAAATTCTGCAATTTTAATTTTATGAGATTTTGGAGGTGATGCCTATAGAAGTAACGCGCTAAAAAATTGTGGGCACGGTCTTAACCGTGCAAGAAATAGGAGGATCCCGATGAAATCGGGACGAAAGGAGTAGCCCAACGAAAGGAGGGGAAAATAATGAAGATAGTCGATGTTCATTTGCATCTGGGGCCATGTAAAGTGTTTGACTTAGACACTTCCGAAGAAGCGCTAATGGGCGCCATAGAAAAGAATAAAATTGACGCGGGACTTGTTGAACCTTATCCCGGCTGCCGTGATGCCAAAAAAGTGCATAACGACATAGCCAAACTTATGAAGAAGTATCCCAATAAGATTTTTGGAGTGGCAAATGTCAATCCCCATCAGGACGAAAAAGAATATAACGCAGAAATTGACAGACTTATAAAAGGCGAAGGTTTCGTCGGTATAAAACTACACACCATTGGCCATGCGATAAGTCCTCTGGCTACTGATGCGAAGAAAGTCTTTGAAGCTGCGAAAAGGCATAAAGTTCCTTTAATGATACATACGGGAGCGGGAATTCCCTTTGCTCTGCCTTCACTTGTCATACCTATGGCCATGGCTTATTCAGATTTGCCGATAATTCTTTTCCATTCCGGCATGGCGCATATCTATTCAACAGAGGCTTATATTGCAGCAAAACTCTGCAAGAATATTTATTTAGAAGGCTCCTGGATTTCTATTAATGAAAAGATGTGGTTTGTGAACGATCTCGGCTCGGAGAGAATAGTTTTGGGAACCGACCTGCCGGAAAATACGGCAGTAGAAATCTTTCAGTATAGATCCGCGGGCCTCAGTGATAAAGATCTGGCAAATGTCTTAGGCGAGAACGCTATAAAACTCTTCAAACTCAAGATTTAATTGGACAAAAGCTCTGCCAGAAGGAAGCAAAGCTT
This sequence comes from uncultured Clostridia bacterium, assembly GCA_964345635.1. Taxonomy (GTDB): domain Bacteria; phylum UBA6262; class WVXT01; order WVXT01; family WVXT01; genus WVXT01. Next base: position 29,161 of record CAYFRM010000023.1, read on the forward strand.
GCGCTTTGCTGCTACAAGAACGAAATATATATATAGTTCGACAGCGAAGATCTGCTTTATTCACGGAATAAAAGGAAAGGAGGGTCGCTGTTCCGACGAATAAGGAGGAACGTGTTAGCGACGTCTGCGAGTCGGTGAGCAGGCAGGTCACCGACTGAAGCGAAGCGAAAGGAGGTGAAGCCTTAAGTAGGGAATTAGATGGGTAATGAAGAAGTTGCGAAAAAGGTAGGCGTGTGGCCACGTGGGACGGGTTGGGTTTGGGGTATGACCATATCTACCTGGGCCATATGGTTAATGAACTGCTTCAATTTCGGGGTAGTTTGGGC
>CAYFRM010000024.1:0-3343 GCA_964345635.1 uncultured Clostridia bacterium
TCTCTGGACATCGGCAATTATGTTTAATCTGGTGGCGGGGGGCCGATTTGAACGGCCGACCTCCGGGTTATGAGCCCGACGAGCTACCAGACTGCTCCACCCCGCGTCCCTTTATCATACTGTAACTTCAAAAAATTGTCCGGCTTTTGGGCACCTCAAACGCCCCGACAAATCGGAGCGGCTACTTCGTATTTTTCCACACTCTCCGTGCCGGAGGCCGGACTCGAACCGGCACGGGTATTAAATACCCATTGGATTTTAAGTCCAAGGCGTCTGCCAATTCCGCCACTCCGGCAAACCGCCTTTTTATTGTAAGAAAATAATTGCCTTGAGTCAAGTCATTTTTCTGCTTCGGATTCTATGAACTTATACTTGATTTCTCCCGGCTTAATTAGCCCCAGTTCTTCGCGCGCCAGGCTCTCAATATATTCCGGGTCATTTTTTACTGCTTCCAGCTCCTCCCTTAAGTTTCTATTCTGCTCCTCCAGCCCCGCTATTCTTTGCTTTAACTGAACAATCTCTCTATTCAAAACTAACAGAGTCCGAAAATTCTTATTGGCAAAAAGAAATATAAGTATACCGATTATGATAATCACCATCAGTATCTTACTATGGACTATTTTCTTCCGGATACTTATCCTCATTTCAAATCCCGAATGTTATCATACATTTCTCATTTGCCACTTGTAAAATTCCGCTTCTTCTCCCAATTCCTCTTCTATTCTCATCAGCCGGTTATACTTGCACAACCGTTCCGACCTGGCAGGGGCGCCGCTCTTAATCTGTCCGGAGTTAGTGGCCACTACTATATCGGCCAATATGTCGTCTTCTGTCTCGCCGGAGCGATGCGAGAATAAACAAGTATATCTCGCGCTCTTGGCCATCTCTACAGTATCCAGGGTCTCGGTCAAAGTTCCAATCTGGTTCGGTTTAATCAGGATAGAATTTGCCACTTTTAGGTCAATTCCTTTCTGGAGCCTCTTTCTGTTGGTGACAAACAGGTCATCGCCGGTCAATTGTATCTTCTCGCCCAATCTCCCGGTCAACAGTTTCCAGCCGTCCCAATCGTCTTCAGCCAAACCGTCCTCAATGAAAATTACGGGATATTTCTTAATCAGTGATTCATAAAAATCGACCATCCCCGAAGCGTCATTTTCTTTCCCTTCCGCTCTTAAAACGTACTTATTGCCTTCATAAAAAGAGGACGCTGCGGCATCAATGCCTATGTAGACGTCCTTCCCCGGTCTATACCCCGCCTTTTCCATTCCCTGAACAATCAACTGCAAAGCCTCCTCGTTAGATTTCAAATCAGGAGCAAATCCCCCTTCGTCTCCCAGAGCCGTGGAGAGATTTCTTGCCTTCAGGATTGTCTTTAAATGATGGTAAGTCTCCGCAGCGTACCTCATCGCCTCCCGAAAAGAGGGCGCGCCGGCAGGTATAATCATAAATTCCTGCAGGTCGACATTATTGTCAGCGTGCTTACCGCCGTTGAGAATATTTAAACAGGGAACCGGGAGGATTTTGGCATTGGGACCTCCTATGTATTGATACAAAGGTAATTCGGCTGTCTCGCTGGCCGCCCTGGCTGAGGCAAGAGAGACTCCCAGAATCGCATTTTCCCCCAGCTTTGACTTATTCTCCGTTCCATCCAGCTCAATCATTCTCTTATCGATAGCCACCTGCTCACTCGCATCCAGGCCACACAAAGCCGGACCGATTACGTCATTCACATTGGCTACGGCTTTCTGAACACCTTTGCCCAGAAATCTTTTCATATCGCCATCCCTGAGTTCCACTGCTTCATGTTCTCCCGTTGACGCCCCCGAAGGAACGGCAGCCCTGCCCATTGCGCCTCCCTCCAGGATTACTTCCACCTCCACAGTGGGGTTTCCCCGGGAATCCAAAATTTCCCGCGCCCGGATATCAGTAATCGTAGTCATATCCTCCCTCCTATGCTGTAGCCCTTTATGGACGTAAATGTTACTGCTATTGTAGCCGCAAAGCCTCAACTTTACTTCTTCTGTGATTTTATCAGAGCTATCGCTCTGCAGCTACAAAGTTTTCTGGCGTTATGAAATTCCTTGTGGATGAACAAACTATCTCTTAATTCTACTTTCCCATACCATTATATAAATCTTTGCCACCAGGTACCCCAATCCCGCCCCGCATATAACGTCGGCGGGAAAATGGGCTCCCACGTAGACTCTGGAAAAACCTATCAGTATCGCCATTACCCAGATGAGAGTTCCCAGTTGGGGAAACTCTCCCGAGAGAAAGCTGACCAGAGCAAAAGTCGAAGTGGTGTGTCCCGAGGGAAAGGAGCGCGCCCTGAGAACAGGTCCCAAAATATGAATGTCGGAAAAGACCGCGACTGGCCGGGGTGAAGGAAAAAAGTACTTAATTGTCTGCACCAGAATCCCCGCGCTTATCAAAATCAAAACCAACCAGAGAAACTTTCTCCACCCCCGCAACTTCCACAGTCCCAGCGTCACAATAGCCAGCACTGTCCCGTCTCCGCAATAGGTGATGGGAAGCATTATAGTATCCAGCCAGCGGAAATGGAAATTGTTTATCCGGTAAAAAAGGAACTTATTTATTTCCGGCAAAAGATGAATTATTACCCCCAGAGCCACCAGTCCCACACCGACGAGAATATTCTTCTTTTTCACTTCACCCCCTCGAAATTCTGACAATAGTAGAGGTAGAAAGTGCGCATCTCCTTCCCTCCCCGAACCAGCGTCACTTCTCTCAGAAGTTCAATCTTCCGAAATTTATATATATCATCCGGGTCCTTAAAATATCTGCTGTGCGTCACGTAGATTGCATCTTTCCCTTTGAGTTTCTCCCTATCCTGCCAGAAATCGAACTGAGTCCGGCGACGAGGGCGAAAAGTGTACACCTCTTTGCGGGTGGCAAAGCTCAAATGGGCTCCAATCTGGTACCTGTCGGTTAGAAGGAAAAAAGGGCTTCCCATTTCCTTCTCTATATCATCTATTGCCTGGCTCACTCTATCCCATCCGTAAAGGTCGTTGGTGATATCCTGTCTGGGAGGAATGGGAAGAAAAGGATAAAACGTGTGACCAACCATCACGCTCATCAAAACGATACAGATTAAGATATTTATCTTCAAAAAATTTCTCTCTTTACCGGAAAGTCCTCCCGCAGCAACGCCTCCAATTATTGCCCCGACATAGCCAAGCGCGGGCCAGTGGGGCTTGAACGAACGGGAAACGAAACTGTTCAAAGCAAATAGAAAAACTAAAGGAAAAGAGGTGAAAAAAAGATACTGGTATTCCCATATTTTCTTTCCCCAGCCTATTTTCCCCGCGCGATAAAAACCAAT
>CAYFRM010000025.1:0-37902 GCA_964345635.1 uncultured Clostridia bacterium
GAGAGTAGTTAAGCTGGGGAAAGAAGATAATTTCTGGGAGATGGGACCCACCGGGCCCTGCGGACCCTGCTCGGAAGTGTTGATGGATATGGGAGAAGGAGTGGGATGCGGCAAGCCCGATTGCGCGCCCGGCTGCGATTGTGACCGGTGGCTAGAGGTGTGGAATCTCGTCTTCACCCAGTACGATAAAGACGAGAAGGGTAATTTGAATCCCCTGCCCTAGAAGAATATTGATACCGGGATGGGATTGGAGCGACTGGCAGAAGTCGTTAACGGGAAGAATAACTGTTTTGAAACCGACTTATTAAGACCTATTATAGAGCATACCTGCGAACTGACCGGCTTAGAATACGGTAATGATGAGAAAACCGATGTCTCCTTGCGCATCATAGCTGACCATGTGCGGGCAATCACCTTCTTGATTTCCGAGGGGGTTTTGCCTTCCAATGAAGGGAGAGGATACGTGTTAAGAAGGATACTGCGCCGGGTGGTTCGTCAGGAGCGACTTTTAGGCGTTAAAAAGACTTTGCTTTATAAATTAACGGGAAAAGTGGTGGAAATTATGGGAGACGCCTATCCCAATCTCCGCGCCCGACGGGAACATATTGCCACCGTAACCAAGATGGAAGAGGAGAAGTTTAAAGAGACGTTGGACGCGGGGATGAAAATACTTGATGGCTTGATTAAGGACTTAGCCTCGCAAGACAAAAAGAGAGTTATTCCCGGAGAAGAGGTATTCCGGCTTTACGATACTTATGGATTCCCTTTGGATTTGACCAGGGAAATCGCTCAGGAGAGAGATTTCTCCCTCGATTTTCCGGGATTTGAGAGGGAGATGGAAGCCCAGAAGAAGAGGGCACGCGAGGCCTGGAAAGGCTCTGGGGAGGTAGATATGGGATTTTATGAAGAACTCAAGAAGGAGTTGGGCGAGACTCTATTTCGCGGATACGATTTCAGCGAGTTGACCTCGCAGATACGGGCCATCTTGAGACGAGACAAGTCGACAAATAAAATTACCAGGACAGAAGAAGCAAAGGAAGGGGAAGAGGTAGAAATTATTCTCACCGAGACCCCCTTTTACGGAGAAGCAGGGGGACAGGTGGGAGACGCGGGAAAGATACTGAAACCTTCCGGGAAATTGAAAGATATAAAAATCACAGAGTTAAAGGAAGAAGATATTGAAGCAAGAGTGGAGGTCTTTGACGCCAAAAGACCCGTTGAGGGATTGGTCATTCACAATTGCAAAGTGACTGCGGGCAGCGTAAAGACAGGAGATATAGTGGTAGCTTATGTTGATGTCCCAAGAAGGGAAGACATAGCCAGGCACCACACAGCCACCCACCTGCTGCAGACGGCGCTGCGCCAGGTTCTGGGAAAGCACGTGGAGCAGTCCGGTTCCCTGGTGGCGCCCGACAGGCTAAGATTTGATTACACCCATTCCAAACCTCTGACAAAAAGAGAGATTGACCGTATTGAAGAGATTGTGAATAGTGCCGTATTGAGGAACTTTCCCGTACTAACTTCAGAGACTACTTTAACTCAAGCAAAGGAGATGGGTGCCCTGGCATTTTTCGGAGAAAAGTATGGCGAGAAAGTCAGGACAGTAATCGTCACTCCGGAAAGCTCCTCTGCTCCCCAGCACGCTGTCAGCTTTGAACTTTGCGGAGGAATCCACTCCCACTCCACTGGCGAGATTGGGCTCTTCAAGATAATCTCAGAAACAGGCATAGCAGCCGGGGTTAGAAGGATAGAAGCCCTGGCCGGCAAGAGGGCTTACGAATATGTGAAGGAAGTTTTAGAAAAGAAAATCGAAAAGATAACTGAGGTATTGAAGGTTCCTCAGGATGAGATTATTAGTCGTCTGGAAAAGATGATTAAGGAAATCAAAGATAAGGTAAAAGAGATAGAATCTTTGAGGGGCCAGAAAGTCACGTCATCTGTGGAAAAGTTGGTCAAGAAAGCAAAAACCGTCGGCAAGATAAAAGTAATTTCGGCAAAAGTAGAAGCCACGAATAGAAATATTCTCCGCTCCTTTGGCGACCGGTTAAGAGATAAACTCAAGTCCGGAGTTATAATCCTGGGAGCAATAATTGAGGGCAAGGTGGCCCTGCTTTCGGTAGTGACCCAGGACCTGGTAAAGAAGGGTTACCACGCAGGAAAAATCATAGGAGAGGTCGCCAAATTGGTTGATGGCTCCGGCGGAGGAAGACCCGATATGGCCCAGGCCGGAGGCAAGTCTGTCAACAAACTCGACAGCGCCCTCGCCAAATCCGAAAAACTAATCGCCAAATCAAAGTAGGGGCGACACTCCGTGGTCGCCCGGTATTGTAGCCGCAGAGCGAAGCTCTGCCATATCGGTAGTGTAAGGGCTTGTCCCCGTAATCACCTTGGTAGTGTAGGGCTTTATGCCCGTAATGATTTTTACTAAAAGGAGCGAAGCAATCTCCAACCAATATCAGGAACACAATCAAAATGAAAAAAACTATTCCTCTTTTAATCATATTCTCACTATCCACATTCGCCATCCCAAACAGATCATTCGCCGAACGATTAATAAGTCTCAAAACAGAATATTTCGATTCCAGAAACCACAATTTCCAGGAGATTTATGGCTCTGGAGCGATCTTTGGAATAGGTGGAAGGTTTGAAGGAGACTCCGGAATCTTCTGGGGCCTCGAAGCGGAATACTTTTCCAGAAAAGGAGAACCGTTAGACTATCCCGCCAGGAAATCCAAGAAGGGTTTAATAGTAGAAGGTCCTGACCTCGGTGACAAGACAGGCGTAATCTGGAATACGGACAAGACCTTTACCAGCTTAACAATTATCTCAGCTCTATCCACAATTATCTATAAACCCCTCAAAGGAAGCGCCATTTCCCCGAATTTTACTGTAAAAACAGGGTTCACCGGAGCAAAGGAGAAGTTTTCCGGAGAATACGAGTACGAAGGTAGCGATGGATGGGAAAAGTTTAAAGACGATAAGAGCGCCTTCGGTTTCTTGGTCGGCGGTACGGGTGGAGTAGAATTTTTCCAGGGGCCCTTTCGCATTTTCCTGTTTTGCGGTTACGATTATGTCCCATCCTGGTCAAATCTCGGCTACCAGGACCTCGGCGGTTTCATCGCCGGCGGCCAGATCCTCTTCACCCTCCACCTCTATTAAAGTTTAAAATTGATTTTCCTCTACCCTTTGGGGAGAGGATTGAGGTGAGGGGGACAATAGTTTCTTCTCCCCTCAGGGGAGAAGATAAAGATGAGGGGTGGTAGAAAATTCTTCTCCCCTCAGGGGAGAAGATAAAGATGAGGGGTGGTAAGGACAAGGGGAACCAAATTTTGCGCCTGTAGCTCAAAGGATAGAGCAGCGGCCTCCGGAGCCGCGTGTGGAGGTTCGATTCCTCTCAGGCGCGCCATATTTTTAAAAATCTCGCTGAGACGGGCATGGGCAACCGCTTAGGCGAAGGTTGAGAGTTAGGAGAAAGCATGCCAATTGATTATTATGGTTTTCTTGGAAAAGACATTGAAGAGTCCGAGAAGGAAGTATCTGTTAAGCATAAGGAAGTCTTTGCTTTTTTCGAAGAGTTCAATCACTTTCTACAGAAAATGAAATTTGATTTAAAAGTGGACCTTTCTGATGAGAGGAAAATAACGATTGGAGCATTATTTATAAAGTCCCTAGAGACTTTTCAGTCCATCTATATTTTGGTGAGGAATTGTCTCTCAGTGGACGCCGAAAATCAAACTCGAGTTCTTTTCGAAGAAATGGTGCAAATTGGTTATTGTTGTATAGGAGAAGAGGAATTCAAGAGATATATGGGTATTCATTTACATGATGTACTAAAGATGATAAATGCTGCACGAAATAACCCAAGTGAGTTTCCAAGGGAATTATTTCAAATAAAATCTTACGAAGAGAGAAAAAAAGAGATAAATACCCTTTTTGCACGACAAGGAAATCCCAGAAAAATTAGTATCGAAGGTATGGCCAGGAAATTAAGTATTATCCAATTTTACAATTCTTATTATAGAACCGTATCTATTGAAGTGCATACACGTCCCAAGTCGTTAGAAAAATATTTAATTGCCAACAGAGATGGTAAGGTGGAGGGGTTCTATTGGGGGCCACGGCCGGATATTATGCCCTTGTTTACAACAATTGATTTGATGTTCCGCATTTGTAAGTTTCTTTCAGGCCCTTTTGGAGTCCCTGCGCAAAAAGATATCTTAAGCTTTGAAAAGAAAGTAGACGAATTGTTTGGGAGACATTCGACGGAGTGCATGTGATAACGGTGGTTGTGCCCGTTTTGAAGGGAGCGTACTTGAAATGGCAATTTTTAATAATTTATTAGGAGATCAATATGGAAAAATTAGAAGAAACGAAACCGTGTCCCTTGTGTGGGACAATGCTTCCGTATGACAAGTGGCTGAAGGTTGTGGGTGTGTACGAGGAGCAACAGAAATATGAGAAGCAATTGAACTAAAATTGACTAAAGCGAAGGAACAGGAGTTGGCGCTAAAAAAGGAATATAAAAGGATTCGCGAACAAGAGAAGAAGATGCAAGCTGAGTTTATGGAGAAGATCCAAAAAGAGCGTGATAAGCTTAAAGAAATTTCCGCAAACCTACGGGTGAAAGAGCGAACTATTAAATCAAGACTTCGACGACGATTCGAGATACGGCAAACGAGACTTGAAGAAAAGTTTGAAAGGGAGAAAAGACGGGCGTTAGAAAAAGTCAGAAAAGAAGGGGTCAAAATTGGTTCAGAAAAAGAGCAAGGGCAGAAAAACTCAGAACCACCCTTGAAAGAATAAAACGAGAACGAGTGGACGCCGAGGCAAAGCTAAAACAAAAGTTTCACCAAGAGCAGGAAAAGCTAAAGAGGAAATTGGATAGACAAAGACAAATAGAAATGAGGCAAGTTCAACGCGAAGGGGTTATGGCCGGGATTGAAAAACAAAAAGCAAGAACAGAGAAAGTAAGCCTGATGGCTGAAAGATACCGTAAGGCAAGAGATGAAGCTATTGAAAGAGCAAAACAATTTGAAGAAATGATCAAGAATGGTACCACACCACAGATTGAAGGTTTTGACTTTGAGCGCGAACTTGACAATCAACTCAAGTCGAAATTTCCGGAAGATGAAATAAAATCAACTGGACGAAAAGGTGATATTATTCAGACTGTACAAACAGAAGATAAAAAAGTTGGAAAGATTATTTATGAGTGCAAGAAGACCAAGGAATTCCAGAATAAATTTGTTGAACAAATTCGGCGTGATAAGACTAGGGTTATCGCAGACTACGGGGTAATTGTTACTTGGGCTACCAAAGAGGATAGACATGGTTTCTGGGTTGAAGGTGATATAATCATAGTTCATCCGTACGGGGTCCTAGATATAGCAACATTCCTCAGGGAAACGTTAGTGCAGATGTATACACTTAAATTGTCGAAGACGGAATTTGAAACAAAGGGCAAAGCTATTCTTTAATTTATGCAATCTGAAGGGTTCAGGTCAAGGGTACAGGATTCTATTGCGAAAAGTAGAGAAGCCTATGAAGTTCTGAAAAGGGAAGTCAAAACACATGTAAATACTTGAAAGAAAAGATTCAAAATATATGAGACTATCCACAAAAATACGAGTGTTATTCAGACAACCGTTCGGTATGTATTGCTTCATGGCAGGATACCTGAAAAACTACCTGAAACAAAAGAACTCCCAGCGCTCCCGATATCAGCTACAAAATAAACGTATGATAATGTGGACTGTTCCTATTTATACAAGTGACCATCTCTATTGGAAATCGGTAGCAGAGGGCACTTGTTTGAAAAGGTGGATAACCCCAGCTTCGTTCTGGATGAAAAATTAGATTGGACCTTCATTTTTATTGGTTAATTTCAATAGGGAGGTAAGAGACAATTGCCTTTCACTGTAACCTTGCCTGAAGAAGAAGAACTCGAAGCTGAAAGAAATTTCAGAACTTACAAGAATTATCTACATAGCCTAAACCTCATTGTAGAAAATACCTATGGGAGAGAAAGTTTATACAAGAATCTAAAACAATCCGTTTCAAAACAAATTATAATTTCAAGTAAACGAGCCACAAACATCAAAATTGATATAATTAAAAAACTTCTTTTTAACTCATGGTGCACAGAAATAGTCTTGAATCTCCCTAATGATTTTGACCCTAGCTTGAAATTTTATTCCAATCTTTGGGCTCCAGTTCAGGCATACTATTCAATTTATTTGGCCTTACGAGCTTTGATAGAAGCCAAATGTATTCAATGTAGGGAAGATCATACCACCACATTATCGCTCGTAGCTAGCTGGATTAGAAAAGGAGATTTTTCCCTTTTACCTTGGAGTGTTTATTGTAAAGGCTGTGTTGAATATCAAAATCATAGATATTATAACCTGCCAAATGGCTACGAGGCAAGCAAAATATCTCCTATGACCAATCCATCCAAAGAAAATATGTGGGATTTCTATTGCCTTATGTTAAGGACGACGAGAAAAAAACTGCTAGCAAGGAGAAAAATTGAATGGAAAAGAGAAAGGAATAGAAAAAGAATGAGAAGGCATCAAATATTCAACCTAGATAAAGATATACATCCAACTACTTTTTTTGATAACATGTACAGGTTAAGGATTAGGTCGAATTACCAAGATGCCGATGCCTTTATGATGGGCACGCAGACATTAGACGACGCGGCCAACTATCATTCAGTTTTAACGGGCATAACTAAAGCGACCCTATTCATAATTGAAATGTATATATGTATGCTTTTAGGGCAGGCAGCATTTAGAAGAGTTGTGTATGATTTTATCAGAAGGGACCGAAGTGAACAATCGGATAAATCGATAAAATCAAGAGTAGATTACTTTCATATATAGGAAAAGTTCAAGATGAAGACTGAAGGTTAGACTAATTTACGATAATTGGTGTGGTAACGGGACTTTTCTATTTTTACTTGCCATAAAAGAGAATGAGAGGAGAAAAGATGTCGAGTCGCTTGATAGAAATATTTGAAGATGAGAAACTTGTGGAGAAAATTAAGAGGCGATTGCCTTATTTGTTTCAACTTGCAGAATTGGAGAGTTCAAGGGCAGGCAAAATTGGGATGGAAGTCGGCTCGGTTCGTGAAAGGATAGTAGTTGCTTTGCTAATTCATAAATTCGGTGAGGCAAATGTGGAGACAGAACTTCCTATTACTGAGCCAGAAGTGGATGCGAAATTATTTGGAGAACCTTTATCCATCAAGACGATTACAGGTAAAAGTTTTGGTGGTGTCAAACTGATATGGACGGTTGATGCCCGGAAAGCAAGAGAATTTCGTGAAAACTATTACCCTCACTGTGATATTTTGCTTGTTCAAATAGACTGGAGTCATCTTGGCGGATTCTATTACATTCCGTTAAAGATTCAAAAAGCACTATTCGATAAAATAGAGAGAAGGAATTATATCAAACTTCCTAAAGCAGGAACAAATCCCAGAGGTGTTGAAATTACCAAAGAAGCTCTATCGGCCTTGCTTAAAAAGACTGAATCTAAACGCATAGAAATAGACTGGCAAAGAACAAGAATAGACTTTAATCCTTATAAGAGATGGGTTGACTCTTGGGAGGAGGACTGAATGGCATTCATTAAGAGGAAAAAAGGGACCAGAACGAGCGCTTTCGGCTCTCCGGGGAGAATCAATCATGACTCTGCTCGATTTTATTCAAGCAGATTATATGAGGGATTACCGAAGGAGGAAACAACCAAGTATGTAGAAAATCCGGTTCCTTCTAAGTTCTTGGATGGAATCTTTTGCAAATCAAGTGAACAAATGGGAGAATTGCCGGACAATAGTGTCCATCTGATGGTTACTTCCCCTCCTTACAATGTCGGAAAGGAATATGACGAGAACCTTACACTGAGCGAGTATAGAGCGTTCTTGAAAAGGGTATGGAGGGAAGTTGAGAGAGTACTTGTCCCTGGTGGGAGAGCGTGTATAAACATTGCCAATCTCGGAAGAAAGCCATACATACCTCTTGATGCCTTTATCCTTGAAGATATGCTCGATCTGCGTTTTCTAATGAGGGGGGAGGTCATTTGGAATAAGGCTTCAAGCGGTAGCCCTTCTACTGCCTGGGGAAGTTGGCTTTCAGCCAAGAATCCAATACTAAGGGATATTCACGAGTATATTTTGATCTTCTCTAAAGGGATGTTTTCAAGGGCTAATCCTTATAAAAGGAAAAGCACTATTTCAAAGCAGGAGTTTCTTGAGCTTACCAAAAGCGTATGGACATTTGCTGCAGAACACGCCACGAAAGTAGGACACCCCGCTCCTTTCCCCATAGAGTTGCCTTATAGGTTAATTCAACTATACACTTTTGAAGGGGAGGTAGTTCTCGATCCCTTCATAGGGAGTGGTCAAGCAGCTATAGCGGCAATAAAAACAAAGCGGCATTATGTAGGATATGATATAAATGAGGAATATGTAAAATTAACAGAAAGACGAATTAAAGAGTTCAAGATGAATTTTGATTTACCAGAACTGTTCAATTTTGTTCGCGAAGGAAAGGTAAGGAAGACGAAGTACACAAAGTAGTATTAATTTAGTTAAGGCTAATAGCGAATATCGATGGGAAAACAGTATTACCAGGTTATTCTGGAAAAATACAAAAACAGAGAGGGGGACTTTGGTGGGTTGTTTCGGGCTGTTTTGGCGGTTGGTGATGAGGTGGGGTTGGAGAGGGCTTTGGGGTATTTGGAGAAGTGTGTGATGGAGAAGAGGTTGGGGTGGTTGGATGAGAGGCTGGATAAGATAGGGAGGACAGGGGATGCTGTTGAGGATGGTTACAGGATTTTTTATGAGGAGTATTTGGGGATTTCGGTTCCCAAAGATGGGGAGGTGGTTGACAGAACAGATAAGAAAATGGTAACCAGGTGGTGGAACTATTGTCCTGTTTTGGAAGGATGCAAAAAGTTTGGGTTGGATACAAGGGTGGTTTGTAAAAGGGCGTATCATAAGCCGGTGCAGGTTTTTCTTTCCAGGATTAATCCGAGATTGAAATTTGATAGGAATTATGATAGTATAAGACCTTATACACCTTATTGTGAAGAGATTTTAACTTTGAAAGAATAATTTAGAAAGGAGGGGGAATGGAACAGGAAAAGAGAGAGTTTATGCGATTTGGAGTTGAGGATGTGGTACTGGAGATTGTGAGTGAGCCGTTTGTGGTAAACACTTTTCGGGGATTTGCTCCTGTTGTGGATGTTAAAGTGGAGGGAGAAGAAGGCACAAAAAGTATGTACATCAGCGCTAAGTCACTGGCGGACGCGCTGACCCCGTTGGTGGAAGGGAATGGCGGTAAATTCACAGGGCTTAAGTTAAAAATCAAGAAGGAGTCACCGGATAACAGGGCTCCCTATGTGGTTGAAGAGGCGAAATGATCAAATAATGAGAGAGGATTCCCCTCACCTTAATCCTCTCCCCGGAGGGGAGAGGAGATTAGAGGAGGGGAGAGGAAAGAATATGAGAGTAGTAGTTGGGTTGGTTATCTTATTGATTGGCATATTTTTCTTGTTGAAAAATATCAATGTGGTGGATGTGGGGATATCGGAGATTATCAGGACTTACTGGCCATTGCTGTTGATCGCGTTGGGGATAGAAATCATTCGCATTTCCCGGAAAATTTGTGGTAAGGTATGTTGGCTAAAAGAAGAAGCGGAGCGGGAAGTGGAAGCGGGTGAGATAAGAATAAGTCGCAAGCTTGGCTCTTATGATTTTGATTTCAAGGGGAAGGAATTGGGTTCGGGGAAAATTGAGTTTGCGTTGGGGGAAATGAAGATTGATATTCAAGACGCAATCATACCGGAAGGAAACAATATCCTGAAGATATTGTCTAAAATGGGCAGCGTGAAAATAAGAGCGAGTAAGAAACAGCCACTTATGGTTAAAGCAGTGGCTGTTATGGGTGAAGTGAAGATTTTTGAGAACCACGAATCCGGTTTATCTCCGGAAGTTGAGTATAAGTCGGATACTTTTGAAACGTCGCCCTCCAAATTGACTTTGGTGATTAGACAGCTTATGGGAGAAGTAGTGGTAAGTGATTAAGAAAGGGGGAGGTATGGCTATTGGTTTGCTGGTAATCGTTATCGGTGTATTGTTTTTACTAAAAAATTTGGGAGTGATTACCGGGAATTTCTGGGATATTCTCTGGCCGTTGGTTATTGTAGTTGCCGGTATTTCCATGCTTTTTGGTCGGAAAAAGCAACATAGAGATTAAACGAGAGGAGTCAAGAGAAAGATAAAAGTTTTATGAAAAAAAGAATATTTAGTGTTCTATTTATCTCGGTATTTGCGGCAATGCTGGGACTGGGAATTATTGCTCCCCTGATGCCGGTCTACGCAAAAAATTTGGGGGCGACCGGCATTTGGCTGGGGATAATATTTTCCGGTTATTCCCTTACGCGGGCAATTTTTATGCCCGTAATCGGAAAGCTCTCCGATAAGAAAGGAAGAAAGGCTTTTATAAGTCTGGGATTGTTATTGTATTCCGTAATTTCCCTGGCGTACATTATTGCCGCTAATGTTTATTATCTAACTAGCGTGAGGCTTATCCATGGACTTGCCTCAGCGATGGTGATTCCTGTTGCCATGGCGTACGTGGGGGAGATTGCGGAAGAAGGGAAAGAGGGCAGGTATATGGGGATGTTCAATATGTCGCTTCTTCTGGGAATGGGTTCCGGTCCTTTTCTGGGCGGTATCCTGAATGAGTCGTTTGGAATCGCCTCGGTGTTTTACGCGATGGGGGGGCTGACGGGAATTGCGTTTTTGACGACCCTGGTATTCCTGCCGGAAAAAAGATTTTCGGGAACGGCCAGAAGAACGGATAATTCTTTTCGATTTAAGGAAATCATCAAACACAGGGTTATGAAGGGACTACTTCTTTATAGAGCTATTAGCGCGGTGGCAAGAGGGGGAATAATGGCTTTTCTGCCGATTTTTGCTTCCGGAATAGATATAACATCTTCGCAGGTGGGAATGATAATTTCGTTTCACATATTTCTTGTTGCCTTACTTCAAGGTCCTTTTGGCAGGTTGGCGGATAGGTATAGCAAGATACTTCTGGTGTTGATGGGTTCGATTGTATCGGCGCTGGCGTTGTTGCTGACGCCAGTGGCTCGAAATTTCTGGCAGTTACTTTCCATTGCCTGTCTTATGGGGCTGGGTGGGGCAATAGGAATGCCTTCCGCGGCAGCGATAACGGTGGAAGTCGGCAAGAGATTGGGAATGGGCGTTTCCATGGGATTGTTCAATACCGCGATGAGCGCGGGTATGATAGCGGCGCCCTTGATAGGGGGCGTAGTTATGGATACTCTGGGGGTAAAGTCTGTATTCTTCGTCGCTGGATTGATAAGCCTTACGGGAGCGTATGTGTTTTATCATTATGTGAGAAATAGATAAGATAATCCGACATAGAATAAATATTCGATGGGGAAGCATTCGTTGCTTCCCCATTTTTTTTGTCAAAATGGCGAGGGTCTCTGGTGGAAAAAAGTCAGAAAAAAGGGGAATTGACCTATTGATTGATAATGTGAATTCTTGCGATAATAGTTTATAGAAAAATACTAGCAAAGCAATCAAGAGAGGTAAAAAAAGTGGCTGAGATAAAAATAGACGTGAGAGGTCAGACTTGTCCGATACCTCTGGTGGAGATGCGCAAGGCTTTGCGCCGAGCATCGCCCGGCGATATAGTGGAGGTTATCGGGAACCATCCGCCTTCCAAGAAAGAGATACCGATGGCGGTTAAGGCTCTGGGGCTGGAACTGATGGAGGTGCAACAGGAAGGGGAAACGTGGAAAATCAGAATACGCAGATGAAAAGGAGAAGAAACTATGGCCGGTAAAGTTACCATTATAGTTCACAGCGGCGATATGGACAAGTTATATAGCGCTCTTATCATAGCCAACGGAGCGCTTTCCATGGGAATGGAAGCGTCACTTTACTTTACATTCTGGGGACTGGAGCGTCTAAAGAAGAAAGGGCTGGAAAGAGGGCCCCTCTCGCGGATGAATCTTATGGGCCTGGGCAAGTGGATGGTGCAGCGCCGGATGAAAAAGGCAAAAGTTGTCTCTCTGGAGAGGCTTCTTGCGGACTTCAAGGAACTGGGGGGCAAGATTATTGCCTGTGAGATGACGATGGAGATAATGGGAATAAGACCGGAAGACCTGCGCCAGGACCTGATAGACGATTACGGCGCTGTGGGAGCTTATATGCAGGAAGCGAGAGAATCTACGGTAACTCTATTTATTTGATGGTGAGGACGATATGTTGGAAAAATTTGTCTACCTGGACAATGCAGCGGCCAGCCGGCTGGACGAGCGCGTGCTGGAGGCGATGAAGCCATATTTTTTTGTTGTCTACGCCGTTGCCACATCCGAATTCGGCTACTCCCAGGGCATAGAAGCTCGCGAGACGCTGGATAAAGCCAGGAGGGTTTTCGCCGACGTTCTGGGGGCCTCCCCTGAGGAATTCATTTTCACTTCGGGAAGCACCGAATCGAGTAACATAGCGATAAAGGGAGTAGCACGCGCTCTCGGCGAGAAAAAAGGAAAACAGATTATCACCTCCAGAATCGAGGACTTCCCCATACTTCACAGCGCCAAAGCTCTGAAAAAACAGGGCTTCCGGGTGACTTATCTGGACGTGGACAGTGAGGGATTTGTGGACCTGGACCAACTCAGGGAATCGCTCACCGATGAGACGATTCTGGTCTCGGTGCAGCACGCTAACCAGGAAATTGGCACAGTTCAGGACATTGAAACCATCGCTCGCATATGTCGGGAAAAAGGAGTGCTTTTCCACACCGATGCCACTCACACTTTCACCAGATTGCCACTGGACGTTAAGAGGATGCCGCTCGATTTGATTACCGTCTCAGCCCACACAATCCACGGGCCTAAGGGTATCGGTGGTCTTTACATCCGCAAGGGCACGCCCATTGCCAAGTGGGTGGACGGTGGCTTCCAGGAGTTCGACCTGCGCGCGGGGACAGAAAATATTCCCGGGGCGGTGGGCTTTGCCAAAGCGGTAGAACTGGTTGCGCCCGAAGAGAACGATAAACTGAAGATTATGCGTGACCACCTTATCGAGCGGGTGCTTGCCGAGATACCGTCGACTACCCTGAACGGTGACCGCTGGATGAGGATTCCGCAGAACGCCAACATCACTTTCCATTTAGTGGAGGGCGAGTCAATCACTCTCCATCTGGATATGCGGGGCTTTGCCGTGAGCACTGGTTCGGCCTGTTTCAGCCGTTCTTTGGAGGCGAGCCACGTTATCCTCGGCATAGGTGGTGACCACGAAAGGGCACACGGTTCAGTGCGCTTCACATTCGGGCGCTATAATACTATGGAGGATGTAGATGCTGTGGTTGAGGTACTGGCTGATGTGGTGCGGGAGCTGAGGAAAATCAGTCCCCTGGGCAAAGAGAAAAAATAGGAGGAAGGTTAAAAATGAAATTCCCGTATAGTGAAAAAGTGCTGGAACATTTTCGCCACCCCCGCAACGTGGGTAAGATTAAGAATCCCGACGGTAAAGCAGTGGAGGGCAGCCCGGCTTGCGGCGATATGGTGGCGGTTTACATAAAGGTTGACCCCGAGACCAGGCGCATTGCCGATATCAAGTTTGAGTCTTACGGCTGCGCTTCTAACATTGCTACCGGTTCCATCATTACTGAACTGGCCAAAGGTAAGACGATTGACGAGGCGAAGAAAGTTAGCTGGAAGCAAGCATCGGAAGCTCTGGGAGGGCTTCCGCCGATAAAGGTGCACTGCTCGGTGCTGGCGGTGGAAGGGTTGCGCTCGGCGATCCAGAATTACGAAGAACGTCACGGCCTGGTTAAGGAGCGGGAGCCCACTACAGTAGATGTGGTGCGTAAACGTCTGAGAAAAGTTATTAATCCCGTAAGTGGATTGAGCCTGGTGCGCACAAATCTGGTCAAAGACATAAAGGTAAAGGATGGAACCGTGCGGGTGGTGATTGACCTGCCCGCCAATCACCAATTTGCTCCCGCCATCAAGGAAGAAATCATGGAAAAGATAGAGCATCTCTGGGACGTGAAGAAATTAACGGTTGAGTTTACGGAGTGAAAGCTTAAGGACATACTTGAATATGTAATGATTAATTTCACTAAGGAGGTGGGACAGTGAAAAAGATATTCTTGCTCTTGGCGACTATCTTATCTTTCTCGGATGCAGCTTTTGCTCATGGCTGGCATACGGGCGGATGGGGTCATATGATGGATTATGGTTATGGAGGGATACTTATGTGGATAATATTTCTGATTGTAATCGGAGTGGCGGTTTACTTTATCGTGCAGGCTACGAAATCGAAAGGACTGGAGAGTCCGTTCCGAGAGACTCCCCTGGAGATTGCAAAGAAACGCTACGCTAAGGGTGAGATTACAAAAGAAGAATTTGACAAGATTAAGAAAGATTTGGAGAGTTAACTCGCGATAAGCCAAGAAAGATTATCGGCATTCACCAGGTAGAGTTAAAGATAGATAAGGTCAGGAAGATTATCCTGAATCTAAGGGAGAGGGGGTGATAAGATGCCAAAGCTAAATTCACTGCAGTGGATAGCTATGATTTTGCTTATCGTTGGGGGATTGAACTGGGGATTGGTTGGTCTTTTTGATTTTGACCTGGTTGCTGCTATTTTCGGTATGATGTCGGGTTTGTCCCGCATTGTGTACATTCTCGTTGGTCTATCCGGAATTTACACATTGGGAACACTGGGAAGACTGACCAAAGGATGATGGAGAGAGCCGGGAAAACGTAATCTTATGAAAATTGCGGATATCCCTAGACTCATTGTCTCTATTCTTGTGTGCCAATTGGCGGGGATTGTTGGTTCTGCATTCACTCGTGCTGCAATTCCCACGTGGTATGCAACTCTGCAGAAACCAGCATTTACCCCGCCCAACTGGCTTTTTGCTCCTGTTTGGACTGTGCTTTTTCTGCTAATGGGCGTATCTCTTTATTCAATATGGCGTGAAGGGCTGGCAAACAGGCAGGCAAAAATAGCTATATCAATTTTCGCAGTGCAACTTCTTCTAAATACACTCTGGTCATTCCTTTTCTTCAAGTTACAATCCCCGCTTTATGGTTTCGTAGAGATAGTAATACTCTGGGTTGCGATTTTGCTAACGATTATTTATTTCTTCAGGATTTCCCGGACAGCGGGATTCCTGCTTCTTCCGTATATATTCTGGGTGAGCTTTGCCGCAATTCTAAATTTTTACATAATGAAGCTAAATCTTTGAGTTGCAAAAAATTTCGGACATTTTGATTACTTATGACGTTGAACGGTAAAAAGGGAAGGGCACGCCAAATGAATTTGGGAGCCAAATGGCAGGAGGTAGTGCCCTTCTCTTGGAGATTGAAATGAAGATGGGTTTTGAACTGGAACGCTTCTTTTAGGAAAATAATAAAGAGAAAAATTGGTATGAGTAACGAAAGAATAATTTTTGATGTCTTAAGAAAGAAAGCCAGGCAGTTCAGAAAAGAAATTTTGGAGATAATTACCGAGGCAGGCAGTGGCCATCCCGGAGGGTCTCTATCCTGCGTGGAAATATTGATAAGTCTATATTACTACAAAATGAAGCATAGGCCAGACAATCCTAACTGGCCGGTAAGAGACAGGTTTATTATGTCTAAAGGCCATGCCAGTCCCGTCCTCTATGTAACCCTGGCGGACTGTGGATATTTTCCCAGAGAAGAACTGAAGACTTTCCGGAAATTGGATAGTCGCCTGCAAGGCCACGTGCATATGGGCGTGCCGGGAGTGGAAATATCTACGGGCTCATTAGGTCAGGGGCTTTCTGTGGCAAACGGGATAGCTCTGGGCGCAAGAATACGGAGAACAAATTTTAACGTCTATTGCCTTTTGGGAGACGGGGAAATTCAGGAAGGTCAGGTGTGGGAGGCGGCAATGACAGCAGCCCATCATAAACTGGATAATGTATGCGCCATCCTTGATTGTAATAAAGTGCAGGAAAACGGCCCGGTGGCAGAGATAAAGAATGAAGAGCCGATTGCCGATAAATGGAAAGACTTTGGCTGGTACGTAATCGAAATAGACGGTCATAATTTCAATGAGCTGATTGTTGCTCTGGATGAATTTGATAGAGTCAAGGGAAAGCCGACTTTCATTTTGGCGCATACAATAAAAGGGAAAGGTGTCTCCTTTATGGAAGGCAATGCAAAATGGCATGGCAAGGCCCCGAAAGATGAGGAGTTAACATTGGCCCTCAGGGAACTGGATGAAGGAGGCAGGTGACGATGGAAATGAAGGCGACAAGAGATGCCTTTGGGGAGACTCTGGTGGAGCTGGGAAGAAAAAACAGAAAAATTGTCGTTCTCTCCGGTGATCTGGAAGATTCCACGCGCGCTGAATATTTCAAGAAAGAATTTCCCGAGAGATTTTTTAATCTGGGTATTGCGGAGCAGGATATTCTGGGAACCGCTGTAGGCTTGAGTTTAGACGGACTGATTCCTTTTGCCTGCTCTTTTGCGGTATTTCTTACCAACCAGGGCTATGGCGTGTTGAGGATTTCTATCTGTTATAACAAAAGAAATGTGAAGATAATCGGCTCCCACGCTGGCCTTACGGTTGGCCCTGACGGGGCAACCGCGCAATGTCTGGAAGATTTTGCTATCACTCGGGTTTTGCCTAATATTATTACTATTTCTCCCGCTGATGCAATTGAGACGGAAAAAGCGACGAGAGCGATGGTAGATATATGTGGGCCTGTATATATGAGGCTGGGAAGAGCGCCTTTTCCCATAATAACGAAAAATTCCGACTCCTTTGTGGTGGGAAAAGCAAATATCCTGAGAGAAGGGAAGAATTTGACGATAATTGCCACAGGACTTCTGGTATCGGAATCGCTTGAGGCAGCGGATCTCCTGGCAAAAGAGAATATTGAGGCAGGAGTTATCAATATGCATACCATAAAACCGATCGACCGGGAGATTATAATCCAGGCGGCAAGAGAGACGAAAGCCATTGTAACTGCGGAAGAGCACCAGGTAAACGGAGGTCTGGGAAGCGCGGTGGCAGAAGTTTTGGTCAAGAATTTCCCCGTGCCACTGGAGATGGTGGCGGTAAATGACACCTTCGGAGAGTCTGGCGACGAGGAGGGGCTGCTCAGAAAATACCATCTAAAAGATGTGGACATAGTTGCTGCAGCAAGAAAAGTGCTGGAGAGGAGATAGGAGATATGTATGGCTACAACGATTGAGAAACTTGCGGAGCTTGGTCAAAGCGTGTGGCTGGACAGTATTAGCCGCTCTCTCATTGACAGCGGAAGGCTTAAGGAAATGATCGATTTGGGCCTTTCGGGAATGACCTCCAATCCTACTATTTTTGAAAAAGCCATTAGTTCAAATAATGACTATGACGAGAAGATATGTGAGTTATACGAAAAAGGCAAATCAATTTTTGAAATGTATGATGATATAACAATCTGGGACGTACAGGATGCGGCAGATATATTTATGCCTGTCTACGAAAAGACCAATGGGCGGGATGGTTATGTAAGTTTAGAAATCAATCCAGAACTCGCGCTTAAGACAGGAGAAACTATAGAGGAAGGAAGAAGGTTACATAAAAAAGTCGATCGCCCCAATGTTATGTTTAAAGTGCCGGCAACCGATGCGGGATTTCTGGCAATAGAGGAGTTGTTGGGTGAGGGAATAAATGTTAATGTCACCCTAATATTTTCCCTGGAACAGTATGTCAAGACAGTCCAGGCATTCTTCGCCGGCATGAAGAAACTTTTGGATAGGCAAAATGATTTGAGCGGAGTTCAGTCCGTGGCAAGCGTCTTCGTTATTCGCGTTGACACCGTGGCAGACGGAATGATTGATGAATTCCTGGAAACGGAGAAGGATATGCTAATAAAAGATAAACTACAATCTTTAAAAGGAAAAGCAGCCGTAGCCAATGCGAATCTAATTTTTAAGGAATATCTGCAATTTTTCTCTTCGGAGGAGTTCGTGCAACTGAAACAGAAAGGCGCTCCTGTCCAGAGGCTACTCTGGGGCTCTACCAGCACCAAGAATCCCCAGTACAGCGATATTAAATACGTAATGGAATTGATTGGCAAAAATACAATAAATACAATGCCGGAAAATACATTGCGGGCCTTTCTGGACCACGGGATTGTCAAAGAAGCATTGACGGGAGAAACAAATGAAGCTCAAAAGGTTATTGCCGACTTGAATAGTTTCATAATTTACGTAAATCAAATCTGCAAGAATTTGCTTGATGAAGGGATTGATGCTTTTGGGAAATCTTTTGCGTCCCTTTTGGACTCGCTGGAAACGAAAACCAAGAAATTATGCGTGAAGATATAGAAATTGTGCCATTTGAATTTTAACATTCCAGGGAGCGTGAATAGTGATGTTGAAAAGAGAAACTATTGTTGTGGGCGCTGACCATGCCGGGTTTGAAATTAAAGAGTACATAAAGGCGCTCCTTTTGGAAATGCATTACAGGGTAGAGGATGTAGGGACATTCGGCAAGAAAAGCGTAGACTATCCTGATTACGCAGAAAGAGTCTCTCTCGCCGTTAGAAAAAAAAAGAATAGGAAAGGAATCCTTGCCTGTGCCACGGGCATGGGAACATCTATTGCCGCAAATAAGATTCCCGGAATAAGAGCGGCGCTTGTTGTAGACGAGAACGGAGCGAGGTTAAGTAGAGAGCATAATGATGCCAACGTACTTGTTCTTAGGGGCAGGCCTTTTAATATAACAAAGATAAAAAAGATATTAAAGGTCTGGTTAACCTCCAGATTCAAAGGCGGCAGACACAAACGGCGGTTGAATAAAATTTCCGTTATAGAAAACAGAAGCAGGCATTTAAAATAGACAGGTCAATCCGGGAAGGAGCAGTAGCGGTTAAAATAAGGCCGGGCTGTGAAGAAGATTCTGCTTCACTTCTTTCTTCGCCATATGTATAATGTAAAGGATTAAATAAGGGAGATGAATCTTTCCGCGAAGAAAGGAGTTTTTTTATGTCCAATTTGAGATTCGATTTCAACAATATGTTCAGTTTTAACGTGGGAAGAGAGCACGGAGTTACAGAGAGCGGGTTGGGAAAAATGGCAAGAAGTATTCAAAAGGCGCACAGGCATCTCGGAAATTTGATGAGTCATCGGGAAAACAGGGTAAATCTTGGTCTGGAGTGGCTGAGATTACCTTTTCAGGAGAGGAGAACTGTCAGGGAAATTCAGAAACTCGGGGAAGAGATATCAGAAAAATACGAGAATCTTATTTGTCTGGGCATAGGAGGTTCCTATCTGGGCCTGAAAGCAGCGCAGGACGCGCTGTGTCCTGCTTATTATAATGATTTCTCTCCTGTAAGAAAAGGGAGGCCAAGAATCTATTTTGAAGGGAATAACCTGGACCCGGATACATTGGGCGTGTTGTTGAAGAATCTAAGTCCCCAAAAAACGTTCGTTACGGTAATATCCAAATCGGGGGAGACAACGGAGACAAAAGTAGCTTTCTCGGTGGTTGAGTCCTGGCTAAGAAAGAGAGTGGGAAGAAGATATGGCCGACAAATAATTGCGATAACCGATCCGAAATCGGGTAGTTTGCGGCGAAAAGTAATCCGGGAGCAAAAGAAAGATAGTCTGAGTTTTCGCAATCTCCCACTGCTTGAGGGTGTAGGCGGAAGGTATTCCGAGCTAAACATGGGCCTGCTTCACCTGGCAGTTGTGGGAGTTAATGTACAGAAACTTCTTGAAGGGGCAAGGGCGATGGCGAGAAGATGTAGCGCGGACTCTGTCTATAAAAATCCCGCTTATATGTACGCGACGCTACAGACTATTCTTTACAGGAAAAAAAATAAATCGATTGCAGTAATGATGCCCTTTTCAGAGAGACTTAAATCTACTGCCGATTGGTACAGCCAGCTTTTGGCCGAAAGTCTGGGTAAGAAGTATCAAAGAGAAATCAGAACTGGCTCTGCGGGCAGGGAAAGATGGGTGGATGATGAGAATCGTATCGTGAACGTGGGTCGAACACCTCTCCCCTGCCGGGGCACAAACGATTTGCATTCCATTCATCAAAACAATATCGAAGGAGAGAATAACAAAACAGTCACTTTTATCCGCGTGGAGAATTTTGACCAGAACATAAAAACTCCGCAAGCCGGTGACTTTCTATCAGGAAAGTCCTACTCGGAATTGATTAGATTGGCGCAGGAAGCAACGGAATGGTCTCTGGTGAGAGAGAAAAGACCCAATTGCACGATTGTCCTTCCGGAAATTACGCCCTATAACTGGGGCGAACTCATCTTTTTCTTTGAAATGGCTACGGCATTTGAAGGAGAGTTGTTGAATGTAAACGCTTTTAATCAGCCCGGCGTGGAGAGCTACAAAAACTATATGTACTACAAATTACGTAAGGCAGGAATTTCCGGAAAAGCAGGAGCAGAAATTAGAAAATATCCTGTCGTAAAAAAAACCGAATTTGTCATATGAAAAATTGTCATCAGTATTGAATTGACACAGGAACCGACATATCTGAAGATCCCTCCAAAATGTTGCAGTTCACACCGGCTTAAGAATTTTCCCAAAATATCAGTTTGACGTATCGTACTAAGTTTAGTAAAATATTTGTTTAGTATTTCTTACTATCGTCTCTTGAAGGTTTAACTGTGATTGTTTACATAATCGTGGGTTTTTTCGCTCAAATAATTGACGGCGCTCTGGGAATGGCATACGGAGTCACTTCCACTACCTTCTTACTAAGCCTGGGCATACCACCCGCGGCAGCAAGTGCCAGCGTCCACACCGCAGAGATATTTGCCAGCGGCGCATCGGGACTGGCACACTTAAGGTTCGGAAACGTGGACAAGAAATTGTTTAAGAAGCTTTTGATTCCGGGAATAGCGGGAGGAATTTTGGGAGCGTACATCCTTACTGCCGTGCCGGGAAAAACGATAAAACCTTTCATTGCGTTTTACCTTCTTATAATGGGTTTGATTATCCTTCGAAAAGCATTCAAGAAAATTGAACAGAAAGAAGTCAAAACCAAACTGTTACCGTTAGGAATATCCGGGGGATTCTTCGACGCGATGGGCGGCGGCGGCTGGGGCCCGATAGTAACATCCACTTTAGTTGCCAGAGGACACAATCCCAGATTTTCAATCGGTTCGGTCAACCTGGCAGAGTTTTTCGTAACGGTGGCGGAAGTGGCGACTTTTTTGACAATAATCGGATTGGCACATTGGCAGATAATTATCGGTTTAATCATCGGGGGAGTTCTGGCAGCTCCTCTGGCGGCTTATGTCTGCAAGAGACTGCCTTCCCGGGCGTTGATGATAATGGTGGGACTATTGATTGTGGCTTTAAGCCTAAGAACAATATGTTCTGCCCTATTATGAACAGGAGTGAGAAATGATTGTGGCTGTTATTGGCGGGAATTATTGTAGTCAGGAAATGGCTGAAGTTGGTTATGAGGTGGGAAAGAGAATTGCCCAGAAGAAGCATATTCTTATATGCGGAGGATTGGGGGGAGTGATGGAAGCAGCCTGTCGGGGAGCGAAGAACGGAGGGGGCTTGACCATTGGCGTTCTCCCCGGCAAAGACAAAAATGACGCTAATCGCTTTGTGGATATACCTATTGTCACGGCAATGAGCCACGCGCGGAATGCGATTATCACGCGCACTGCCGACGTACTGATTGCCGTGGACGGCAGGTATGGGACTCTATCGGAGATTGGACTGGCCCTGGCCACGGGCAAGAAGGTGGTAGGAATCAATACCTGGGATATTGAAGGCGTAATTTCTGTGGGGAGCGTCGATGAAGCAATGAAGCAGATAGAAAAGGGATAACTTTTGGGAGGGAGAATTGAGAGCGATTGTTCAGAGAGTATCGGAAGCGAGCGTGAGCGTTAAGGAGAATGAATCATTCAAAGAGATAAATAAGATTGGAAAAGGTCTGGTGGTTCTTCTCGGTGTGGGAAAAGAGGATGGGGAGAATGACGCCGAATATCTTGCCGGGAAGATTTGCCACCTGCGCATCTTCCCTGACGAAAACGATAGGATGAACCTCTCCATTCTCGACGTGAAAGGAGAAATTCTGGCTGTTTCCCAGTTTACCCTCTACGGAGATTGTAGAAAGGGAAGGAGGCCCGATTTCACTTCCGCTGCCCCCCCGGATATGGCAGAAGGTCTATATGAAAAATTTATGGAAAAAGTTAGAGCCAATGGTATAGAAGTTAAGTGCGGAGAGTTTCAGGCCCGCATGCTGGTAAATATTCATAATGATGGGCCGGTGACGATACTTCTGGAGAGCAAATAGTGCAGAGAAGGCTTTTGTTCATACTATTTTCAATTATGTTTCTTACGGCTATCCTGGTCGGCTACCGCTGGTACTCGCCCGATATCTACCTGAAAACTTTGAAGAAGAAGCATCTCCACTATGACTTCGTTGACATTTCCGCCGGAATGAGAGATAAAAATTTCAAAGAGGATTTTAAACATAGAACTCTCCCTGCCATAATTTACAGAGGAATATCTCCTGTTCCTACGATTGGTAAGAAGTGGTCTGTGGAACTGAAATACGATGAGAAGAATGGCAGATGGCGGGGAAGATGGCCGGTCCCCTGGAACGCTCCTGATGGGAAATACATAATCAGAATATGGTTGTCGCCCGAAATGAGAGAGAAGATTCGCCTCAAAGATATTAAATTTCTTGTTAGCCGTCGCCGGCCGCGAAAGTTGCAGCGTGGCTTATGCGTTATGACCATGGAGAACATGCGTCCCTTGAAGACTATGAAGGTGAGGGGGCCGGATGGAGAGACGGGCGATTGGAAGAAGCTCTTCGACTGGTTAGAGTTTTCCGGGGCTAATACTTTCTGGTATATGGCTGGTCAGACTTCGGCTTATGCCGAAAGATTGCCTGATGATTTTCCCTGGAATAGCGAAAATCTCGATTTTATCGACGACCTGGCCAAAGAGGCTGAGAAGAGGGGTATCGATTTTGGCTACTGGGTTCAGTGTTACCTCACGTTTGGCCCCAGAAGATACAGACCCGATTACGAGTATGGTTGGGATTATAAATATGAATTGGGGAGGCCCATTCCTACCCGCGGCATATCTATCGGGGATAAAAAGCGGATAAAAGACATAGTCAAATTTATCAAAAGATTAGAAAGTATTAAAGAAATCGATTATATCGGGTTGGATTATATTCGCACGGCAAAAGGCGGGCTGGAGTTGGTGGATGAGTTTGTAAAAGAAATGGAAGTGGAAGTTCCCCGGAAGTGGAATCAGTTTTCCAAAAGAGAACGAATGGACTGGCTGGGCAGAATAGCGGAGCGTACGCGGGAAAGAGATATCCCGGTAATAGACCAGTGGAATTGGTGGAGGGCAAGGCAGGCAGCAAGGGTTCTGAGGAGAATAAAAGAAGAAGCAGATCTTACCAGGCCTCTCTGGGTATTCAATCTGAGTTGGGAGAAGGGCTGGCAGCACGGCCAGGACGTGGTGATGAAGAATGACGCTGGCGTGGACATCGTAGCAGTAATGCTCTACGAATCGGACATGGAGCAGTTAGATTGCCTGATTGAAGAGTGGAACGAATATTTAGATAAGGGAGACGCTAATCTAATTGTCGGCGATGATTACGATTGGCCACTCCATCAGTATACTCTGAATCCTGCCGGTCCGGAGGATTTTTATGGGCGGACGTTGAAAGCAATGGAGAACATCTACGGAGATGGGCCGGTCTCGGGAATCTTCACTCATGACCTGGCGCGGGCCCTGTGGGGAAGGAGAGGTCCCTATCCGCCACAAGAGTGGTTACTGGCCGGTGCCTCCTGTTTTTCCCGGCTACGGGAAGAATGGAAGATAATTCCTCTTCACACCGAGATTGAGATTCCCGATAAGGTTCTGTTTAATACAAGGTTTTCGGCAAAAGTGGTGGTGAAGAATCGTGGCCCACTTAAGGTAGAGAAGATAAGAGTTTCTCTGCTGCCGCAAGAAGGGATCAAAATTGTTTCCCGGGATCATAGAGAGATAGAATCGCTTGCTCCCGACGAGACTAAGATAGTGGAGTTTAAGTTGAAGATAGGCGAGTTCGATTACGAGCGGGGATTCCGACATATGGTAGCTTCCCGGACAGAATGGAAAACTGGCGAATTCCCCGGTTATGCATTCAAGTATTTGAGTCTCATCGAAGAGCCACTTCTGTTTCCCACCACAACGTTCGCAATGACGGAATAGAATATGGGTAAATGGTTATTAAGAATAATTTTGATATTTTTATTACCGGTTTTTGTTACGGGTTGTTCCTCAAAGGAGAAAAAAGAGAGAATAAAGGGAGCGGAAATGAAGATTTATATTATACCATTGGGAGATGTTGAAAAAGAGACCCTTTTGAAATTGTCCTGGGCCTTGCGAAATAAGTTTGCAGCAGTCTTTCAAGTGGGCAAATCGTTGCCTATCCCCGAAGATGCGTACCGGGCTAAGAGAAAGCAATATTTTGCCAGCCGTATACTGGACGAACTGAAACAAAATATCCCGCAAGATGCAGACAAGGTTCTGGGTGTTCTCGACGTAGACATCTTCGTCCCTGTGCTGAACTTCATCTTTGGTCAGGCGGACCTGGGAAGAGACGTGGCTTTGATTTCCTTAACTCGCTTGCGGGAAGAGTTTTATGGCAATGACAAGAACGAGAAACTCTTCCTGGAGAGAGCGCTTAAGGAAGCGGTTCACGAATTGGGGCATACTCTCGGTTTAAGACACTGTATCAACCGTCGATGCGTGATGTATTTTTCCAATAGCCTTCGGGACACGGACATAAAAGGGCCGGATTTTTGTGAACGATGCGCGAAAGGACTGGAAATAGAGCTAAAATGAAAAAGAATATTCTTTTCTTTTTGGTAATATCCTGTCTGATGACGCTCAATTCTTGCCGAAAAAAAGGGGTCAGAGTCAATTATGAAGACCTGGAGAAGAGAAGAAAGGCAATGGTCGTTGAGCAGATTAAAGAGAGAGGAGTAAGCGATAGGGGGGTTCTGGAGGTAATGGAGAAGGTTCCCCGACACGAGTTTGTCCCAGAAGGATACCGGGATTTTGCCTATGACGATTCTCCTCTTCCCATAGGGGAAGGGCAGACAATTTCCCAGCCATATATTGTCGCCTTAATGACAGAATGTTTGCATCTGGATGGGGAAGAGAAAGTACTGGAAGTGGGCACGGGCTCGGGTTACCAGGCAGCCATACTTTGTGAACTGGCTAAAGAAGTCTATACGATTGAAATTCTGGAAAGACTGGCTGAAAGGTCGGAAGAACTTCTGCGAAAATTGGGTTATATGAATGTGAAGGTGAAGTGCGGTGACGGATATCTGGGCTGGGAGGAGTATGCGCCTTTTGATGGAATCATAGTGACCTGCGCCCCTGACCACATTCCTCAGCCTCTGATTGACCAACTCGCCGAGGGTGGCAGGATGGTGATACCTGTGGGGGAAGCCCATTTTCCCCAGGTTCTTAAGCTATTGGAAAAGAGAAAAGGAGAAATAACCGTCCGGAATGTAATTCCTGTCAGGTTTGTTCCTATGACCGGGGATGAGGTGGAGAGACAGAAGAGGTGAATTTACAAAGTGGAGTATCAGGGTTTCATTACCAGAGATTCTGTTCCTTTTGATCCCCTGGAGTTAGCGAGGGAGACCGAAAAGTTGTGTATGAAAGGCCCTGCCCGCAAATATACAAATTTTTACTGCACAGGGGTTTACGGCGGAATTTCCACGGGCTATCTTGTGGGTTGCTGTATGAGGTGCGTCTTTTGCTGGGTTTCCTTTTCCCGCGATTTTCCGTACAAATATGGAAAATTCTTTACTCCCGAAGAGGTCTTTGAAAAGCTCGTTTCCAATGCCAGAAGAGCGAGAGTCAAGAAATTGCGCGTATCCGGCGGAGAGCCGACTCTGGGGAAAACGCATTTACTTAGACTTCTGGATCTGGTTGACGAAACCAATTACTTTTTTGTTCTGGAGACAAACGGAATTCTTTTGGGTAAAGACTTAGAATATGTGAAAGCCCTAAGGAAATACAGGAATCTCTATGTCAGAGTCTCCATAAAGGCTGGCACTCCCGCAGGGTTTGAGAGAAGGACAGGAGGGAAGGGCCAGTTTTATGAACTGCCTTATCTGGCTGTGGAGAGCCTGAAGAAGGAAGGCCTATACTTTCGGGTTGCGCCGATGAGTGATTCCCGGTTGATGCCTAAAGACGAAAGAAAAGAGATGATAAAAAAATTGAAAAAAGTTGGCTATAATGACTATCTGGAGGAAGAAGTTTGCGATCCCTATGACACTTCTGTCATAAGGTTAAAAAAGGCCGGCTTTTCCATATTTTAGTATTATTGGAGTCCTCCCGCAAGGGAGGGATGCGTTGAAACAAGCAATTCTTTATCAGGCTTTGAAAGATGGCAGGGTGAGATGTGGCATCTGTCAGAGAAGGTGCCTGGTTGCAGAAGGAGAGAGCGGGTGGTGCAGGACAAGGAAGAACGCACGAGGGAAACTTTATACTCTCATCTACGGCAGGGTATCCACCTGGGCCATATCTCCCATAGAGAAAAAACCTCTGTTTCACTTCTATCCAGGTTCAAGATGGCTCTCTTTAGGCACTCTCGGCTGTAATTTTCGCTGCCCCGGTTGTCAGAACTATGACATCTCCCATGTTGACTACCAAGGCGAGGCACAATATTTTTCTCCCGAAGACACTGTAAAACTGGCCAAGAAGAGCCACTCCCGGGGAATCTCCTGGACCTACAATGAACCGACAATCTGGTTCGAGTATACCCTGGATTCTGCTAAACTGGCAAAGAAGGAAGGATTACTTACAAACTATGTCACCAATGGCTACATCACGCCTGAGGCGCTGGATGATATTGGCCCATATCTCGATTCTTTCAGAGTAGATATTAAAGGGTTTGGAAAAGAGAGTTATCGAAAGATCGGAAACATTCCTGATTTCAGGGGAATCCTCCGGGTCACAGCAAGGGCAAAGAAAAGATGGGGCATGTGGGTTGAGATTGTCACCAATATTATCCCGGGATATAATGAAGATAGAAAAGAGTGGGAGGGGATTGCCTCCTGGATAGTTGAGGAGCTGGGAGAGGATACGCCCTGGCACGTGACTCAATTCGTTCCTCATCTGAAATTGTCCCATCTGCCCTTCACTTCCGTAGAGACCCTGGAAGAGGCCAGGAAAACAGGAGTTGAGAAAGGACTCCACTATGTGTATATTGGCAATATTCCCGGACATACGGGGGAGAATACCTATTGCCACCACTGCGGAAAACTAATTATCAGAAGAGATGGATTTTCTGTGGCAGAGATGAAAATTGTAGATGGGAAGTGCCTGTATTGTAAAAGGCCCATCCCCGTAAGGATGTGAGTAAGAGTAGAGTCCCCCCTCACCCTAACCCTCTCCCCGGGGGGAGAGGGAAAAGAGAAAAAAGAGGAATATTTATGGTTAAGGTTGGTTGTTGCGGGTTTGCCGTGGCCAGGGAAAAATATTATAAGAATTTTGAAGTTCTGGAAATCCAGAAAACATTCTATCAATTCCCCAAACCGGGAACTGTGCTTAAGTGGAGGGAAGAGGCCCCTAAAGGATTCGAATTTACGCTAAAAGCTTCCCAGCTGATAACTCACCTACCCTCCAGCCCGACTTACAGGAAACTGGGCTATCCAATTCCCGATAAGCAGAAAACATACTACGGGTTCTTCAAGCCGACCGATAGAGTCTTTGAAGCGTGGAATATGACTCAGAAAATAGCCCAAATTCTGGACGCGAGAATAGTTGTTTTTCAGATGCCACCCAGCTTCCATCCCACACTGGAAAACAAGAGAAATATGAAGAAATTCTTCCAGAAAATCAAGAGGCAGGGTCTCCGCTTGGTCTGGGAGCCAAGGGGAAAATGGGATAGGAAGGAGATAAGGAATCTCTGTTCTCAACTGGGACTGGTCCACTGCGTTGATCCTTTTAAGGCCGAGGCTCTGGCGGGAGAGTTTGTCTATTTCCGTCTCCATGGAGTTAGCGGGTACAGGTATCGTTACACTTACAAAGACCTCAAGAAACTTAAAGTAAAATGTAAAGAAAATAAGGAAATATACTGTATGTTCAATAACATATATATGTTTGAAGATGCCTCAAGATTCCAGAAGATGGTGGGGAGATAGCGGGGGAAGTATGGAGTGTCTTAATTGCAAACGGGAATCCCCGTTGATTACTAAAATTCTGGGCGTCTGTGTGGAATGCATAAGGAGAGACTTCAAGAAAATTCAGCCTTTGGTAGAGAAAGCCCATAGAGTCTCAAGAAGCAAATTTTGCCTTTCCCGGAAAATTCCCAGAGATAAAGCGGGAGCAAAATGTAATATTTGCGCCAACGAATGCCAGATTCCCCGGGAAGGTTTTGGCTACTGTGGGTTGAGAGCCAACTATCTAGGAAGGTTAGTCCACCTGGTAAATAGAGAAAGAGGAAGCCTGTCCTGGTACCACGACCCGTTGCCGACCAACTGTGTTGCCGAATGGGTTTGCGGAGAAAAGGATAGCTATGGATACAAGAATCTGGCAGTTTTCTACCACGGCTGCTCTTTTGATTGCCTTTTCTGCCAGAACTGGCACTACCGGGAGGAGGTTGAACGAATAATGGAACAGGCAACTCCCGCCGTTCTGGGCAAGCCGGAAAGCCTGAAGGGAGGAAATTTCGTAAGTTCAGAGGAATTGTCCGATTGTGTGGATAAGAATACAAATTGCATCTGTTATTTTGGCGGCGACCCCACTCCTCATATATACCATGCTCTGGAGACTTCCCGGCTGGCTCTGAAGAAGAAGAGAGTGCGCATCTGCTGGGAGACTAATGGTTGTATGAATCCTGAATTCTTGAAAGATATGGCAGAACTATCTCTCCATTCCGGTGGTTGCATAAAATTTGACCTGAAAGCTTTCAATGAAAAGGTAAACATAGCTTTATGCGGGGTTTCCAACAGGAGGACACTGGAGAACTTCTCTTTTCTGGCCGAATATGCTAAAGAAAGAAGGGAACCGCCGTTTCTTGTAGCTTCCACGCTTCTTGTGCCCGGTTACATTGACAGAATTGAAGTTTCCGGGATTGCCAAATTCATAGCCTCCCTGGATCGGGAGATTCCCTACTCTCTTCTGGCTTTCCATCCCCATTTCTACATGGCGGATCTTCCCACGACTTCCAGAGTGGACGCCGAGGAATCCCTGGAAGAGGCAAAGAAGGCGGGTTTAACAAGAGTTAAAATAGGTAACATCCACCTTCTGAGTGACGTTTATCAGAGCGAATAAGAAAGGAGTCCAAAATGAATTTTAGAAGAATTCTTCTCTCTTTTGTCTTTTTCTTTTTCTGTATTTCTTCGCAATGGGTAGCAGAGGCTTACGAGTCTAAAGTTCGACGGGCTCGCTGGAGCGACCAGTTCTATCCCGCGTCACCCAAGGCATTAAGAGACATTGTCAGGGTTTTTCTGGAAAAAGTCGACCAGGAGAAACTTCCCGGAAAACTGGTAGCGCTGATTTCACCCCACGCGGGTTATGTATATTCCGGTCAGGTGGCAGCCTATGCTTATCGTCAGCTTGCAGGGGAGCATTTTGACACCGTAATTCTTCTGGGAGCGAGCCACCGCGCGCCCGTCATGGGAGCTTCGGTTTATGCCGAAGGCTGGTGGAAAACCCCTCTGGGAAAAGTTAAAGTAGATTCTGAATATGCTACTAAAATTATCAATAAACATCGGTTGCTCCACTTTGATGAAGAAGCCCACAAGGATGAACATTCCCTGGAGGTGCAGCTTCCTTTTCTCCAGGCAACCTTGAAAGATTTCCTGATAGTTCCCATTGTTGTCAATGATATCTCTGAAGAATTTTGTCAGCTTCTGGCTGATGCTATTGTGGATGCAAAAGGCAAGAAGAGAATACTCATAGTTGCTTCTACGGATATGTCTCACTACCACCCCTATGGGAGGGCGTGTCTCATAGATGGCGTAGCCATAAGTGACCTGGAGAATTTTGACATGGACGGTCTGAGGAAACACTTGACCGGTAGAAAGACGGAGCTTTGCGGTGGGGCAGCCGTATTTACCGCAGTTCTGGCAGCAGAAGCATGCGGGGCAGACAGGATAAGACTGTTGAAATACGCAAATTCCGGAGATGTTACTGGTGATAAGAGTAGAGTGGTGGGGTACGGCGCCTTTGCCGTAATGCGTGTGGATGAAGAAAAAACAACTCCGGAATTGAAAGAAGGCAAAGGAGGTGAGAAAATGCTGGATGAAAAGCAACAGAAAGTCCTCCTGGGTATCGCCCGTCAGACAATCGAAGAGTATATTCGCTCCCGTAAGATACAGGAGTTTGATGTGGACGATCCCCTGTTGAAAGAGAAAAGAGGCGTCTTCGTAACTCTGCGCAAGAAGGGAATACTGCGCGGCTGCATCGGGTATATTATGCCTCTGGAGGAACTGTACAAGGCTGTTTCCCAGATGGCGATTCAGTCATCGACCGGTGACCCTCGCTTTCCGCCGGTGGGGGTGGATGAGCTGGCTGAGGTAGATATTGAGATTTCCGTATTGACGGTGCCGATGAGAATAAGAAGCGTGGATGAGATACAAATGGGAAAACACGGTGTGATCGTAAAGAGAGGCTCCAATCAAGGGGTATTTCTGCCGCAGGTAGCCACTGAAACCGGCTGGTCAAAAGAGGAGTTCCTGAATCGCCTCTGTTATGACAAGGCGCATTTGTCACAGGACGCGTGGAAGGATAAGGATACGGAAATATATACTTTTTCCGCCCAAGTCTTTGAAGAAGAGAAGTAAATAGAGCGTCGAAAAAGGAGAGAGTCACATATGTTAATTGTGGGTTTGACAGGGGGAATATCTTCGGGAAAAAGCACGGTCCTCAAAATATTCCGGAATTTTGGTTGTAAGACCGTCGATGCCGACGAGATTGCTTATCAGTTAACCAGACCCGGCAGGAAAGTTTTGCGAGAGATAGCCAGGAAATTCGGCCGGGAGATACTAGACGATAAAGGAAGATTGAACCGAAAAAGACTGGCGGAGACAATATTTAGAGATAGACGGAAAAGAAAACGTCTGAACGCAATTATGCATCCCGAGATTATTGCTGAAATTAAAAGAGAAATAAGAGAATTTCAGAAAATGAAACGACGCTCTGGGTTGACAGCGAGAAAAAGAAAGAGAGAGGTCCTTCTTGTGGATATACCCCTTCTTTTTGAGGCGAAGCTGGAGTACCTGGTAAATAAAATAATTCTGGTTTACGTACCACAGAAAATACAGATAGAAAGATTGCAAAGAGACGATAATCTTACCCTTAAACAGGCTAAAAGCAGAATAAGTGCGCAGATTCCTCTTTATAAGAAGAAGAAGTACGCGGACTACGTAATCAATGGTGACCTGGATTCTGCCGGTTTGCGAAAACAGGCGAAAGCGGTGTGGAAAGAACTGATTAGTTTATGATAAAAGGAAGCAAAGCTTACGCTTTGCCGCTACAAGAATGGTATAAAACGGAAACAAAAAGTAAAAAATAATGATTTATGAGTGGATCCTTCGATAAGGAGGAAAATTATGAGAACAAGAAGATTAGGCTGGACAGACCTTAACCTGTCGACTATTGGACTGGGCACCTGGGCAATGGGGGGAGGAAAATGGAAATTCAGCTGGGGCCCCCAGGATGACAGGGAGTCGATTTCTGCCATTCGGCGAGCTCTGGAATTGGGAATTAACTGGATAGACACAGCAGCAGTGTACGGACTTGGCCATTCCGAAGAAATCGTAGGTAAAGCGATCAAAGGATTACGGGAAAAACCTATCGTTGCTACCAAATGCGAACGGGTCTGGGATAAGAAAGGAAATATATCCGGGCGCCTGAAGAGAAAAAGCATCCGTTCGGAAATTGCAGCGAGCCTGAAGAGACTCAAGTTGGAGGTTATCGACCTTTACCAGATTCACTGGCCGGAGCCTGATGAAGACATTGAGGAAGCCTGGGCTACCTTAGGGGAATTGATGAAAGAGGGTAAGATTCGTTATGGCGGGGTATCCAATTTTAATCTGCAACAACTCAAGCGCGTCCAATCGATACATCCTGTGGCTTCTCTCCAGCCACCTTACAGTATGCTGGAGCGCACCGTGGAGAAAAAAATTCTCCCCTACTGTGCAGCGAACAATATCGGAGTAGTCGTATATAGTCCCATGCAAAAAGGTCTCTTGACGGGGAAATTTACCAGGGAGCGCGTAGAGAATCTGCCCGAGGATGATCACCGACGCAGAGACCCGCGTTTTCAGGGACGCGAATTGAGTGCCAATCTTAAATTGGTTAAGGATCTCAGTTCCATTGCCGAAAAGAACGGCAGAACCGTAGCGCAATTAGCGATAGCCTGGGTGTTGCGCCGGCCTGAGGTAACTGCAGCCATCGTGGGTGCAAGGCGCCCGTCTCAGATTGCGGAGACCGCTCTCGCCGGAGACTGGGTGCTTTCTCCGGAAGATATTGCAGCCATTGATGCGTTACTTGACAGGCGGTGAAAGGCATCGTATCAATAATGTACTTGACAAATTTATCCTATTGTGGCATTATTTGATTCAAACAACCGAGAGAGAAAGAGGCCACAGAATGGCTAAGGATTACAAGCGTTTCCGGTCAGAGGTAAGGAAAGGTTTACATAAGGTTACCATAACCATTCCCGACGAGGCTCTTGACTGGTTCTACGAACTATCGAAGTTGATGAAAAAGAAAAAGGGCTATAAATTGCCGCGGTCTTATATAATAAGGTCCTTGATCAATGTCATTATGAAATTGAACATTAATGTTGAGGGCGTCAGAACAGAGGAAGACCTGGAAGAAAGGATATTGCGGGCTATAAAGAAATATTAAGAGCTGGCGTGAAGTGCCCGCTATTTTTTTTCTCGCTTGAAAGATTGATTTCAATATTACCACGAGGAAATTAAACTATGACCCTGCGCAAGACGAAACAAAGTTCCGTTTTATTGCAGAAAGCACAAATCGACTTTTTGAGGAATTTGGCAAGAAGGATAGAAAGAGAAGGCCACAGGAAAATGTCGCGTTCTAAGATTATCAGGGTGCTGATGAAAACCGTAACGTGCATAGAGCCGGACGTTGCCAAGTGTGGAAGTGAAAGGGAGATTGAAAAAGAGCTTCTCAAGTGCCTCAAAGAAGCCGTGCGGGAACTGAAAAGGTAATGAAATAGCGATTATTGACCATAAACTTTGGCCAAGGGGGTGAAGGATATGTGTAAGACGTGCGGCTGTACGCCATGCAAGTGTGGCAGGAAAATAGTCGACGGAGTCTGCGATGGATGCGGCAAGCCCTATGACGATTGCACCTGCGAGAAATTATAGTAGGGAAGTAGATAGTCAATAGAGACGAGGGATCTATGGGTGGCGGGAGAACGAAGGGAAGGAGTAGAGAAATGGCGAAGAAGAAAGGAAAGAAGAAAAAGAAAGGCGCGAAGAAAAAAAGAATAGTGGTTCCTGGCATGGGCGAATGAAAAAATGAGAGTGCTGAATTTCCCGGCGCGACCAGGGCGAATTTCGACGATAATCCCGAATCTGCCAATAAGAGCGATTCGGGATTTCATTATGGGGGGAATTGCGAGGGCAGAAAATGCGGAAAGTTGTCGTTATTCTGGCGCATCCATTTGCGGGGTGTTCTGTGGGGCTAAACTGCAAAAAAGTATTGCAAAAGGCTACGATTTATGGTAAACTTACAGGCAACGAAGATTAAACAGAAAGGACTTTGATGCTTTCAATCGGACTGAGTAGCGCGGTTTTAGGAATTGAGGCTTATCCGGTGAAGGTGGAAGTAGATATCTCTTCCGGACTTCCCCATTTCTCTACCGTCGGTCTTCCTGATACAGCAATCAGGGAGAGCAAAAACAGAGTCCTGGCAGCGATTAAGAATTCCGGTTACGAATTTTCTATGAAGAAAATTACGGTCAATCTGGCCCCGGCATCGGTAAAGAAGGAGGGTGCTGCTTTCGATTTGCCCATTGCCCTGGGGATTTTGGCTGCCAGTGGCCAGCTATCGCAGGACAGGCTAGAGAGGTATATAGTCCTGGGGGAATTGTCTCTGGACGGTAGCGTGCGCAAAGTCAAGGGAGTTTTACCCATCGCCCTGGCGGCAAGAGAGGCTGACGTAGATGGTTTGGTTATTCCCGAAGGGAATAAAAAAGAAGCTTCGGTAGTGGAAGGTTTGGATGTTTTTCCCGTCAAAAATTTGCAAGAGAGCGTCGATTTTTTGAACGGAAATAGCGAGCTTTCTTCCTTTTTCATAAATCTGGAAGAGGAATTTGAAGATAGGCGCAATTACGAAATAGATTTTGTTGACGTTAAAGGTCAGGAATATGCCAAGCGCGCTCTGGAAATTGCTGCCAGCGGCGGACACAACATACTTCTCATCGGCCCGCCCGGTTCCGGCAAGACCATGCTGGCCAAGAGGTTACCGTCCATTTTGCCTGCCATAACCCTGGATGAGGCATTGGAGACCACGAAGATTCATAGCGTCATTGGTCTAATCTCTGCGGGCTCGGCCATTGTAGGCACCAGGCCTTTTCGTTCTCCTCACCATACTATCTCCGATGTGGCATTGATAGGAGGCGGTTCTTTTCCCAGGCCTGGCGAGGTGAGCTTGGCCCATAACGGAATTCTCTTTCTGGACGAGCTTCCTGAATTTCACCGCAACGTCTTGGAAGTTTTGCGTCAGCCTATTGAAGACGGTGTGGTGACTATTGCCCGGGTAAGCACAGCTTTAACCTATCCCGCCAAGTTTATGCTGGCTGCCGCCATGAACCCTTGCCCCTGCGGGTTCTATGGCGATTCACAGAGAGAATGCACGTGTACTCCTTTCCAGATTCAGAAATATAGAGCCAAAATCTCAGGGCCATTGCTTGACCGAATCGACATGCATATTGAAGTGCCGCCGGTAAAGTATCAGGAGTTGACAGTGGACATAGCGGGAGAGTCTTCGTCAACAATTCGTAATCGCGTTCAGAAAGCGAGAAATATACAAAAAGAGAGGTTTAAAAAATATAAATCAATCTATTGTAATGCCCACATGGAAGCTAAACATATAAAGAAGTATTGTATTCTGGAAAAAGAAGCCGGGAAGTTGTTGAAACACGCAATTGAGCGATTGGGCCTTTCCGCCCGGGCCTATGACCGCGTTCTGAAAGTTTCCCGTACAATTGCAGATTTGGAAGCAGCGTTAAACATCGCTTCCCATCACATTGCTGAGGCTATCCAGTACAGAAGTCTAGACAGGAATCTATGGATGTAATTTTCGCCGGGGAAATCAAAAAATTATGGAAAGGAGTAAAAGATGAAAAAAGGGATTCTTGTTTTTCTATTGTGTAGTCTGTTAACTCTGAGTATTTTCTTTGCCCAGGCTCAGGAAGAAGATGTAGAAGCTTTACCTCCCGAGCCTTCGGAAGAAGAGATTCCTGCTTTCGAAGAGGAGGAAGCGTTGCCTCCCGAGGCCTCTGAAGAAGATATTACTTTTGAGGGGGAAGAAGAACCGCTGGCGCCTGGCGAAGCTCCCGCTGAGGAGGCTCAAGCGGAGGAGCCTCAGGAAGAAGTGGAGGGGGCAGTAACTGAGAGAAGAGTTCTTCCGCAAGAGGATATCCCCGCGGGAATGGAACTTGTGCTTAAAGCATACGAGGTCAAGAGGGGGGATTCTCTTCACGAAATCGCTAACCGCTACTACGATGACCCTTCTCTATGGGAAGGGATATGGGCATATAATAAGTATATAAAGAATCCACACTGGATTTTTCCCGGCGATGACCTGATAATTCCCACGTATCAAAAAGCGCAGGTATCGGAAGAACTTCCCGGGGAGGAGCTGGTAGTAAAATTGGAAGAGTTTGAGCCAGGATTAGAATATGAAAGGGATATCTTTATTGCTCCTCTGGATTTTACATTCGATGGCTATATTGCCGGAGTAAAAGAAAAGAAATTTATGACAGCGTACGGAGACACAGTGTTCATAGATCTGGGCAAAAATCAGCAAGTTAAGCCACAGGCAAAGTTCATAATATATAGAGAGGGCGACGAAGTCGTCCATCCTATGACCGGCGAACTTCTGGGAATAATCGTTGAGAAGATTGGCGTGTTGGAAGTTACCACGGACATTCAGGAAGATAGTTCAACGGCAGTGATAAGAGATAGCCGCAAGCCGATAGAAATAGGCGACCCCATTAAATTACAAGGGAAGAAAGAAGAGTAAGAGACTAAAGAATGGTAAAGATGAATATAAATATGGGGGAAAAATTTACTCATATTGCTCCATATCCACGCTATGATTTCTTGTTACCGTGAGATTCTTTGGCTGTGCCCACCGAATTCTCTCATTCATTCCATTTTTTTGCTCTATAGATAATGCACGTTTCATACCCGCCTTGGTAGAAATGGATGTTAAAGAAAAGTCAGGGGAGAGTTTCTGAGCGAGTAAAGGGCTAGGCTACGTTATCTAAGCGGATTGCTTGACATATGGTTGGGATTTTGTATATAATATTATGCTTTTTGCCAAAATTTATCTTCGTAGAGGAAATAAATGGCAGATAAAATAGAAGATTGGCTGGCTCTAAGTATGATTCCGGGCATAGGAGCCACGAGATGCCAGAAGTTGTTAAACCATTTCGGGTCTCCCCAGGCTATACTCGGGGCAAATTTGGAAGAACTGCGACACATTGGCGGTATTGGAGAGTACACAGCCAGGCAAATTGTTAACTATAAAGATAAATTAGACATAGAAAAAGAGATATCCAGAATTAAGAAACGAAAAATTTCTGTAGTAACGTTTTCTGACGATAACTATCCGGCAAACCTGAGGTCGATTTTCGATCCGCCCATTGTGCTGTACGTAAAAGGAAAATTGTTGCCGGAAGATAGAATTGCCATTGCCGTGGTGGGAACCAGGCGGCCAACTACCTACGGTAAAATGGTAGCGGAAAAACTGAGTAGAGAACTGGCGGAAAGAGAAGTGAGTGTAGTTAGCGGCCTGGCCCGGGGAATCGATACTTGCGCGCATAAAGGGGCTCTGTCCGGTGGTGGAAGAACTATCGCTGTTCTGGGATGCGGCATTGATATCTGTTACCCCCCGGAAAACGAGGCTCTTTTTGACGAGATTAGCGAGAGGGGAGCTGTAGTTTCCGAATTTTCTATGAGCACGCGGCCGGAAAAAATGAATTTTCCTATGCGAAATAGAATCATAAGCGGGCTCAGTTTGGGAGCGGTAATCGTCGAGGCCGGCCATAAAAGTGGTGCCTTAATTACTGCCGAGTCTGCTCTGGAGCAAGGCAGGGAAGTTTTTGCTGTTCCGGGGAATATCTTCAATTTGGGAACCAAGGGCACCCACTTGTTGATACAACAGGGCGCGAAGCTGGTAGAGAAATGTGACGATATTATTGAAGAGATACGTTGTTTGAGAGACGTTATGCCTGTATCTACGGCTATAGAGTACCACAGGGAAGTAAAGTTGACTCAGGAAGAAGAGAAAGTGTATAACCTATTGTCGTTTGAGCCTGTACATATTGACTTGATAAGTAAACAGAGCGGGCTATCTATAAACAGGGTTTCACCTCTGCTGATGAATCTGGAAATAAAGGGTAAAATTAGACAGGTAGCGGGAAAGATGTTTTTGCGCGTTCCGGAAGCACAATAATTTGAAATCTGTAATCTGTAATCTGTAATTTGTGGCATAGGAGGAGAGTGTGGCAAGGAAATTAAGAGACGATGATCTGTTCCGGGATGAAGAGAATTTTGGAGTTAGAGAGATTAAGCAGTACTTGGAGAAATTGAA
>CAYFRM010000026.1:0-15658 GCA_964345635.1 uncultured Clostridia bacterium
CTGATTTTGGCCAGGCATGCGGAAAAAATAGGCTGTAATGCGGTGGTGGCTTGCGCGCCTTACTATTTCACTGTCTCCCAGGAAATTGTAGAGAAGCATTTTGAAATTATCGCTGATTCCATTAGCATCCCCCTTGTGCTGTACAATATTCCTTTTGCGGCTAACAAAATAACCTATGACGTGGTGAAAAGACTGAGCCGGCGAGAAAATGTAGTCGCCTTGAAAGATAGTAGCGGGAGTATGGTGGACATAGTCCACTTCATGGACAAAATAAGAATAATCGGTGAAGACCTGACCCTTCTATTAGGGAGAGAGGACATATTCTTTCCCGGGCTTATGATGGGTGCCAAGGGATGTATGGTAGCTGCAGGATGTATCGTTCCGGAAATTTTGAAACGAATGCATAAGTGTTTTAAGGAAGGTAACTACGACGAGGCGAGAGAACTCCAATTCTCCATACTGATTCTTTTGCGGGCGATGTGGTCTCTCACTATGCCCATAGGTTTCAAAGCGGCTATGGAACTTAGAGGATTTCCCATGGGTCCGTTCAAGCAGCCACTATCCGATGCCGAACAGTATACCTATCAAATTACGAAAAGCAGAATTGAGAGAATAATGACGCCGCTTTTGGAAAAGATTGAGAAACTGGAGAAGAAGGAGAAGGCAACCGCCTGAAATATGGGAGAATCCGAATACCAAGAAATTGTAGAAGCCGTTCTCGTCGGAGACGTTGAAAAAACCAAATCTTTAACCCGGGAAATGCTGGCGCAGGGTATTCGTGCGCACGATTTGATTGAAAAGGGATTGATGGAGGGTATGAATTTAGTGGGAGATAAGTTCGAGAAAAGGGAGTATTTTCTTCCCGACCTCCTGGTGGCCGCAGAGGCGGTAAAACGGGCCACAGAGATCATAAAGCCTCATCTCAAAGGGGACATAGGGAGAGGCACGGTGGTTATCGGCACGGTAAGCGGCGATATCCACGACCTGGGCAAGAATTTGGTGGCATCTACTCTTGAGGCTTCTGGCTTCAAAGTTGTGGATCTGGGAGTCGACGTCCCCCCTGAAAAATTCATAAACGCGGTAAAAGAAGAAAAGGCGAATATATTGGCAATATCTGCCTTAATCACGACCACTATGCTGGGCATGAAAGATGTTATAGAAATGCTGGCGAAAAGTGGCACCAGAAAAGCGGTTAAGGTGATGGTGGGTGGCGCACCCCTTGACGAGGAGTTTGCCAGGAGAATCGGTGCCGATAGATATGCGCGGACTTCCCGGGACGCAGCAAGAAAAGCTCTGGAATTGGTAAGTGGCTGAGATGACTTCCCGAGAGAGAGTAATAAAAGCCATAGAACATAGAGAGCCCGACAGGGTTCCCGTAGATTTTGGGAATCGCTGCTGGACTATAGTCAACGCTCCTCCCTATGGATACAAGGCCCTCTGCGAGTACTTAGACATTTCCGATTATCCCCCACCTAAAATCGTATATCTTATGAACATTGTGGTTAATGTTGACGAAAGGATACTGGGAAAATTTAATGCCGATATAAGAAATTTGGGCAGTGGCGGGCTGGGAGTGGAGAGGCTTGCCGACGGCACCCTGAGAGACTTAGATAATCATGGGATCATATATAAACCTGCCGGGCCATATTTTTCCGTTCCCGATACACTTGCTCCACTCAGAGACGCAATTTCAGAGAAGGATATTGAGGAGTATCGGTTCTGGTCAGACTATAAAAATCCCGTATATGTGAAAGGAAAAGAGGAAGAAGCAAAACATCTTCACCAGCATACGGATTACGCGATATCTACCTGGGTTCCCAATGTTTTTCACCGCTATGCTTTCGTGCGGGGATTCAATAATTTTATGCTGGATATGAGAATAAACGTTAACTTTTTCGAAGCGCTGGCAAGAAAGATTCTGGAAGCTTCCCGGGCTTTTGTGCAGGAGTTTCTCGGCAGGGTGGGAGAGTACATAGACATAGTCTGTATTGGCGATGATATGGGCACGCAGAGCCAGCCTTTTATGTCTGTTGAGGATTTCCGAAAACATATTAAACCTTACTGGGCAGAACTCATCAAAGAGATAAAGAAATATACGGAGGCAAAGATTCTCCTCCACTGTTGCGGTTCGATCTATCCGTTGATAAATGATATAATCGAAATGGGCTTCGATGTTCTCAATCCTATTCAGCCCCTGGCTTATCAGATGGAACCAGAGAGGCTTAAGAAAGATTTCGGGGATAGAATAAGCTTTCTGGGAGGAATAGATATTCAAAGGCTTCTTCCTTTCGGCACTCCTGAGGAAGTCAAACAAGGGGTGAGGAAAGCGATTGAGGTACTCGCCCCCGGTGGCGGCTACATTCTTGCTCCCTCACACAATATAGAACCGGATACGCCCCCGGAGAACGTTGTGGCAATGT
Organism: uncultured Clostridia bacterium; assembly: GCA_964345635.1. GTDB lineage: Bacteria > UBA6262 > WVXT01 > WVXT01 > WVXT01 > WVXT01. Next base: position 2,421 of record CAYFRM010000026.1, read on the forward strand.
ATGAGGCAGCTAACGAGTTCGGGACTTATCCAATTAAAGGGAGTTGATTCTGTTAAATAAAAGGCAAGTTTGGACCTTTAGTCTTTTCTAGTGCTCTCCTTTCAATAAGGGAGAGCTTTTTTGTTAATTCACTTTTGGGGAGGAAGAAATTGAAAAAAGACCTTATTTCAATTCTGGATTTGACTGCGGACGAGATAGTAAAGATCCTTCTTTCTGCACAGGAACTGAAGAAGAGAAAAGAGCCCAGAACCACCCTGAAAGGGAAGGTTCTGGGAATGGTCTTTCAAAAACCTTCTACGAGAACCAGGGTATCCTTCGAAGTGGCGATGTACCAATTGGGAGGTTACGCACTATTTTTGAACGTACAGGACCTCCAGTTAAGTCGGGGAGAAGCGATAGGGGATACGGCAAAGACTCTTTCCCGCTATGTTGACGGCATGGTAGTGAGAGCGTATGAGCATCAGGACGTGGTGGAACTGGCAAAGGAGTCTACTATTCCCGTAGTGAATGGATTGAGTGATCTGTTGCATCCCTGTCAGGTATTGGCAGATATATTTACCATTGCCGAGAAGAAAGGAATAGTTTCGCGACTATCTTCCCAAGAATTATCCCGGATAGAAGTTGCCTTTGTCGGAGATGGCAACAATATAGCCAATTCCTGGATCAATGGGGCAGCAATTCTGGGAATGAAATTAGCTGTGTGCACTCCGCCGGGATATGAGCCGGATGAGAAAGTTCTGGGAGAAGGAATAAAATTGGCGAAAACTACCGGGGCAGATATTAAAGTCTCGCACGAGCCGGACAAGGCAGTCAGGGAAGCCGATGTTATTTATACCGATGTCTGGGTAAGTATGGGCAGAGAAAAGGAGAAAGACAAAAGACTGAAGGCATTCAAGCCCTATCAGGTTAACCGACCACTTGTGAGTAAAGCGAAGAAGGATGTCCTGGTTATGCACTGTCTTCCCGCCCACAGAGGAGAAGAGATAACCGATGAAGTGCTCGACGGGCCAAATTCGGTTGTTTTTGACCAGGCGGAGAATAGGCTCCACGTGCAGAAGGCAATATTGGAATTTCTGTTAGGATAGATTAACGGATAGAACATATGCTCGGGATTTGGTTCACTCGCTGACAATTTTTTGCTCTTTGAGCACCGCCAAGAATCTCAGTAGCTGTAGAGCGATAGCTCTGCTAAGAACAAGCAAAGCTTGCGCTTTGCGGCTACAATTTTCGATTTTTGGCTAAAAATTCTAATGCTCGCTACACCAAATTCCCTTGCACCAGGGAGAAATCGTCTTCATTTTTTAGCTGAAATTATTAAGGCTTTTCACAGACAATCTTTTAATCTTATGGAGGCAAAGGGTAGAACGACAAAATGGGAGAGACGAAACTTATATATTCAGAGAAGTATAGGGTGGATATTGGCGCGCACGTTTTCCCTACGGAAAAGTATAGATTGATAAAGGAAAGATTGATTAAGCAAGGGCTGTTTAAAGAGGATGATTTCGTTTCGCCCGTTATGCCTGATGAGGAAGACGTCTTATCAGTCCATACGGAAGAATATCTGAATAAACTCAAGAAAGGAAAACTATCAATGATGGAGATACTGACGATGGAACTTCCCTATTCGGGGGAGCTTGTTGAGGCTTCTCTTCTCTGCGTTGGCGGAACCATCCAGGCCTGCAAGAACGCAATCGAAAACGGGCTGGGGATACATATTGGCGGCGGATTCCACCACGCCTTTCCCGACCACGGGGAAGGGTTCTGCGTGTTGAATGATATAGCTTGCGGGATAAGACATCTCCAGAAAACCAAGAAGATAAGGAAAGCCCTGATTGTCGATTGCGATCTCCATCAGGGAAATGGCACGGCGTACATTTTCCGGGAAGATAAAAGCGTGTTCACCTTTTCTATCCATCAGGAGAATAGTTATCCTGCTATTAAGCCTCCCGGCGACCTGGACATGGGACTGGCCGATGGAGCGGGTGACGAGGAGTATTTGGGAAAACTAAAAGAGAATATTCCCGGAATAATAAGTTCCTTTCAGCCAGAACTGATTCTTTTTGTAGCCGGCGCCGACCCGTACGAGAAAGACCAGATTGGAGGGCTTTCTTTGACAATGGAGGGATTGAAAAAGAGAGATGAGCTTGTAATCGGCTGGGCAGAGGAGGCAAAAATCCCTCTCTGTTTGGTCCTGGCTGGCGGCTATGCATTGGAAGTTGACGATACGGTTACTATTCACTGCAATACCATAAAGACAGCGATCAACGTCTTTTGCAAAAAATCGTAAAACTAAAATGTAGCGGCAGAGCGAAGCTCTGCGTTGTTGGTAGTGTAGGGCTTTATGCCCGTCCCGATAAATCCATACGCCCGTAAAGGGCTACACTACTGGCTGGAGGAATGATGGAGAAGAAATCAATTTTGAAGAGAGTGCCACTTTTCAGTAAAATTGAGGATAAAGAACTACAGAAGATTGCTGAAATTTCCCATTTGAAAAAATACAAGAAAGATGAAGACATATTTTCTGAAGGAGAAGAGGGAGACGCTCTATATATCCTGATCTCAGGTGTGGTAAAAGTTTTCCGGACGTCTTCCGATGGCAGAATAAAGACCCTGGCGCTTTTGCAAAAGGGAGATTTTTTAGGGGAGATGGCTATACTGGAGAAGGAGATACGCTCGGCAAATGTGAGGGCGGTGGAGGATGCCGAGATGTTAGTAATTAACAAGAGAGATTTTGCCGCGAGCCTTGCAGGTAATCCCCAGCTTGCGTTCAGGATAATGGAGACACTGTGCGCTCGCCTGAGAGACGCTGACCAGCAGATTGAGTCACTTACCTTTCAGAACGTATCGGGAAGGTTGGTGATTGCGCTTCTCGATTTGGCTGAAAAGCATGGTGTCAAGACAGATAAAGGGATAAAGATTAATATGGAATTAACCCACCAGGAACTTTCCGAGATGGTGGGAACCGCAAGGGAAGTGGTGAGCAGGATATTGCACGATTTCAGGAAGACCAATTGCATCGATATCGAAAAACACTATATAACGATAACTAATAAGGAAGAATTGAAAAGAATGCTCTATTAAAAAAGTACCTGTCCCCTTTTTGTGACTTTGGTCACTGACAGATTTTGATGTTTGTGGTATAATAATGGGCGGATAACTGAATGCAGGCGTAAATTTATATCCGCCCAAAATTTTTGTGACTAAAATCACATCCCGGTTGTAACTTTAGTTACTGAAATATGGTACTATCCGTATTATACTTAATATTGAAAAGGAGGAAGAATGGTAAGGAAAAGCGAGGCAATCGGTATATTTCTGCTCTTTGCTATCTCTCTCTTATTGACTGTTTCTACAAGCTGGGCAGGAATCTTTTCTAAAGAGAAGGTGGGCACAACGGGAGCAACTTTCCTGAAGATTGAGGCAGGCGCGCGTCCTGTAGCAATGGGAGGTGCCTTTGTGGCTGTGGCTGACGATGCCAATACTACTTATTGGAACCCCGCTGGATTGGCTCAGCTGGAAGAGAGAGAAATTACGGCTATGCACAACGAGTGGCTGGAAGGCATGAGGTACGAATTTTTGGGATATGTACAGCCTATCAAGTCGGAAAAAGGAGGTCAGGGATTTGGAATCAGCGCCATGGGCCTGTATACCACGGGTCTGGAACAGAGAACCACTGAGACCACGGAGCCGGAAGGAACTTTTGCCGCATACGATATTGCCGTAGCAGGGGCCTATGCCCGTAAAGTCAGCGAGGAGATCTCCCTTGGCGCCAATGCGAAACTAATCCACCAGAGGATAGAAAATGAGACAGCCTGGGGCGGAGCAGTAGATATCGGGCTACTCTATAGAGTTCGTCGTCAGATACGAAGAGGAAGATTTTCCAGAGATAAATTGCAGGTGGGATTTGCAGTGCAGAATATTGGTCCCAAGATAAAGTTTGTTAAAGAGAGCGACCCGTTGCCTCTCAACATTAAAGCAGGCGTAGCCAAGATTTATGACCTGAGGTCGATCCAATCCGAGCTCATCCTGGCTTGTGATGTCAATGCTCCCATAGATAACGTTCCCAACGGACATTTTGGGGCAGAGTTCGCTTACCAGAAGATGAAAGATATTCAACTTGCCGCAAGGGTGGGATATAAGACCAATACCATCAAGGACTTAAATGCTTTATCGGGACTTTCTGCAGGGGCAGGATTTGTCTGGAAGAGGATGGCAGTAGATTATGTCTGGGTTCCCTACGGAGACTTGGGGAATACGCACAGGATATCGCTGACTATAAAATTGTAGACCGCATATAAAATAGTGGATGGAAAAGATGAAAAGAGCGATTCTAATTCCAATTCTGGTCTTTTTTGCATTCCTGGCTGCCTCACGGGAGAGAGCATCTGCTGAGGGGGGGATAGACTGGGACCCTCAGGGCGTGCCAATCTGTGAAGCATCTCAAACCCAACAGAATATCAGAATGGCTCCTGACGGCTCCGGGGGCGCAATCATTGTCTGGGAAGACTTTCGTAGCGGAGAAGCAGATATTTATGCGCAAAGAATAGACGAAAATGGGGTGGAACAATGGAATACAAATGGCGTCGCGGTCTGCAACGCGACGTTTAGTCAACTAAAACCAGTAATCGTTAGCGATGGTTCTGGCGGAGCTATCATTGCCTGGGAAGATTGGCGGGCGACGCCTAATCCAGCCATCATATATGCTGTAAGAATAAGTAGCGACAGCGGTGGCGTGCATCCTGCGTGGTCAGGGGCAAGTGAGATAAAACTCAGGGATGTGACTACATTTGATCAATTTTCGCCGGAAATTGCAATCTCTGGACCGGGAGAGGCTATTGTTGTTTGGGAAGAGACTAACGCCATTGACCACGCGATTTACGCGCAGAGGATAGACTCCGCTGGAAATCTTTCCTGGACAGGAGGCCTGGCAGTAAGTACCGGGACGGCTTATAAGAACTGTCCCGAAGTGGTGAGAGCTGATACAGATAATGTAATCGTTACCTGGCAGGATTTTCGTAATGGTAGTGATTATGATATTTACGCGCACCGGATAGATATTCCCAGTGGCATTTTAGATTCAAACTGGGATATTAACGGGTCTACTGTCACCACGGCCAATGGTAACCAGGAAATTCCAGAAATTGTCGCGGATGGTGAAGGAGGAGCAATCATTACCTGGACAGACTATCGGCAGACGGCCACGGAGCCCGACATCTATGCCCAACGGATAAGTTCCGCTGGAGCGCAGCTCTGGACTAATAATGGAATACCTATCTGTGATAAACAAGGAGGACAGAAAAATCCAGTCATTATCAGGAATCTTTCCGGAGGAACGACCATAGGAGCCATTATCGCCTGGGAGGATATGAGGACTGACCCTGCTGGCGACATCTATGCCGAGGGGGTAAATCGTGATGAGCCTCCCACGATGGATGAAGAAGACATGCTCGTAGCCGGAGGGATCGATTCTCAGCGATCTATATGTCTGGTCAGCGATAATATGGAAGGTGCGATAGGCACCTGGATAGAGAATAACCGTAAGATTTTTGCCCAGAGGCGGGATGAAAATGGTCAGCCGGTGTGGAGCACCTATCCCGGGGTTCTTGTTTGCGAGGGTACCCAATTAATAAATGATATCGAGATTGTAAGCGATGGTTCTGGTGGAATAATCGTTGCCTGGGAAGCCGGGGTAGTTGCCGGCGATTACAACATCTTTGCCCAGAAGGTAATTGACGATTCGGTTATTTCGTATGCTTCCATCTCCGGCAAAGTGACTCGTTCCGATGGGGGAACGGTGATCACTGGCGTGGAGGTAGAAGCATGGGAGGGTGGCGAATTGGTCTCCAGTGACATTACCAATACTTATGGATATTATGAGATAACCGGCTTGGAACCGGGTAGTACTTATGAAGTGCGGGCAACCTGGACGGTAAACGATGTTGTATCCAGCGTATCTATGGAGGCTTATGCCCCATCTTATTCCTTCAACTTCACACTGGAGATAGATTATGAACTGGCGACAATTGTAGGAAACGTTACCGGAGTTGAGGGGAAATATCTGGCTTCTCTGTCTTGCACAAAATCGAAAAGGATAGGCGGTTCGAGTCTACAGAAAATCTTGTCTCCCGGGAATGGCATTGCTTTTGTGGAACTGGAGCAGAGAGGCAAGGTTATGGTGAGAGTACCTGTGGAAACGGATGGAGATTACAATATACCGAATCTTCTTCCCGGAAGATTCATTGCCCGGGCATATAATGGGACTATCTATAGTAAACCTAAAACTGTAGACTTGCAGGAAGGTAGAACCTTGAAAGTCAACTTTGTATTTGGTACAATGCCTGAAGAGACAGTATTCAATTATCCCAATCCGGCAAAGAATGGCTCAACTACCATTCGCTACTATTGCGGCTATGGTGACCCGGAAGCCCGGATCAAGATTTATGATATTTCCGGTGAACTGGTGAGAAAGGTTGGGGATAGTGACATAGATGGAGCGGATGCGCCTATTTATAAGTTCTTGTGGGATTGTAAGAACGGTTCGGGAAGGGAAGTTGCCAGTGGCGTGTACATCTATGTAGTGGAAGTAGAAGACAGAATTAACGGCGAGAATAAGAAAGTGGTAAAAAGACTGGCAGTGATAAGGTGAAAAAATGGAAAAGATAAACAGAGGAATCTTAACTATTGTTTTGTCTGTTATGCTTGTGGGAGTTTTGGCCGGTTTCGCAAGCGCACAGCCAATAGCTACAACTTCGCAATTCATAGAAATCAAAGATATCTCAATCGTCGATTCTGCGGGCAGGGAGAGGACGACCTACTCCTCCAGCGAGAAGATTGGTTTCTCAGTCACTTGTTACAATCAGTCCTTTGTGGATAAAATATATTTTGAGTTTTACGTTTATAGTTCAAAAGGTGAACAATTATTCAAGCATACGGGAAATTCTGCGGTGGGAAACGTGGGATTAGGAAGTTCCCGGATAATGAATATTCCGATTAGCCGTTTTTATAAGAGTCCCGGCAAATATTTCTACCTGGCAAAAGTAATTGCCGGTACCGCCGTCGATTATCCTGCGGCCAATTATGAAGTATTTTATGTCTATTCACCTTCGATTACACTATCATATCCTGTTAATGGGGCCAGAGAGTTAATTGACAAGCCTTTGACTTTCCGGTGGGTCTCTTCTGGTGCTACAAAATACAGAATCTATGTTGATGACGACAAGGGATTCTATAATACTCTTTTCCAGACGGGAAAAGGCGAGTACCCCGACCCGGTTACGACCTACTTCCAGTATCCTACCAGTCCCCAGGATCCGCGACAGAAACTGGCAGGGGGTGTTATCTACTGGTGGAAGGTGGAGGGACTCGATAGTCAGGGAAACGTGGTTGCCAAAACTCCTGTTCCTTTCTCCTTTTCCCTCAAAGAGACGGCTCCCTCTGTCACTACAAAGGATTTGGCTTTGACTGACATCATCCTGGTTGAAGATAGCACGGCAAGCGAGCCGAAATTTGAGGTTTTGGTGAAGAATCAGGGGGGTACGGCGATTTCCAATGCTCGCGTTAATCTCTATGTTAACGGCGTGCCCGTTATTCCCTACCAGTTATTGAATTTCATTAACGCGGGCGAGGAAGAGAGTTTGACCTTTTTGGGAGGAGCGGTCAAAGAAAAGATAGTCACTGTGAGTGCGGCATTAGATTTTCCCGACGACAATATAAGAAACAATATGCTTACCAAGACCTTTACCTTGTCTATGGAGCGTAGACACTATGAACTCTGGGAAGTATGGAAAATTATCAAGACATTCATAAGGGATTTAGAGATTTTAAAGGAGCTGGAGGGTTACAACCTCAGCGAAGTAACGCTCATTCCCCGGGGAGATATTGACGAAGAGTTGGAGAAGCTGGAACAGGGAAAGGCGAAGATTGTTGGCGTGGAAATAGAAGTGACGAAATAGCAACATATCAGGTTGGGAAAGAGGTAAAAGGATGAGACGGAATTCTAAACTAATTGCATGTCTTTTGGGGCTTTTAGTCTTCTGTTTTCTTGTTCATAATTCCATCATTTCACGAATGGCCTGGGCCCAGGAGAAGACGAACGTGGCCGCTATTGTCACTTCTGTCTCCGGGAGATTGGAAATCCTTCCTTACGGAACGGAGAAGTGGGTGGAGGCGAAAAAAGGAATGTTCCTCTATGAGGGCGATCAACTGAAGACCGGCGTAACTTCCCGGGCGGCAATTACTTTTGCCAACGGCATAGAATTGAAGATTAATGAAAATTCTACGTTTACCATCCAGATAACAGAAGAGAGAGAGATGAAGAATGCTATTGACCTCCTTATCGGGGAGATTTTCTCAAAGATTATGATAGAAGGGGTCAAATTTGAGATGCATACGCCTGTGGCAGTGGCTGCTGTCAGGGGGACGGAATTTAATACCAATGTGAGAAAGAGCGGGCTGACCACCGTTCTGGTATACAAAGGGATCGTAGAGGTGTGGAACGAACTGGGAAGAGTAACCGTAACCGAGGCTAAGAAGACAGTGGTACGGCCGAACCAGGCCCCCCAGCCACCACAGAAAGTCGACCTTGAACTTGAACCCGGGTGGCAGGAGAAAGTTAAGATGAACGGGGGTTTGAAGATAGAATTGGAATCTTCCCCTCAGGTGGCCGGACTTCCTTTCTGGCTAACTATTGAAGCTCTGGATGGGAATGGTGAGCGAAATTTAGACTTTACAGAGGAGATTCTCCTGACCTCTACGTCAGGGAGCGCCCGGTTCTCTCTCGATAAGGGAAATAGTTGGAGAGCTTTCCCGGCGAGAATTGTGTTGAAAAGGGGCTGGGCAGAGCTTATGGTGAAAGATTCCCGTTCTGACAAATTTACTGTTTCCGCCACGTATCCTGACCTGGATTCGGCAATTGTTGATATTAATATGGCTCCGGCAAAGGAAAAAGACTTGATTCTGAAAATCAGGGACGAAGAAGGAGAGAAGACCCTGAGAATGAAATTTAGAAGATAGAACGCGAGGTAGGTAATGTAGCTGCAGAGCGAAGCTCTGCATTGTAGGGGCGGCACTCCGTGGCCGCCCAGAGGAAGGGGCGGCACAGAGTCGGTCCCCTGCGGGGAGAGCAAAGCTTACGCTTTGCCGCTACGGAAAGATTGGTTTGAAAAATAGCCCTTGTATTCGGTAAATACAGGGGTTTTTTAATTGACATTATCTATAAAATATGTTAATTTAAAACAAATAAAGAGAATAAAATAATGTTATTCTCTCTCATAATTTACTTTTGCCAGCGGGCAGGAATATTTAAACATAAATAAAATTGAAGCATTACATTCTTCTCTTTTCTCTATGCTTTTCTATTTTTTTGTCCCTTTTGCCTTCCCTTGCCTCAGGCTCTTACGTGGGAAAGGCTCAGTTAGCAATCCCTTCGCCCTACCCGGTCAAAGCAGGAGAGAAACTGACTTTTCAGGTGATTCTGATAAATACAGGTACAGAAAAGTGGATAGCAGAAGAATACTCTTTGCGAGCCGAAATCTACGACGAACAGAAGAACTATCTGACAAGGACTGAGTCCATAAAAGGCAGGGTGGAGGTCGAGCCCGGGGGAACTGTTTCCCTTTACATTCCTTTTCAGGTCCCGGGTAACTATTCCGGTACCTACTATTGGAAAATTTTTCTTACCTATTTAAAAGAGACTATCTTCTCCAGCGATTATTACGATTTTAGCGTTATGCCCATTACTGTAGCTCCCGAGGCGCCTTTGCCATTCAAAATCGGAGGGAATTTCATTACTTCTTATGATAACAGTTCTCGGGAACAGTGGAAGGATTATACAGGAAATATAAGTCTGAATTTAATTGGTCGATTCTTTGACCGGGCTTTTTCCTTAAATGTTTACACGTACCATACCGCCAGTGATAATTTCGATCTGGATACAATCCTGTTCAACTATTACAGTCCGCTTTTTACCTTATCAGCAGGAGATATTATGCCCGGTTTCTCTCCCCTCACTCTATATGGACTGGGTGCGCTGGGAGGAGCTATAGTTACCGAGGGGAGGTTTTCTACCGGTCTGGTCATTGCCCGTTCCGAAGAATCAGTTAAGGGCTCAACCTCTACGGATGGGACTTTCTCTCGCTATGTATACGGGCTACAGGAGAAGGTGGAATTGCCGAAAAATTTTACTATCAATACTTCTTATGTTTTCAGTGACGATAACGAAAAATCCCTGGATTGGGATAAGGGCGAATGGGGGCCCGGTTTGACTCCGGTTACGAATGGGGTATGGGGAATGGGTATCAATTGGGAATCGGGTGCCGGAATAGAATTAGATGGCGAGTATGCTTATAGTAATTACTGGGAAGAACCAAAGGACTCTGCAAAAAGGAAATTTAACGATTGTGGTTTTAAATTTGCATCATCGTGGGAGAGGGAAAAATTCTCTTTTGAGGCAAGTTATGAAAGGATTGAACCTGACTTTTTCTCATTAGCCAGTCCTGAGGTTACCAACGATAGAGCCGGTTATGAACTTCTTACAGGCTACCAGGGTATAAGTTTTGCCAATCTTTCTTTGGGGTTTAACGAATACAGAGATAATCTTGCCAAAGATCCATCGGAGGTCACCTCCACGCAGTCGATTCTTGCAGGAGCTGTAGATTTCGATATAGATAAACTCCCGGATATGGTCGTAGGCTACTCCTTGAATCTAATGCTGGGTAAGCCTCGTTCTGCGCTGGAAAATAACACTCAGACTTTCTCTTTAGGACTCTCCCATAGCCTGGAAAGTCTAACTCTCTACTCCAGCGGGCAATTGTCCAATTTTAGAGACAAGACCGATTCTTCCAATGACCTTTCTACTCTCACGGGAAGCTTCAGTTTGACCGGCACCTTGACCCGGGCACTGTCAATCACTTCCGGGATTACTCTTACCCGGACAAGGGACCTGGATGACCATTCGATAGATAAGTCTCAATCCTATAGTCTCAGTGTGAACTGGGGGGTTATTCCTCAGAGGTTTACGGTATCCACGTGGGGAACTGTGGTTGTGGCAAAGAGTAACGACCTGTTGGTGCCAGTAGATAATGTTACCACAAATGCGAGCCTCGAATTCAGCTACAGCTTTATGACCGGACTGACTTTAAATCTGGGATATGAGCTCGATGCATACAAAGATGATGAGGATGCTTCAAATAACTACGAGGGTCATGGATTTGTCACCAGGCTTAGCTACAGTTTTTAAAATGAGGTAACCGCCAATCTTTAAATTTACCAGGAAAATTGTGAGTCAGATTCTTTCGCACCGCATTGGGCTGTTGCTCAGCATAACTGTGGCTGTAGTAATTGCTGTTCTATATCTTTTGGGTGTAGGTGAATCTTTTGAATTGAGAACCCAGGACTATCGCTTCCAGCTCAGGGGTGAGAGAAAGATTAACCCGGTCATACAAATTGTTTTTATGGGAGATGAGTCGACTAAAGTTCTGGGAAGATGGCCCTGGCGGAGGCGATACCACGCAGCTCTACTCCATGCACTCTCTAAATACAGGCCGAGAGTTATCGGCTACGACGTGCTGTTCACAGAAGCAACGTCTGATTTTCCCGAAGATGACCGGTTTCTTGCACAGGCTACCAAGGAGGCAGGCAATGTCTATTACCCCTTCTTCTTTAGCATGAAAGAAGAGGGCGAAGTAAAGGCTGGACGAAGTTCTCAACTTGGCATAGAGGAGTTTGCCTTAGATTACCAAACAACAGAGAAAGACCACTTCCTTCAGGCAAGTGAAGCAACGCTTCCCATAATAGAGTTGGCAGCTAATATGAAAGGAACAGGCTTCGTCAATGTGCAGCCTGATATAGATGGGACCACCCGTAGAGTTCCTCTGGTAATCGAGTACCAGGGCAGGGTCTATCCTTCTCTAAGTCTGAAACTTGTTTCCGATTATCTGGGTGTGGAGAAGAATAACATCAACGTCGTACCCGGACGATATATTGAACTGGAAGGTTCCCGTCAGGGAGATATAAAGATCCCGGTAGACAGGGAAGGGCAAATGTTAGTAAATTACCCGGGTAGTATAGAAAGTCTCTGGACGAGCGACTTCGTTCAAGTTCTGCAGTCGTACCAGCAGTCAGAAATAGGACGAGAGCCTGTTGTCAGGCTTTCCGATTTTGCCGATAAGATAGTTCTTGTTGGTCTTACTGCCACCGGGTCGGCTGACCTGAGGGCAATTCCCTTTGCTCCTCTCTATCCCCAGGTGGGAGTCCTGGCCAGTGCCATAAATAGTGTTCTGAACCGGGACTTCCTGGTTCCTGTTTCCCGAGGAGCGAATGTTCTTATCTTTTTCCTGGTGGGGATAATAATGGGAATCTCCATTCCTCGTATGAGCCCATTAAAAGGAGTGCTTTTTGCTCTTCTCCTTCTGATGGCCTATCTGGCTTTAGCCTTCTATTCCTTCAGCCAGAAAGCCCTCTGCTTGACTGTCGTTTATCCGGGCACTACAATCTTTTTCAGTTATCTATCTACGGTCATCTATAAGTATGCTACCGAAGAGAAAGAGAAAAAGAGAATAAAGTCCATTTTTCAGAGATATGTTTCTTCTCAAGTGGTGGATGAGTTATTGATGAGTCCCGATAGGATTGTTCTGGGTGGTAGGAGAAAAGAGATTACCGTTCTTTTTGCCGATATCCGGAACTTTACCGGGATGGCCAGTGGGATGGGTCCGGAAGAAGTGGTCGGTATCCTGAACGAATTTTTCACTATGATTACTGAATTAATCTTTAGATATGATGGAACTTTAGACAAATATATAGGAGACGCTGTTATGGCGATTTACGGTGCTCCTATCGAAGATGAGAATCACGCGGAGAAAGCACTGGAGACGGCGCTGGAGATGCAGAAAGGGATGGGATTATTGGAAAAGAGATTTCTGGAACGAGGAATTAATCCAATCAAAATAGGCATAGGTATCACTACGGGAGAAGCTGTTATAGGGAATATCGGCTCTCTGCGACGGATGGAGTATACTGCTATTGGCGATTCTGTGAACCTGGCTGCCCGGCTGGAAGAATTAGCGAAGCCTGGCCAGATTCTGATCAGTGAAAAGACGTATCAAATGGTAAAGGATATCGTCAATGCGAAAATTCTGGAACCGATGACTATCAGAGGAAAAGATGAGTTAGTTCAGGTATATGAGGTCTTGGGGATTAAAGACAGGATGAAGGGATAGTTTTCGGAGTCGCTCGGTCAGAAC
>CAYFRM010000027.1:0-8031 GCA_964345635.1 uncultured Clostridia bacterium
GTTCCATTTTTGACCGGTGGATGCGCTGGCCCGGGGAAATCTCCCGTAATAGTCCGCGAGGAAAGAATAGTGGAAAGGAGTCGGGAGTTCAGGCCGGATTGGATACTTGCACCGATATCGATTCAAGAAGGTTTGCTTTCCTTTAGTGGCGGGGTGGAAGGGCGAGCCGATTTCTCCCTGGCTCTCCGTCAGGCCAGGGGAGAAGTAATCAAGAATATTATCACCGGTATGAAAAGCAGGCTTCAGAGAGAATTCGGTGACGCTGCTCGTGAATTGGGCATTAGTGATGAGGACTTAAGTGAGCTTTTGACCGAGACGGTAGGGAAAATGATGGATATCTATCAGATGCATGGCGTAAAACCAAAAGAAACTTATTACGAAAAAGTGGAAAGGCCGACCGATGAGGGAATAGATTACTTCTATAATTGCTACCAATTAGTTGAACTTGCCGAAGAAGAATATATTGAGTGGAGGGCCGGGGCTTTGCAGAGTATCAGGGATAAGGCCAAGGCAGAAAATAATAAGAAATTAGAGGATATGGCTACCAGGATTCTGAAGAAGCTTTCGGAAAAGTGACCTACTCTGAAGAATTGAGGCTGGGGAAGGAGGCCGGATATGGGAAAGAAATTTTTGCAGGAGTTTATAATCCTTTCACTGATTTTTCTTATGGGCTGCGCCGGGACGGGACGGAGGCCGTATGCGGAAAAGTACAAAGGTCCGAAAAAGAGAATCGCTGTTATCGATTTTGAAGTAAAGGTCCCGCGTGCTCACAGGAAGATTGGTTCGGGGATGGCGGAGATGCTTATTACCGCTTTACACGAAACGGGAGAGTTCGTTGTTGTGGAAAGAAAGGCGATTCGCGATATAATCAAGGAACAGGATTTGGGTGGGGAAGGAAGAGTGAGAAAAGAGACAGCAGCAAAAATCGGCGATATACTGGGTGCGCAGGCTCTGGTGAGGGGAGCGGTTACTGAATTTGAGGAAAAAGTCAGCGGTGGAGGAGTAGGGGGAGTTCTTCTGAAAAAGAAGACAGGAGCCGGCCTCGCTACCACCAGTGCGTATGTTGCCTGTGATATCCGTATGTACGATGCAACAACAGGAGTAGTTCTGGAAGCTACAACCAAAGAGGCTAAGGCAAGGTCTGTAGGTGTAGTCCTGGCGGGAGTACTCAAGACAGGCGATATCCTTGGCGGGGGATTCTATACCAAGACTCCTTTGGGCAAGGCAACCCGCGGGTGTATAGATGAGATTGTGAATGCAATTGTGGAAAGAATGGAAACAGTTCCCTGGCAGGCCAGGATAGTCAAGGTGAGCGATGGTAAGGTATATATCAATGTGGGAACAGATGCCGGGGTCAAGAAGGGAGAGGTCTTTGAGGTTTACACAGTGGGCGAGGAGTTGATTGACCCTGAGACAGGACTTAGCCTGGGCGCCGAAGAAAATTATGCAGGCAAGATAAAGATAGAAAAAGCAGATAAGAAGTATGCCATTGCTACGATTCTGGAAGGAGAAGGGTTCCGGCGGGGCGACGTGGTGCGGATACCCTGACAGCGATAATTACCATGGATGTAATGAACTTATTTAAAACCAGATTGGATGAAAAGAATTTTGGCAAACTTACCAGGATAAATAATCCCAAGCTTCTGCAATTCGTTGCCAGGTATATGGAACTATGTAATCCTGACACCGTTTTTATCTGCACTGACTCAGTGGAAGATAGAATATATATTGAGCAGGAAGCAATAAGAACCGGTGAAGAGAGGATGCTCGCTATTCCCGGCCATACTGTTCACTTTGACGGATATTATGACCAGGCAAGAGACAAGAAGAATACCAAATTCCTTTTGTCCGAAGGTGTCGATTTAGGTGCGAATTTGAATCTAATCAATAAACAGAAGGCGCTTGAAGAAATTAACAATATTCTTAAAGATATCATGAAAGGGCATAAGTTATACGTGCTTTTCTTCTGCCTGGGGCCCACCGGTTCTGAATTCTCCATACCCTGCGTCCAGCTTACCGATTCGCCCTATGTTGGCCACAGCGAGCAGTTACTCTACCGGGGAGGATATGAAGAATTCGTCAGATTGGGCCCTTCTGACAGGTTCTTCAAGTTCGTCCATTCGGAAGGGGAACTGGAAAATAGTGTGTGTAAGAATATCGAAAAACGCAGGATATACATTGATACTGAAGAAGACATCGTATATAGTATGAATACCCAGTATGGGGGCAACACAATAGGGTTAAAAAAGCTGGCTATGCGCCTGGCAATAAGTTTGGCGTCAAAGGAGGGCTGGTTAACGGAGCATATGTTTATTATGGGAGTGCACGGGCCCAATAACAGGACCACTTATTTTACCGGGGCTTTTCCTTCTCTTTGCGGGAAAACGGCTACTGCCTTGTTGGAAAATGAGACGGTAGTGGGAGATGACATAGCTTATCTCAGGAATAAAGACGGTGTGGTTCGCGCGGTTAATGTGGAAAAAGGAATTTTTGGCATAATCCAGAACGTGAATTCCGTAGACGACCCCGTATTGTGGCAAGCTTTAAACAGTCCGGGCCAGATAATATTCTCCAATGTTCTGGTGACGGAAGAAGGAGACACTTACTGGATTGGCAAGGATGGAAAAGTTCCCCCGCGGGGGATAAATTATTCGGGAGAATGGAGACCGGGTAAAAAAGATGCTAAAGGTCGTGAGATAAAACCATCACATCCCAATGCCCGGTTTACCGTTGAACTGGAACTTCTTAAGAACATGGATGCAGAAATTGACAATCCGCAAGGAGTTACCATAAAAGGAATCGTGTATGGAGGCAGGGACCATGATACGTGGGTCCCCGTGGAAGAATCCTTCGACTGGGTACATGGCATAATAACCAAAGGTGCCGGTCTGGAATCAGAGACTACCGCGGCAACCTTAGGTAAAGAAGGTGTCAGGATATATAACCCCATGGCCAACCTGGATTTTCTTTCCATACCTATTGCCAGGTACGTACAGGACAATCTGAACTTTGGTAAGGGATTAAAGAATTCCCCCACCATCTTTTCCGTGAACTATTTTCTTAAAAACGCACAGGGGAACTTTTTGAATAGCAAATGTGACAAGAAGGTCTGGCTTAAGTGGATGGAGCTACGTGTGCATAAGGAAGTGGAAGCAGTGGAGACTCCCACCGGTCTAATACCAAAGTATCGAGACCTTAAAAGATTATTTAAGGAGGTTCTTGATAAGGATTACTCTAAAGAAAGTTACAGGGAACAGTTCACTTTGAGGGTTAAAGAAAACCTGGCTAAGATTGACAGGTTAATTAATATTTATAATAGGAAGGTTCCTAATACGCCGGAAGTAGTATTTAAAGTACTGGAAGAACAGAGACAAAGACTAAACAGAGTAAAAAATAAAAAATAGAAGAATTTATTCTCCAGCATATTTTTATCCCTGGGGCACAACGGTCAATATCTTCCTTGCCTGTTCCGGATGCTTTGCTATAAAGCGAAGCTCCCCGTCGGTGAGAGGCTTCTGGGTGTGAACGTTCGCGTAACGGACAAGTTCCAGGATTCTTCTTGCTTCCTTATCGTCCTTGAATTTTACCTCTAACTTTCCGTAGACATTTCTGAATCCCTTAATCCCGCTATATTCCCCGGCAGTAATCTGTCTTCCTGTCTCTATTATTTCCGGCTCTCCCCGGCCCAGTTCTTCAAAGTCGTAAAGTTCGTAATTTCTTCGGTCCTTTAATGCGCCGTCAGCGTGTATCCCTGATTCATGAGCAAAAGCATTTGCGCCCACGGCTGGCTGGTTGATGGGAATGGGAACACCAAAGGCATATGAGGCATATTTGGCAATTTTCCAGGCATGAGAGAGGTCTACTCTCTCGTCCAGAAGATACTTATTTTCCGTGCCCCGCGATTTTTTGAGGGCTAAAATTACAGAGATAAGATCAGCATTTCCGCACCTTTCTCCCATCGCGTTAATAGTGGTATTGACGTAGGCGTCTACTCCACTGTCGATGGCGGCCTTGGCCCCGGCCACCGAACAAGCTACCGCCATTCCCAGGTCGTTATGGCAGTGCAGTTCTATCGGTAATTTGACTTCTTGTGCCAGAAGTTTCACCTTTTCATATATGCTGAAGGGGTCATCGTACCCTAACGTGTCACAATAACGAATACGGCAGGCGCCGTGTTCCTTTGCTGCCCGGGCGAATCTTATTAAAAATTCGTCGTCAGTGCGGGATGCGTCCTCGGCGTTGACGCCGAATGTTTCGATTCCCTTTTCTTTAGCCCTATCGCAGGCTTCGGTCATCATTTTAATGATATCTTCTCTACCCTTCCTACCTCCGAATTTGCCCCGCACCATCTGCTGGGAAGTGGAGATGGAGAGATTCAGATGTTTTACCCTGGTTAGTCGAGTAGCATCTTCCACATCTTTCCTGATTGCTCTGATCCAGCCGGAGAGGATGATCGGCTTGAGCACTCCCATTTCCGCCAGTTCCAGATTAGCATTGAGGTAAATGGTCTCGTGGCGAGTTGCAGGAAAACCGAACTCGCTCTGATGGATACCCATGTCATTAAGATAGATATTGATCATCGTCTTCTCTAACTTGGCCAAACCGAGCATCGCGGTCTGCACGCCGTCTCTATTGGTTACGTCAATAATATAGATCTTATTCTTAGCCAATCGGTTTCCTTTCCTGGACAAAACTCAAAACTACTCCTTCCATACCCTCTTCTTAGCGTTTTTGACAATTGTCTCCTCAACGGGATAAAGTTTGTATATTACTTCGTCCGGCTCGAACCAGAGTTTTATTTCCCTTTCCGCCTCTGCTTCATTCGTAGAGGTGTGGATTACATTTTCGTAAATTCCACTGGTAGTGATGCGTCCATAGGCACCCCTTATGGAGACGGGATCGGCCTCCTCGGGATTGGTGGCACCGGCAATCTGTCTTACCTTTTTTATCGCGCCTTCTCCGTGATAAACCATAGCCAGAACTTTTCGCCTTCTGTGGAGTTCTCCCCGGATATATTTGATAAGTTCCGGGAAGAACGGTCTATCTTTCATGTGGCAGTAATGGGCTTCCGCCAATTCCTTGCTCACGCGGACAATCTTGGCAGCGGCAATCTCCAGCTTTGTTTCCGAAAGGCGAGTCAGAATATTACCGGTTAAAGACTTCTTTAAGCCATCCGGCTTTATGAGCACTAAAGTCTGCTGAATCAAGATAACCCCTTCGGGGTTACTTCCATAGGGGCTTCGCCCCTCCGGCGCTCCCCAAATGTCCACCGGACATTTACTTCTCTGTCCTCCGGGGCGCTCACCATCTCGCGCCCGTCGCTAACACGGAGCTCCTTATTCGTCGCTCCAGCGACCCCTTGAGGGAAACCAGATTGTTTCCCTCAAACTCCCTAAGCCGCATAGGAATTTTTCGAATTCCTATGCTTCAGTCCATTTTCTCCGTTTTCTCTATAATGGTATCTGTCTTATACTAAAAAATGAGGCGAAATGTCAAGAAATTTCTTGACTTTGGAGTTTAATTTATTATATTTTATTATAGATATACAGAATCTGCCAATTTTTATAAGCTACTGACTCCCTGTCCTCAAGGATGGGGTCTTTTTAATTTCAAGTCAAACAAAATGGTCACTCCGGCAATTAAGAAAATAAAGGAAGTAGAAAAGGATTGTCAAAAGAAGCTGAACGAGGCTCACCTTCGCTCAGAAGCTATGGTTCAGGCCGCGTTTCAGAGAAAAACAGAACTAATCGCCCGGGCCAGGAAAGAGACACAGAATAGGATGGAGGAGCTGGCTAAGCGAGCACAAGAAGATGCCCGGAGAGAGAGCAAGAAAATTTCTGATAGAGAAAAAGAAGAGATAAACAAACTTAGAGAAAGCGTGAAGTCCCGCTTCCCTAAGTCATTGCGTCGAATATTCCAGGAGATGGGGATTAAAGCGAAATAACATGGCAATTTGCAAGATTAAGAAAATTCGGATAATAGGGCATAATTCGATACAGGAGAACGTACTTGCGCTGCTGCACAAGTGGGGAGTGGTGGAGATTAACGACCTCAGGAAAGAACTTACCCGGGACTATTTCATGGAATCGAGAAAAGAGTCGGTTTTTGAAGATAGTTTGACAAAAATTCAATACCTGCTTGAGTTTCTTGCCGGCTTCCGGGAGAAATCCGCATTTCTGGAAGGGCTGACCCAGGAAAAGTTAGCTCTTGACCGAGTTGAATTGACTAACATTCTGGAGACTTTCCGATTGGATGAAGTCTACTCCCGGTGTAAGAAACTGGAAGAGGAATTTCGCGAATCAGAGGTGGAAAGAAAAAGACTTAATGAAGAGAAGACCGTTTTGATTCCCTGGAGAGATTTATTGTTGAACCTGTCCGACCTTGTGGATACGGATAAGACGCGAGTGGTTCCGGGAATCGTTCCCGTGAAAAATTATGAAAAGTTCTCAGGCGAACTGGAGAAGAATTCGCAAACGAGCTACCGGGTTGAAGTTAGAAGAAACAAGACTTCTGTATATATTGTGCTTATTTTTCTAAAAGAAGAAAGCGATAATATCATCTCTATTCTAAAGAAGTACGAATTTTACGAAACTCTCCTGCCTCAAGTGAACCATTCCCCCGAGGCGTTTCTTGTCCAGATTGAGAGGAAGATGAGAGAAGCGAAAAACAAGGAGGAGAAGCTGAACCGGGAAGCCTCTTCTCTGTTGCGTTACAGGAACCAGCTTATGGCTCTCCACGACTACTATTACAATCTCCAGAAGAAAGAAGAAGCAGGAGATTTTTTAGCCCGGACAAGTGGCTCTTTTTTCCTTTCCGGCTGGATTCAGGAGAGTCGGGTGGAAAAGGTGAAGAAGACTTTGGAAGAGAAGTACCCCGAGATAGAAATAACGGTTTCTCCTCCCGGGAAGGGTGAAAAAGTGCCAGTGGTTCTGGAAAACAGTAGAACGGTTCAGCCCTTTGAAGTCGTTACCGACCTTTTTGGTCGCCCCGTATACGGAAGTATCGATCCCACGCCTTATCTGGCGCCGTTCTTTGCGCTCTTCTTCGGCCTATGTCTCACTGATGCGGGATACGGCATAGTTCTGATTGCGCTTTCCTGGCTCGCTCTGAAGAAATTGAAGATGGGATTAGGAGGAAAGCGTTTTTTCCGTTTGATAGGTTACGGGGGCCTGGCTTCTATTTTTTGGGGGGCAATTACCGGTGGCTGGTTCGGAAATGTGATAGACAGGTTGCCTGAGAGTTTCAATTTCCTGAAAAGTATCAAGGGGGCAGTCATTGCTTTCGACCCTGTAAAAGATTCGCTTCTTTTCCTGATATTGGCGGTAGCTCTGGGTTTTATCCAGGTGTGGACGGGAGTGACCATAAGATTGTTGAGAGAAATAAAGGATAAAGACTGGCATAATACTTTCTTTAGAGAGATGCCCGCACTGGGGATACAGGTTTCTCTGCCCCTCCTTATAGCCATCTATCTATTCAAGGTTCTGCCTCCCCTGCCGATTCTGGTGATAACAAGTGGGGGACTATTCTCTCTTAGCAGTTTGGCAATATTTTATAATCAATGGACAACAAACAAGGGAGTGCTGTTTAAACTCTTCTGGTGCTGGTTTGGCTGGTACGGGGTGGTAACCGGCAATTCTTTGGCGGACGTGCTTTCTTATCTGAGGCTCTTCGCATTAGGTTTAACCACGGGTCTTCTGGCTTCTGCAATTAATGAAATTTTCTCTCTCATTTCGGGAATCCCTCACGTGGGGTTTCTATTAGCAGTTGTTCTCTTTCTCCCGGCACATCTATTTAATCTGGCGATGAACGCGTTTGGAGGATACGTGCATACTTCCCGGTTACAGTATCTGGAGTTTTTTATGAAGTTTTTTCAAGGCGGAGGGGAGGTTTTCAGACCTTTTGCCGAGGAGAGAAGATATACGGTAATTAGATAGTGTGTAAAAAGATAGTTTGTTCGTCGCTTAAGGAATGCATGCTCGGGATTTGGTTCCCTCGGTAAGATTTTTTTGCTTGTAGGGGTTCGATTTATCG
>CAYFRM010000028.1:0-25708 GCA_964345635.1 uncultured Clostridia bacterium
TGGCAAACCTCCGGTCACGTAGATTTCTATCAGGAGTATATGTATTCGCCTATGGATATTGAGGGGCAGAAATATATTATTAAACCAATGAATTGCCCCGGACACATACTGATTTATAAAACCAAGGTGAGAAGCTATCGTGATTTGCCCATTCGCTGGGCAGAGCTGGGAACTGTGTATCGCTATGAGCGGTCGGGAGTCTTACATGGTCTGATTCGGGTTCGCGGTTTTACTCAGGATGATGCTCATATTTTCTGTCGTCCAGAACAGCTGGAAGATGAGATTGTAGGAGTGATTAAGTTTGTCCTTTTCATGTTAAATACGTTTGGCTTTTCAGATTTTGATGTTGCCTTAAGCACCCGGCCAGAAAAATATGTGGGAACTCTGGAAAGCTGGGAGAAAGCAGAAGAGGCATTAAAGAAGGCGCTGCAGAAAGTAAAGCTCGCCTACGCGGTTAACCCAGGCGAGGGTGTCTTTTATGGACCGAAAATAGACATAAAAATAAAGGACTCATTGGGTCGGGCATGGCAATGTTCCACTATCCAGGTAGATTTTAATCTTCCCGAGAGATTTGATATGACCTTCGTAGACATCAACGGCCAACGTCGCCGGCCAATAATGATTCACCGGGCACTTCTGGGTTCCCTGGAGAGGTTCTTTGGGGTTCTCATAGAACATTATGCAGGTGCTTTTCCCGTATGGCTTGCTCCCGTGCAGGCAACGGTTCTTACTATTACCGATTCACAAGTAGGGTATGGACAGAAAGTTTATGATAAGTTAAAAGAAAAGTCTATAAGAGTAGAAGCAAATTTTGCCAACGAGAAAATAGATAAAAAGATTCGCGACGCCCAGCTTCAGAAAATTCCCTATATGTTGGTCGTTGGGAAAAGGGAAGCTGCAGCTGGAACAGTCGCTGTAAGAAGAAGAGACCAGAAAGACCTCGGTGCGCTTAAGGTCGACCAATTCATTGAAGATGTATTGAAAGAAATAGAAGACAAAAAATAAATGCGAATAAAAAACGGAAGTGCGAATTGTGCTCTCAATACTTATCGGGATCGTCCTTTCTCGACCACGTTCCAGTTTCTGGAAGGGGCAGGGGGACGAAAACGGCACTCCGAAAATTGTCCCACCAATCGGCACTGTAAACAGTGCCCGACCGCAGAGATTGCCGATAGGAAGGCAGGATGAGCAAAGTTACTTTTATTCAGCCCAGAGCGGATTTTAATGCTTATGGTTTAACCATGGTACCTCTCTTGGGAGCTTTCTACCTGGGCGCAATTCTAAAAAGAGAAGGGCATGACGTTTCAGTCCTTTCAGAAGATTTTACGAAAGTCTATAATGAAAAGACGGGGAAGCTTGATGAGGAATTGTTAAGCTCAGATGTAGTGGGATTTTCCACTATGACCTGCACGGCACAGAGAGCTTACCGTATCGCCGATGCCCTGAAGAAGGCCAGACCCAATGTGAGAGTAATTATAGGAGGCCCCCACGCTACCTTTATGGCTGAGGAAGCATTGCAACATGCTGACATAGTAATAAAGGGAGAGGCGGAAAGAGTAATCTCTGATGTGGTGAATAATAGTAGAGGGGTTTCGCGTGTGGTTGAGGGAATTCCTGTGCAGGACCTGGACACGCTTCCTTTTCCGGATTTAAGGCTGCTGCGTAATGGAAGTGCGAAGTTCAAATATATATCGATCTTAACTTCCAGAGGATGTCCATACGACTGCGTTTTCTGTTCAGTTACTCGGATGTTCGGAAAGAAGTATCGTTTTCGAAGTTCGAAAAATGTTCTTGAGGAATTGGAATTGCGTATCTCGCAGGGTTTCCGAAAGTTTTTCTTCTCAGACGATAACTTTACGGCTGACAGAGAGAGGATAAAGATTTTGCTGGAAGAATGTCTGAGACGCAAATTGAATTTTAGTTGGACAGCAGAAGTTCGGGTGGACGTAGCAAAGGATACGGAGCTCCTGAAGCTTATGTCGAGAACCAATTGCCGGCTTCTCATGGTTGGTTTTGAGTCGATTAATCCGGAGACATTGAAATTATATAAGAAAAACCAGGGCATGGATGATATCAGGTATTGTATCAGCAGGCTTGCCGAGGAGGACATAAAGGTTCACGGCTTTTTTGTGCTGGGGTCTGATGCCGACGATATCGATACAATCGAGAGGACAGTCAGGTTCTGCCGGAATACGAAATTGGATAGCGTTCAGTTCTCTATTCTTTTTCCTATTCCAGGAACAAAGCTTTTTGAACAGTTGAGTGCACAGGGTAGAATTTTTACTAAGGATTGGTCGCTATACGACGGGACTCACGTGGTATTTGAGCCGAAGAAGCTCAGCGCCTTTGAACTTCAGAATAAGGTTTTGAGAGCCTGGAAAAAATTCTATACTGTTGGCAGATTTGAATTATTTCTTATGAGCAGGTATTTAATCAGGAGCTGGAAAAAGGCAAATAAGAAATTTTTAAGACAGTTCGTGCAAAAAAATCCAGAGTTCATGTCGCAAACAACAGATTTTTTCACTTGACAAGAAGATATTTTGTGTATATAATTACTTCGAAAGTAAAAGTAGGCTATGCCTCACCTTAAGGAGATTCCGAAAAGGTTGTCACTTATGCGATAGGAAACTACGAGGTCCGTCTACGACGGACTTTTTTATATTTCAGGAGGTGATGGCTTATAGTAAAAAGAGCGAAGTTACGAATAAATGAAGGCATCAGGGATAAACAAGTTAAGTTAATTAACGAAGAAGGTAAATTGCAAGGGGTTGTAGAAACCGGAGAAGCTTTGCTTGCCGCCCGGAGCAAACGACTGGATTTAGTAGAGATTGTTCCCGGGCAGACGCCTCCTCTCTGTAAAATTATGAACTATAGCAAGTACCGCTATGAGCAGAAGAAAAGAAACAGGGATGCGCATAAACACCGCAGGATTGGTCAGTTAAAAGAAGTAAGAATGCGTTCCACAATAGGGCAACACGATTTAGATGTTAAGTCGAGGCACATCCAGGAGTTTTTGGAGACCGGACGCAAGGTGAAAGTCACAATTAATTTCAAAGGAAGGGAAGCCAGTCACGCTGATTTAGGCAGAAGGCTTCTGGAAACGATCAAGGAAAGTTTTTCCTCCATAGCCAGCTGTGAGCAGGAACCCCGTCTGGAAGGGTATCGAATGACGATGTTGCTTGTTCCCAGTAAAAAGGGACAGGCGGAACAGAAAAAAGGAGTAGAATCCGTGGAGGGGAAAAAAGAACGTAGCAAACGCTAATCGGTGCAGGAGGCGATCTTGCCTAAAATAAAGACTCATAGTGGCGCTAAAAAGAGGTTTAAATTTACAGCCAAGGGCAAAATTAAACACAAGAGAGTAGGTGCCCGGCATAAGTTAACGAAAAAGAGCTCCCAGAGATTGAGAAAGCTGAGAAAGTCTGGCACTTCGATTCACAGAGACAAAAGGTTGGTAAAGAAACTTTTACCTTACGAATAAGGATTATGCTGTCATTGCGGACGAAGTGAAGCAATCTCGAGATTGCCACGGGCTTCGCCCTCGCAATGACGTTTGTATGAAATTATGTATGGGGTTAGGTTAGGAAAATGGTGAGAATAAAAGGCGGTGTAACTACCAGAAGGCGAAAGAAGAAGCTTTTTCGATTGACCAAAGGTTATCGAATGGGCAAGAAACATCTTTATCGCCACGCAACGGAACAACTGGACAAGAGCCTGCAGTACGCCTATAGGGATCGCCGAAGAAAAAAGAGGGAATTCCGTTCTCTGTGGATTACCAGAATAAATGCTGCTTCTCGCCTGAATGGCATGTCTTATAGCCAGTTTATAAATGGTCTGAGAAAGGCCAAAGTTCAGATTAACCGGAAAATTTTGGCCGATTTGGCGGTGAACGATACGAACGCCTTTTCTCAGTTAGTGGCTATTGCCCATGAAGCGAATAGGAATAAGAAAGAAGTCGCGGGAACAGAAAGTTCTTAGGTAATTGACCGGCCGCCCCTGGGATTGACGGGAATTGGAAGGAGAGTTTATGGCCAAGAATCATTCGCTTTCTCCTCCTCAGGTAGTCGTCCTTGGTTTTTTAATCGTTATCCTTCTGGGCACGGTTCTTCTTTCTTTGCCCCAAGCTACTGCCGGCGGAAACAGGCAACCGTTCATTGACGCTCTGTTTACGGCAACTTCTGCTGTCTGCGTTACCGGTTTAATAGTTCACGATACAGGGGATTACTTTTCCTTGTTCGGTCAGATTGTTATTCTCCTGCTAATACAGATAGGTGGTCTGGGTTATATGACTATGGCTACTTTTCTGCTTTTGCTTATTGGCAGGACAATAACGCTTAAAGAAAGATTGATAATGCAGGAATCGATGCCTCAGTTCAGCCTGGGAGGCGTGGTTCAGTTTGCAAAATATGTCCTAAAGGTGACTCTCATTCTGGAAGTTATTGGGGCGGCGATTCTGAGTTTACGCTGGATGGGACAATATCCTGTTTCCAAAGCAATATATATGGGAATATTTCATGCTGTGTCAGCATTCTGCAACGCAGGTTTTGCTTTATTTAGCGATAGTTTCAGAAGCTTTCGGGGAGATTTGTTTATTTGCCTGACTGTTCTATGCTTGTTCTTCATCGGGGGACTGGGATACGTTGTGCTGAGCGACCTATATTATTACAGGTATCGCAGGTTTCCCCAACTATCAGTCCACACTAAATTTGTCTTATCGATTACGCTGGCGTTGATTGTCCTGGGGGGAGTGGGATTCTTTATACTGGAATATAGGAATCCTTCCACGCTGGGGGGACTGCCCGGAAGAGAGAAAATTATAGCCTCCCTGTTTCAAGCGATGACACCGCGCACAGCCGGGTTCAGCGTGGTCAACGTGGGGGGAATGATGCAGGGAAGTCTATTTCTCACCATTATTTTGATGTTTATCGGCGCTTCACCCGGAGGTACTGGCGGCGGGATTAAGACTACTACTTTTGGAGTTATGCTGGCTACGGTATGGGCTACTCTGAAAGGTAAAAGGGATGTCACGCTTTTCAAACATCGGGTACCGGGCGATGTCATTAATAAGTCTTTTGTGGTTGGTTTCTTATCGATACTGTTCATTGTTATTATCACCGTGCTCATTACCGGCGGAGAAAGTTATAAATTCATCAGGGTCTTCTTTGAGACTATGTCTGCTTTTGGCACGGTAGGACTTTCTACGGGAATAACCGGCGGACTTTCCGCTCTGGGTAAGGCATTGTTAATTGTTACGATGTTTGTAGGAAGGTTGGGACCTATTACCATAGGGGTGGCGATGGTGCGCGGGGTGAAAGATGTGGGATTCCGCTATCCGGAAAAAAGGGTCCTGGTGGGGTGAGGAGGTTGAATAAGATGAGACAATGTGTTGTACTTGGTTTGGGAATTTTCGGCGCCTCTGTAGCCAAGGCTCTCGCAGAGAAAGGTTGCGAGGTGCTGGCGATTGACGAAGACGAAGAGAAAGTAAAAGAAATATCCGACATCGTTACGCAAGCAGTGCAGGCTGACGCAACCGACGAGAAGGCTCTGCGTGCCCTGGGCGTGGACAAAATGGATGTGGCGATCGTCTCTACCGGCGAAGATATGGAAGCAAGTATTCTGATAACTCTCTTGATGAAAGAGATGGGGATTAAAACTATTGTGGCAAAAGCTGTTTCGCCCTCTCACGGAACCGTGCTACGCAAGGTGGGAGCGACCCGCGTGATCTTTCCCGAGAGAGATACGGGAGTTAGAGTTGCCAAGAGTCTTGCTGCCCCGGACATTCTGGAACACATAGAATTATCTCCGGAATATAGTATTCTGGAAGTTCATGCTCCCAAGAGTTTTATTGGCAGGACTCTAAGAGAAATTGACGTGCGGGCAAAACACGGAGTAGACATAATTGCCATTAAGAAGAAACTTCCTTATTTGACCGATGCGGGGGAGTCCGATTTCAAAGAAAATATTCTGATTACTCCCAAAGCAGACGAAGAGATTGCCGATGGCGATATTCTGGTGGTTCTGGGAGATAATAAAAACATAGATAAACTGAGAAATTTATAGAAAAGAGTTGCATTTCCCGACTGGTGGGGAGGAGGGTAGTCCGAGATGGTTAAAGATGAAAAGAGAGATTTTGCGAAACTTGAGGCAAAGATTGCCAGGATAAAAGACCTGAAACAAAAGGCAGAAAAACTCATAGAGTTAGGCAAATTCTATTTTCTTAATGAAAAATACAATGAAGCAATTGGGAAATTTAGGGAAGCATCCAAAATTGACGAAAAAAATGCGGAAATTTACTATAACTTGGGTATCGTATACGAAAGCAAGAATTTGCCCGACGACGCCAGCCAGATGTATAGCAAGGCGCTGGAGCTCAATCCTGGTCATCAACTGGCGAGTAAACACCTGGAAAAAATAGTGGGGAAATGATGCAGAGTATAGAAATAACAGACAAAATAGAAGAATTAAGGAAATCGTTCAGGCAGGAGATTGCCGCGATAAATACTGCCGAAGAATTGGAGAAATTCAGGATTAAGTACCTGGGAAGAAAAGGTCTACTTATGGAAATTTTTAAGGCCATCAGCACCCTCCCGGCGGAACAGAGGCCCAAAGCCGGGGAGCTCGCCAACCGGGTCAGAAATGAGGCGTTTACTGAATGGAACAAGAAGAAAAAAGAGATAGCACTCAAGAAAGAAGAAACAAAAAAAGAGGAAAAACCGATTGATGTTACGTTGCCCGGGAAGAAATTCAGTTTAGGCAAAAAACATCCCATTACTTTGACTCTCGATGAGATTAAAAATATATTTGTCTCCCTGGGATTTCGCGTTGTGGACGGCCCGGAAGTGGAGACGGAGTATTACAATTTCGAAGCTCTCAACATGGATTTGCACCATCCGGCAAGAGATATGTGGAGCACGCTTTACGTAAAGGAAGGAGTACTTTTACGCACTCATACCTCTCCGGTTCAGATTCGGGTTATGGAGAAGCAATCTCCCCCTTTAGCTATTATTGCCCCGGGCAAATGCTACCGCCGGGATGCAATCGATGCTTCTCATTCGCCGATGTTC
This sequence comes from uncultured Clostridia bacterium, assembly GCA_964345635.1. GTDB lineage: Bacteria > UBA6262 > WVXT01 > WVXT01 > WVXT01 > WVXT01. Next base: position 7,062 of record CAYFRM010000028.1, read on the forward strand.
CATCAGGTGGAGGGACTTCTCGTTGATGAAGGGGTCAGCTTTGCCAACCTGAAAGGAGTTCTCACCCATTTTTCTCGCCGCATGTTCGGTCCGGAGACTAAAGTTCGTTTTCGCCCCAGTTTTTTCCCTTTTACAGAACCGAGCGTGGAGGTTGACATTCAATGCGTTATCTGCGCGGGCAAAGGGTGTTCTGTATGTAAACAGAGCGGATGGCTGGAAATTCTGGGTGCGGGCATGGTCAATCCTAAAGTCTTTGAATTCGTGAAGTACGATACGAAGAAGTACACCGGGTTTGCTTTTGGTATGGGTGTGGAAAGGATTGCCATGTTGCGATATGGCATAGACGATATGCGCTTGTTCTTCGAAAATGACCTGAGATTTTTGAAACAATTCTAAACACACCCACCAAAAACCACAAAAATTGAATGTAGCTGCAGAGCGAAGCTCTGCATTGTAGGGGTGGCACTCCGTGGCCACCCAAAAGAAGTAGGCACAGATTCAATCTTTGCAACCCATTTTTAACCGGAGTGGGGTTATGGTAGACGAAAAGGAACTTCTGGATAAAGCCAACCGACCGGCAAAAGAAGCGATGAAACTGCACCCCTTTTATCGGGGGAAAATTAAGATAGTAGCGAAGTGCTGCGTGAGAAATTTTGACGATTTTGCAATCTGGTATACTCCCGGCGTGGCAGCGCCTTGCAAGGCTATCTATGAAGACAAGAATTTAGTATACACATACACTAACAAATGGAATACCGTGGCGGTTGTCTCTGACGGAACCCGGGTTCTGGGTCTGGGAGACATTGGCCCGGAGGCAGCTTTGCCGGTTATGGAAGGGAAAGCGCTCCTTTTCAAGTACCTGGGAGGCGTAGATGCTTTCCCTCTCTGTCTGGATACCAAAGATCCGGAAGAGTTGATTCGCACCGTGAAGCTACTGCAGCCATCGTTTGGCGGTATAAATCTTGAAGATATCGCCCAGCCAAAATGCTTTGAGATACTGCGCCGCCTCAGGAAAGAATGCGAAGTACCTGTCTGGCACGACGACCAACAGGGAACAGCTAGTGTCACTCTGGCTGGTCTAATCAATAGCCTTAAAATCGTCGCTAAGAAAATAGAAGAAGTAAAAATAGCAATGGTGGGAGCAGGGGCGGCCAATATATGCACTGCCAGGCTGATAATTGCCTATGGGGCTAAGCCGGAAAATATCATTATGTGCGATAGCAAGGGAGCGCTCCATAAGAATAGGAAGGAACTCCGGAAGACACACAAAGAGAAGTGGGAGTTTTGCCAGAAGACAAATGTTGCAGGAAGGACCGGCTATATTCCCGAGGTTATGGAAGGGATGGACGTCTTAATTGCCCTGTCCAGACCTGGCCCGGGCGTGGTTAAGAAGGAATGGGTGGCAAAGATGGCTAAAGACCCTATAGTTTTTGCCTGTGCCAATCCTGTCCCCGAAATCTGGCCCTGGGAGGCAAAAGAGGCAGGGGCAAGAGTAGTTGCCACCGGCCGTTCCGATTTTCCCAATCAGGTAAACAATTCCCTTGGCTTTCCCGGCATTTTTCGGGGAACCCTGGACGTGCAGGCACAGACTATAACCGATGAGATGTGCATTGCGGCAGCGAAAGAGCTGGCGAAATGTGCTGAGGAGAGAGGACTGAAAGAAGAGTATGTGATTCCTGCTATGGATGAGTGGGAAGTCTTTCCCCGTGAGGCAGTAGCAGTGGGGATGGAAGCTATCAGGCAGGGAATAGCGCGGGTGAAGCTGGATAGAGAAGAACTCTACAAGAAGGCTTCACAGACCATCCGCGCTGCCAGAGAAGAAACGGAATCTTTAATGAAGGAAGGATTTATTCCTTTGCCCGAGGAAAAGTAAAATGAGAGAGATTACTTCGCAAGAGGTTACCCAGGCAGTAGAGACTCTCTGCGTATCCTCAAATTGCATTTTGAGCGAGGATGTCTGGAAAGCTCTTGAGGAGAGGTTAAAAAACGAGGAATCTCTCGTGGGGAAAGAAGTGCTGGAAGAGATTCTGGAGAACTATCGCATGGCTAAAGAAGAGAAGCTTCCTATGTGCCAGGATACAGGTTTTACTACAATCTTTGTGGAAATGGGCCAGGATGTTATAGTTACCGGAGGAGATTTTTACGAGGCAATTAACAGGGGAGTGGGAAATGGTTACAAGAAGGGATACTTGAGGAAGTCAGTAGTTAAAGACCCATTCCGGCGTCAGAATACAGGCGACAATACTCCCGCCTGGGTGCATATGGATTTGATTCCCGGGGATAGACTTAAGATTTCGGTTATGCCCAAAGGAGCGGGCAGCGAGAATATGTCCACGATAAGAATGCTCTCTCCTTTGGAAGGAGTAGAAGGAGTTAAGAAATATGTATTGGATTGGGTAACGGAGAGAGGAGCGAATGCCTGTCCGCCGCTGGTGGTGGGAGTGGGAGTTGGCGGCACTTTTGAAGGGGTGGCAAAACTGGCCAAGAAAGCGCTTCTTCGTCCAATAGGTTCGAAGAATCGAGAGCCTTTCTATTCGGAAATAGAAGAAGATTTACTCAAAGATATAAACAATCTGGGATTGGGCCCGCAGGGGCTGGGTGGCTCCACTACTGCTTTAGCTGTTCACATTGAGTCTTATCCGTGCCATATAGCCAGTCTGCCTTTAGCCATAAACCTGCAGTGCCACGCTGTCCGTCACGCCACAATAGTATTATAAAAAAGTGACAGGTACTTTTTTGAATTAAGAGGATTTATGGTCAACGCTATCAGAATTCAGACACCACTGGATGAAGGTACGGTAAGTAAACTGAAGATAGGAGATAGAGTTCTATTAAGCGGAATTGTCTATACTGCCAGAGACCAGGTTCATAAACGCCTGATTGATGAGTTAGAGAAAGCGGAAAAAGAAAATCGTAAGCCTCTTTTACCCTTCTCCCTGGAGGGTCAAGTAATCTATTATGTCGGTCCTGCTCCGTGCAGAACGGGAATGGTAATCGGGCCCGCCGGGCCAACCACCAGTAGCCGGATGGATTCCTACACCCCCAGCCTGTTAGAGAAGGGATTGAAGGGAACGATTGGAAAGGGCAGGCGGAGTAAAGATACAATTGAAGCAATGAAGAAGTATAAGGCCGTGTATTTTGTTGCCGTGGGGGGAGCTGCAGTATTAATTTCCAAGAGAATCAAGAGAGTGGAAACAGTGGCTTATGAGGATTTGGGTCCGGAAGCCGTCTATCGTCTGGAAGTGGAGGATTTCCCGTTAATTGTGGCTAACGATGTCTATGGCAATGACCTTTTTGATGAAGGAATAAGAAAATATCGGAAAGTTTCTTGATAAGGAGAATAAAATGTTGCGAATGATGTGTAAATCGAAGATTCAGAAGGCAACCGTTACCGAGGCTAACTTAGAGTACGAAGGAAGTATTGCTATTGACAAAAATATAATGGCTGAGGCGGATATTCTTCCTTACGAGATAGTTCTGGTAGTCAATTTGAATACGGGAGCCCGCTTTGAAACCTATGCCATTCCTGCCGCTAACAATTCAGGAATGATAGGGCTGCAAGGAGGAGCAGCCAGACTGGGAGCAGCAGGAGATAAACTAATTATCATTTCTTACGAGTTTGTCGAGGAAGAGAAAGCGAAAGTCTACAAACCAAAAATAGTCCTCCTGGATGAAAAAAACAAAATAACAGAAAAGAAGTGACAGACTGCAAAAAGTACCTGTCACTTTATTTGGTATTATGGCAAAAGAGAAGTTTTTCCTTATAGATGGTAACGCTTACATTCACCGAGCCTTCCACGCTCTCCCGCCTTTAACTAACTCTTCCGGACGGATGGTAAATGCGGTCTATGGCTTCACGCGCATGCTGTTGAAGATTCTCCGGCAGGAAAAACCGGACTACCTGGCCGTCTGTTTCGACTTTCCCGCTCCCACTTTTCGCCACAAGGAATTCGCCGAATATAAAGCTACCAGAAAAGAGACTCCCGATGAGTTGAAACAGCAGATCCCCCTCGCCCATAAGATAGTCAAGGCTTTGAATATTCCCGCTTTTGAAAAAGAAGGCTACGAAGCCGATGACCTGATCAGCACGTTGGCGGGGAAAGCGTCAAAAGAAGATATAGAGACGGTTATCGTTACCGGCGATAAGGATGCTCTGCAATTGGTGGATGCTTCCGTGAACGTTTTGAACGAGCCGAAAAATACGCTTTATACAGAAAAGATGATCAAAGAAAAGATGGGAGTCTCTCCTTCACAGATTGTTGACCTTATGGGATTAATGGGAGATGCTTCGGATAATGTTCCCGGTGTTCTGGGAATTGGACCCAAGACGGGTACGGAATTGATTCAGAAGTTCGGCAGTCTGGAAAATTTGTACCGGAATCTCTCTAAGGTGAGAGATAAATTGAAAGAGAAGTTGGAGAACGGCAGGGAAAAAGCTTTTCTCTCCAAGCGACTGGTAACCCTGGCAAAGGATGTGCCGGTGGAAGTTGACATCCGGGAGTGCCGGGTTGGCGATTTCAATCGGGAAGAGCTGCTAAAACTTCTTCAGGAACTGGAGTTTAAGACTCTGATTATGGAATTAGTCCCTCAACAAGAGAAACATAAAGTGAACTATAAAGGAATCTTTAATCAGAAAGAATTTGAAGCGCTGCTTGAGGAGCTGGAAAAAGCGCCACTGGTCTCCCTGGATTTGGAGACCACCAGTCCTGACCCGATGCGGGCCGCGATTGTGGGTATCTCTTTTGCATTAGAACCTTACGCTGCCTGTTACATACCGGTAGCGCATAGTTACCTGGGTGCACCGGAACAGTTGGAGAAAAAATACGTCCTGGAAAAATTAAGACCTGTTCTGGAGAATGGTAAGATTAAGAAGTACGGGCAGAATATAAAATACGACCTCATTGTTTTGAAGCGGGAGGGGATAGACCTTCAGGGAATCTATTTCGATTCTATGATTGCTTCCTACGTGCTGAACCCGTCGAGGATGAATCATAACCTGAACGATATTGCCCTTGAATACTTAAGCCATAAAATGACGCCCATCAGTGAATTGATCGGCAAAGGGAAGAAGGCAGTCACTATGGACACGGTGGAGGTGGAAAGGGTTATTCCTTATGCCTGCGCTGACGCCGATATTGTTCTCAGGGTAGCCGGGATTATGGAAGGAGAACTGAAAGATAAAAGACTGGATGGACTTTTCTATGAGGTAGAGATGCCCCTTTTAGAAGTTCTGGCCGAGATGGAGATGAACGGGGTCATTATTGATATGGATTACCTGGCGCAACTTTCCCGGGATTTTTCTACCAGATTAAAAGACGTGGAAAAAGAAATCTATAAATCTTGTGGCCAGGAGTTTAACATAAACTCGCCGAAACAGCTCTCGTTCATTCTTTTTGAGAAGTTGAAGTTGCCCGTAGTGAGTAGAACGAAGACAGGGCCGTCCACTTCCGAGGAAGTTCTCCTCCAGTTAGCAGAAAAACACAAACTACCTCACCTTATCATAGAATACAGGGAACTGCAAAAGTTGAAATCCACTTATATAGACGCCTTTCCGGAAATGGTCAATCCTCAAACGGGCCGCCTGCATACTTCCTTTAATCAAACGGTTACCGCTACCGGCAGGCTTTCCTCGTCGGAGCCGAATCTCCAGAACATACCTATTCGCACGGAAGACGGCAGAAAGATAAGGTGCGCTTTCGTTCCCGATAAAGGTTGTCTTTTCGTTTCCGCGGACTACTCCCAGATTGACCTTAGAGTTCTTGCTCACATCTCGAAAGACGAGAGTCTGCGGGACGCTTTTTTGCATAACGAGGACATCCATCGTCGGACGGCGTCGGAGATTTTTGCAGTTTCCCAGAAAGACGTAACTCCCGAGTTGCGGCGTATCGCCAAGTCGGTAAATTTTGGCCTCTCTTACGGGATGAGTCCTTACGGGCTCTCCCAGGATCTGGAGATTTCTCAAGCCGAAGCCAGGAGATATATTGATAATTATTTCAAGAAATATAAAGGAGTGAAAGACTATATCAAGAAAATAGTTATTGAGGCGAAGAAGAAAGGATTCGTAACCACGCTTCTGAATCGCAGAAGATATCTGCCGGAGATAAATAGTAAGAATGGTAATGTTCGTGGTTTTGCGGAACGGATGGCCATAAATACGCCCATTCAGGGAACTTCCGCAGATATCATAAAAGTGGCAATGATCCGGATAGCGGAGAAGCTAAAGGCTGAGGGCTTGAAGGCCAAAATGAGTCTACAGATACACGATGAGTTGCTTTTTGAGGTCCCGGAAGAAGAAGCGGAAGTATTGAGTCGACTGGCAAAGGAGGAGATGGAAAGAGCGGTTTCTCTGGACGTTCCTGTGGTGGTGGATATAAAGAAAGGAAAGAACTGGCGGGATTTGGTTGTAGCTGCAGAGCAATAGCTCTGCTAAGAATAAGCAAAGCTTACGCTTTGCGGCTACAATCTTTAAATGATTGGTTGGAGAATGGTCTATGGGAAAAGGTATGGAAGGTAAGAGTGAAAAGCTGGCGTTACTTCTGGATGTGAACAGGATTCTCACGTCTACCCTCGACCTGGATAGATTGCTGAAAATAATTATGGGGCAGGCAAAAAGAGTAGTCAATGCCGAGGCCAGCTCATTGATGCTCCTGGACGAAGCAACCAACGAGCTTTTCTTCGACGTTACGCTGGGAGAAAAAGGGGAGAAATTAAGGCAGATACGATTGAAGCTTGGCGAGGGAATTGCGGGATGGGTGGCGAAAGAAGGTAAACCCCTGATGGTCGCCGACGCCCGGAAGGATCCCAGGTTTTTTGTTAAGGCGGACGAAGTTACGAAATTTGAGACAAAATCCGTACTGTGTATCCCCCTGATGATAAAAGAGAGAATTATCGGAGTAATGGAGGCAATTAACCAGGTCGGTCGCGGCTATTTTGTGGATGAGGACAGGGAAATATTTGAGGCGTTTGCTTCCCAGGCGGCTATTGCCATTGAGAACGCGCGCCTTTTCCAGAATCTCAAGCGGGAAAAAGAAAAGATAGAAGCCGTTTTCAGCGGCATGGGCGACGGATCTATAGTTACCGACGCAAAAATGAACCTGGTTATGCTCAACAGTTCTGCGAAGAATTTTCTGGGCATAGGTAAGAGAGATTATCTGGGCAAAAAGATTTCCCGGGTAATCGGACAGTTTAAGGCTTTTTCCCGATGGGAACCGAAAAAAGCGGCGCTCCCCGGAATTTCTCTTGAGGAATTGTTAACAAAAGAAGAGCGGGTAATCACTTTTGACCTGGTGAGAAAAAGACCGAAGACCCTCGTTCTCTCCGGGATTGCCACTAGAATCGCAGATGAGGAGGGCAGGGTTGTTGGTTACGTGATGATTATTCGTGACGTCACCTCGGAGAGGAAAGAGGAATACTTGAAAGCAAGCTTTGTCGCTTCTATTACGCATAAGCTGAAGACGCCTTTAACCTGCATCGACGGATATTTACCCCTCTTAAGAGAGAAAGAGAGACTTAACAGATTGGATAAGGTAGGGAAAGATGCGGTGCGAGTCATTGATGGTCAAGGTAAAAGACTCTATCGCTTGATAGACGAATTGCTCGGGTTCAGCGAACTGGAAAGTGAGTCGTTGGAACTTGCCAGAGGCAAGGAAAACCTTAAGTCTATGGTGAAAGTGAGTTTGCGGAAGCTCGCAGCGAAAATCCATAGCAGGAAAGTTCACATTGTAGTGGGAGATTCCGTAGATAGAGTTCCCCCCATTCTCGTAGATAAGGAAAAGATTCAGGAAGTCATACAACATCTCGTAGAGAATGCGATCAAATTCAATGATAAAAAAGAAAAGAGAGTGGAAATCTCTGCCCGCCCGCTTAAAAGGCAAAAGTTTATGCGCGTGGAAATCAAGGATAACGGTCCGGGAATTCCTTCCGAAGAAAGGGAGAAAATATTCTCCAAATTCTACCAGATAGAAGAGACGTTTACCGGTCAGGTGGAAGGCGCCGGGCTGGGTCTGGCCATGGTGAAGCAGGTTGTGGAAGCCCACGGAGGCGAGGCGGGAGTGGATAGCGGACCAGGGAGAGGAAGTAAGTTCTTCTTTACTCTGCCCAGGGTAGAGGATAAGGGTTGAGAGATGGATAAAGAAAAATTGATGCAAATTTTAAAAGTTGCTTTAAGCAAAGGGGGAGACTTTGCCGACGTATATATAGAGAAGAAGTTCACCAGCCAGGTGACTTGTGAAGATAATAAGATTGAAAAGATTATCTCGGGAGAAGATACGGGAGCGGGAATAAGGGTAATCTCAGGAGAGAGCAATATATACGGTTCCACAAATAAGATAAGCGAAGCGGGACTGAAAGAATTGGCAAAAGAGATAGCGAGTAATCTTCCGGCATCGGAAAAGAAGAAAAAAAAGGAGTTCGCTTTTTCTTCCCGGACTAACGCAGGGTCATTGGCAGGAAGTCGAAACGAAGTAATTCACAGGATTGAAAAGCCACCCGGGGAAGTACCCATTGAAGAGAAGATTCGACTTGTGCTGCTGGGTAATCGGATTGCCAGAGAAGTTGACAGAAAGAGAATAAAGCAGGTCAGTATAAACTATGGCGATATTACTATGGATGTAACTATCGCCAGTTTGTCTCTTTCCTCTAAATATGGCGTTATTGATAATAGCCGGATTAAGGAGAGGAGAATTTATACTACCTACCTGGTCAACGTTGTAGTTCAGCAGGAAGAGATAATCCAGACAGGTTATGAGCCTCTGGGGGGATTGGTGGGATTTGAATTATTTGACAGGTACGATGTTAAGAAGATAGCCCGCGAGGCGGCAGAAAGAGCGGTCAAGATGCTGTCGGCACAGACGGCTCCTGCGGGAGAGATGACGGTCGTTCTGGCATCGGCTGCGGGAGGAACTATGATTCATGAGGCAATCGGCCATTCCCTGGAAGCAGATTCGGTGCAGAAGAAAGTTTCTCCTGCCTACGCAGGGATGCTGGGAAAGCAAGTTACTTCCGAACTTGTTACCGTAGTCGACGATCCTACTATTCCCAACTACAGGGGTTCTTTCCATTTTGACGACGAAGGCACTCCTGCTCAGAAGACAGTCCTGGTGGATAAGGGGCGGCTAAGAAATTATCTCTACGACCGCTTCACCGCCCAGAAGGACGGAACTAAATCGACGGGAAACGGACGAAGAGAATCATACCATCACCGGCCTATTCCCCGGATGAGTAATACCTATATTCTGCCGGGTGACTACAAGCCAGAGGAAATCATACGCTCTGTAGAGAAAGGGCTCCTGGTGAAGAGAATGGGCGGGGGACAGGTGAATACAGCCAACGGCGATTTCGTATTCGAAGTAGGAGAGGGTTACGAGATAATTAACGGTAAAGTAGGAAAAATGCTAAGAGGGGCAACTCTAATTGGCAACGGCCCTGAGGTTTTGAATTCGATTATAATGGTCGGCAGTGACCTGGGTTTTAATATTGGCACCTGCGGCAAGGATGGACAATGGGTTCCCGTCAGCGACGGTCAACCTACTATTCGCATAAAAAAGCTCACCATTGGTGGTACCCACGTAAAAAACACCCCCCGTTAAGGACTGTCTTTGTAGCGGCAAAGCGCAGGCTCTACTTTCTTTTAGCAGAGCTATCGCTCTGCGGCTACATTTGGCGATTTTCTTATGGGATTTTGCGCAAGCTGTGATTTCGGGTTTTTGCTTGACTTATAGGCGGAAATTGTGTATAGTTCTAAAGAAACTTGTAAAATTGAAAAGAACAAAATAAAAGAAAATAACTGGTCTATAAACGTATGTCCGGACAGGGAGATTTCTATAAAGACTCCGGCGTCAGGCAACGAATTGGCGAATACTGCGGAGCTATAGAGGGCGATTTTTCGGCATTTACCGCTGAATACCTGGTTGGGTACGGGGAATTTTTACGCCAGACAGGTCTATCTCCGGAGGGATTCCTTTCTACTTCCCGGGATGGATTTTTCTGGATTCTGGAAAAGGGTCTGGACATATTCAGGTCAATTTGGGACCGGCAAAGTATTTTGAGTGTTCTGGATATAGAATATTTTAACCTTGACTTTCCCGGGGAGCCTTACTTAAGTCCCGGGGAAACTTTCCGGAAGCTAGAGCCGGTTTATGATGGTGTTTTGACAGTCTTTTACAGATTCAATATAATGCCCTTGGTGGTCATGACGGGCAGAGGGTACCACTTCACTTCTCGCGTAGGACTGGGAACGGGAACAGAAAAGAGACTGGAGAAGATTGGTAGAATAGAGGACACTCTCGCCGGCAAATACGCTACTTCTTCCGGAAGGCGACATCGCTCCGTCCCTTTCTCTCACGGCCGCGTTTTTGACGGGATGGGCAGGTTAATGGAATACCTGGCCCATCTGGTTATTAAGGAAATAAGGAGCAAAACGAACATTCCTGTCGTGTGCACTGAGGTGGCCTGCCCGCCGCGAAAAAAGGGAAGAGAGGCTATCTGTTTAGACTTATCGATGTACGGTGATCCCGTTTATTTACGTGATATTCGTTGTCCGTTTAGCAGTTACCAGAAACATAAAGTTGAAAAACGTAAAGTGGGAAGTGAAGTATCGGAAAGGATTCCCGTGATGGTGGCTCTGCCCCGCACGGGCAGGGATTCCTTGTGGGAACTACTGGAGGTGCGACAGAATTTTCAGCGGGCTATGAAGCGCGCCAGGGCGGTGCAAACGAAGATACCCGACCAGTCGAAAGGGTTTGAAAATTTGATTAGAAGTTATATAAGGTCAAGACTCTATAAATTCCATAAATATTTTGATTCCGAGGCACATAATCCTTATTGGGATTGGGGGAAGACATACGACCGTTTTGACATAAGTAGCCTTCCTCCCTGCGTTTCTCATGCCTTGAGAGTTCCTAATTCTCACCTTTTACAGCCGACTAACCTGCAGATGTTGACCAAGGTTCTTTCGGGGATGGACTGGCACCCCAAACATATCGCCGGACTGGTGAGGTCAAAATTTGAACGGGATTATGGGTGGGGGAATTTCTGGCTGAAGTACGACGCGGCCACCAGGGCAGACTTCTACGTGAGAACTTTTGCTGGCCTCCTTTACGACGGATCTGTGGACAAAGATGAACTTAATTGTCTTTCCCACAGAAATAAGGGCTATTGCTGGAGGCCGGACTGCGGCTTCAATTTATAAAAACAAAAAAGGGGACAGGTACTTTCTTATCGGGCGCCGTAAATGTCGCCCCTGCATTGGGTCGTTGATTGTATGGAAATCGGGATTTCTACCGGAATTCTATATAAGACTGATTTGATAGCATCCCTGCAGTTAATAAAAGAAGCAGGATTTGACAATATCGAAGTTTGGGCCGGGATGGGAAGCGAAGGGAAGTGGATTCATTACGATTATCGTGACCGGGACTACACGGGGAAATTAAATCAGAAAATTAAGGAACTCGCCTTGCGCGTAGTATCCTTGCACGCTCCTTTCTCTCCCGAACTCGATATTTCCCAGGTAGAAGAGGAAAGAAGAGATTTCGCCGTCTCTGAGATTAAAAAAGCGATAGATGCTTTAGAATTTCTTGAAGGGAACATTTTAGTATTCCATCCCAGCACGGCTCCCTCGCATTTTGATAATTTGACACAAAAGATGTATCGCCTATCTCAGGTGAAAAAGAGTATCGACGAACTCCTGAAATATTGCCAGGGCAAGCCCATAAAATTAGCCCTGGAAAATCAACTTCCCCATATTTTGTGCGGGTATTCGGTGGACCTTTTGAAGTTAATCTGGGAAATAAATTCTCGAAAAGTGGGAATCTGTCTCGATACGTCCCACGCGAATCTGTCCGAGAGCGTTAGCGAGGTAGCCAAAAAGTTTAAGGATTGGGTCATAAGTCTCCATGTTTCTGACAATTTCGGAAAGTCCGACGAGCATAATATTCCCGGAGTAGGGAACATAGACTGGCAAAGCTTTGTGCAGACTTTGAAATTGATTAAATACGAAGGGGTATTCATGCTTGAACTTCTGGAGCAGGGTAAGCGATGGGACGTTCATAAGGTGCTCCAGGAAGCTTTCAAAAGCGTTAAGCAAATACCCGGCTTTTAATCGTGGGAGTCTAAATTGAAGTACAAATCTATTCGCGGCACGCGAGATATCTTGCCGGAAGAGGCCGGTAAATGGCAATACGTGGAAAGAGTTGCCCGGGATATATTCGAAAAGTACGGGTACGAAGAAGTACGCACGCCCGTTTTTGAGGTGACGGAGCTATTCCAGCGAAGTATAGGAGAAGATACGGATATTGTAACTAAAGAGATGTACACATTTTTGGATAAGAAAGGACGCAGCCTGACGTTAAGGCCGGAAGGGACGGCAGGAATAATCCGGGCGGTTATTGAAAACAATCTCTATCGACAAAGGAGAACTGCCAGGTTATATTATCTCGGTCCAATGTATCGCTACGAAAGGCCGCAGAAAGGAAGGCAACGGGAATTCTACCAGATTGGCGCTGAACTTATCGGCCCGGATAGTCCCGCCAGCGACGTAGAAATTATCACTATGGTGCAAGACCTTTTCGACGTTCTGGGGTTAAAGAATCTAATCCTTTACCTGAATAGCGTGGGCTGTTCCCGGTGCCGGCCCAGGTATCGGGAAAGTCTTAAAGATTTTTTTAGAAACAGAATCAAGACTATGTGCGCCGATTGTCAACGCAGGTATCCTCTGAATCCTATGAGGATTTTGGACTGCAAGGAAAAAGAAGACCGGGCGTACATAGATAAGTCTCCCGAAATCTCTGATTATCTTTGCGCCGATTGTCGGGAACAATTCGAAAAAGTAAAAGAGTATTTAAATTTTCTGAAAATAGATTATTCCCTTGATCCCTATATGGTTAGAGGATTGGACTATTATACAAAAGCTGCATTCGAAGTAAAATATAAAGGGCTGGGTGCCCAGGATACTCTTGCCGCCGGAGGTAGGTACGACCGACTGGTTCGCGATTTGGGCGGTCCGGATTTGCCTGCCGTGGGTTTCGCTTTGGGTGTGGAAAGAGTCCTGGAGGCAGTGGACAGAGAAGAAATTTCGCTTCCTTCCAGCGGGCAAACAGACGTTTATGTTGCCGCCCTGGGGGAGGAGGCATTAAAGGAATCTATAAAATTAATTCGTGAACTGCGACAGGAGAATTTGAAAGTTTTGAACGATTTTAATCCTGCCAGCCTCAAGGCGCAGTTGCGACAGGCAGATAAAGGGAAAGCAAAATTTGCCCTGATTATCGGCCCGGAAGAGCTTTCCAAAAAAAGAGCCATAGTGAAAGATATGGATACCGGGGTACAGGAAGTTGTCCCCTTTTCCGAGCTGAAGAAGTATCTGGTGCGAAACTGTTCCCAAAGCTCGGGCGGCGGGTCTGGCGATTAGAAACGTCTGGGGTCCCCGATGAAATCGGGGAAAGATGAGTTGAACATGCCTGAATTGAAGAGAACCCACACGTGTGGGGAATTAAGAAAGAAAAATATTGGACAGAAAGTAGTTCTTTCGGGGTGGGTGCACAGGTGGCGAGATCACGGAGGGGTTATATTTATTGACCTGAGGGATAGAGAAGGAATTACTCAGATTGTCTTTGGACGCGAGGAAAGTTCCGGGCCACAGGTTAAAGAACTGGAGACTCTGGCCCGGAAACTGAGAGCGGAATACGTTATTAGCGTCGCGGGAAAAGTTGCTCCCCGTCCGGAAGGAACCGCTAATCTTCAGTTGCCCACAGGCGAAATCGAAGTCCTGCCGGAAGAAGTGGAGATTTTGAACAAAGCCAAAACGCCTCCCTTCGAAGTCGGTGAACAGGTTGATGTGTCTGAAGAGGTGAGATTGAAATATAGGTACATCGATTTGCGGCGGCGGAAAATGCAGAGAAACCTGTTCCTGAGAAACAAAGTGTATAAAGCTACCAGGAATTTCTTTGACGAGCGTGGATTCATAGAGGTGGAGACGCCATTTTTGACCAAATCCACCCCCGAAGGAGCGCGGGATTACCTGGTGCCCAGCCGGCTTAATCCCGGGAGTTTCTTTGCTCTGCCCCAGTCCCCGCAGCTATTTAAGCAGTTGTTGATGGTGGGGGGAATAGAGAAGTATTTCCAGATTGTAAAATGTTTTCGAGACGAAGACCTGCGCAAGGACCGCCAGCCGGAGTTCACCCAGATAGATTACGAGATGTCTTTTGTTGATGAAAAGGACGTCCATTCCATAACCGAAGAACTGATGGCGCGAGTTTTCAAGGAAGTGCTGAAAATAGACATCCCCCTCCCCTTGTCGCGACTTACTTACGAGGAATCATTACGCAGGTACGGCACGGATAAACCGGACATCAGGTTCGGCATGGAATTGAAGGAAATTTCAGATATTGCCAAAAAGAGTGAGTTCAAAATTTTTACAGAAGCGCTGAAGAAAAATGGCATTGTTTGTGCTTTGAATGCTGAGGGTTTTGCGGAGGCTAGCCGAAAGGAACTCGACGAGTTAAAAGAAATAGCTGGCGATTGCGGAGCGGAAGGTCTCGCCTGGATGAAAATGACCGACAAAACATTACAATCGCCCATAACTAAATTCTTCAAACAGGAAGAGCTGGATCAGATTGTTGAAAGGACCGAGGCCGAAAAGGGCGATTTACTGCTTTTTGTCGCCGCTAAAGCAAGAATTGTCTATGATGCTTTGAGCACGTTACGTATCTTTCTTGGCAAACGTTTAAATCTGATTCCGCGGATATCGCTTGATCTGGATTATCTATTTTCTGACCGGCAGAAGACTCCTGTGGAGGCGAGTTTTTTCTCTCTTGTCTGGATTGTGGACCCACCCCTTTTCGAATATAATGAAGAAGAGAAAAGATGGGGGCCCATGCACCATCCCTTTACCGCGCCCAAGGAAGAAGCTCTTCCTTTTCTGGAAAAGTTGACAGAGCTCCCCAAAGATATGCAAGAAGTTTCTCGGGTTCTTTCCCGGGCATACGACCTGGTGCTGAATGGGAATGAGATAGGAGGCGGGTCCATCAGGATTCATCAGAGAGATTTACAGGAAAAGATGTTCCGATTACTGAAAATTTCTCCTCAGGAAGTTAAGGAGAAATTCGGATTTTTGCTGGAATCTTTGGGATACGGAGCTCCTCCGCACGGGGGATTTGCTTTTGGACTGGATAGATTGGTTATGATTTTGACCGGTAGCAATTCCATCAGGGAGGTTATTGCTTTTCCCGTGACGCAGAAAGCGTTCTCTCCTTTGACTAATGCTCCCTCAGCGGTATCAGAAAGGCAGTTGAAAGAACTGCATTTGAAATTAGAAAAATAGAAAATTGATAAGAACTTATTTATGAGACCTCAACTTAAGAAAGGGGGGTGAAAAAAATGAAGAAAGTTCTGGGACTGGTTCTTTTGAGTCTTTTCCTGGCGGTGTTGACCGGATGCCCCAAAAGGCCTTTAGTTCCCCCAGTCGATCAGGCCAGGCTGGATGCAGAGGAGGCAATTGCTTCTGCCAGTAAAGCGATAGACGCTGCCTGGGAGGTTGGCGCTGATACCGCGATGGCAGAATCTTTACTGGAAGAGGCGCGCAGTGCTTTCGCTGCAGGCGACTACGCGACTGCTACCTCTAAAGCATGGGAGGCAGAGGCGGCTGCAAATGCAGCAAGAGAAGAGGCTCTGGCAAGAGCAATGGAAGAAGAGGAAGTTGTGGAAGAGGAAGTGGTGGAAGAAGAGGTGGTAGAAGAAGAGGCGAGAATCTATGTGGTAGGAACCTGGGAGAGGGATCGGGATTGTCTGTGGAACATTGCTAAAAAGCCGAGATTTTACGGAGACCCCTGGAAGTGGAAGAGGATTTACAGGGCGAACACGGACAAGATTAAGGACCCCGACCTGATCTACCCCGGACAAAGACTGACTATTCCCTGATAGTAATTCAACACCACAAGGTCAATTTATGAAGAAATTTAAAAAAACGAGGAGGGGAGTATTTTACCGTCTGGTAAGGTACTTACCCTCCCCGGGGAGTACTGGTCTATTTGCCACTTTTTTCCGTAACTTGCTATAGTTGTGACGGGAGGGAATTTGGTCAGCAAAAAGGTTACTTTGAAAAGTAATAAAGAAGCTGTCATTCTTTTTGGAGAATACGACAACAACCTTCGGCTTATTGAAGACTCCTTTCCCGTAGAGCTTTTTGCCCGGGGAAATATGTTGACCATAAAAGGAAATTCAAAAGACGTCAAAGATGTAGAGAGGTTAATTGGTGAGTTGTTGAAAATTGTCCGCAAGAATGAGGCTTTAAGAACTCAACAGGTTGAATCTGCTATGGGTATAATCCGTTCCACCCGGAGGAAAGAACAGGAGAAGATTTTCTCGGACGTGGTTTATCTCACGGAGAAAGGTAAAGAGATTAAACCCAAAACAGTGCAGCAGAAAGTTTATGTTGACGCCATAAGGGATTACGATATTGTCTTCAGTATCGGTCCTGCGGGAACGGGGAAGACATATTTAGCCTGTGCCTGTGCCCTGCAAGCGTTAAAAGAGGAGAGAGTGGAACGGATAATTCTGACTCGTCCGGTAGTGGAAGCGGGAGAGAAACTCGGCTTTTTACCCGGCGACCTTTATGAGAAGATAAATCCTTATTTGCATCCCCTCTACGATGCTTTCTATTCTATGATTGGTCCGGAGAAGTTCCAGAGATTCAGGAAGCAAGATATTATTGAGATAATTCCCCTGGCTTATATGAGGGGTCGGACGCTGGATGATGCCTTCATTATTTTAGACGAGGCGCAGAACACAACTCCGGACCAGATGAAGATGCTTCTAACCCGTTTAGGATTCGATGCTCAGGCCGTAGTTACAGGCGATATTACTCAGGTAGACCTTGAGGATAAAAAGTCTTCGGGGCTTATTCAGGTACAGGGAATTTTGAAGAAAATAAAAGGAATAAGATTCATATATTTTTCCCAGGCGGACGTCATTCGACACCAGTTGGTCAAGAAAATCATTACTGCCTACGAGGAGTTTGAGAAGAAAAGATAATCGGGCACAAGCAAAACTAAGGAGATGGTTGTGGTTAAGTGGAGACGATTTTTACGGCGATTTTTGGTAGGGCTTTTGAAATTAACCGAGGAGAGGGCCCGGAAGAAAAAGAAGAGAAAAAGAGTTTCTTTTCGCGAGACTCGCGTTTCGCCATGGCTCATAGGAGTGGCCATATTCTTGATTCTTTTCTGGATTCTTCTGGGGGAGTTCGGTTTTTCCTGGAAAAATGTCCTGGGCCTATTCTTATTTATCGGAATTATCATGGTTATGCTCTCAGTCTATATAAGAAGATATGTTTTAGATAAAGGTGACCATAATTTCCTGGCAATTATCGGGTTGATAACGGTTATTATGGCGTTGATTATTGAAGTGGTTCATGTGACGCCGGAATTATCGAGCTACTTGGTTCCCGTGGCTTCGGCAGGAATGTTAATTACGATTCTGATTAATTCGCATCTGGCGATGGTTCTCGTACTCCTGTTAAGCCTTATCGTGGCGCTGGTCAATAGATTCAGTTTCGACCTGTTCTTTTTCGCTCTGGTGGGAGGAGTGGCGGGAATCTACAGCAGCCTGGACGTGAGGCACCGCCGGGACCTCGTGCGGGCAGGGTTATATATAAGCGGCGCAAATATAGTGATCATAACGATAATCGGCCTGATGAGACAAAGAACATTTGCTCAATTGGGAGAGAATTTTCTTTGGGGGATCGGGAATGGGTTCCTGTCCGTTATCCTGACTATGGGAATATTACCTTATCTGGAGGAACTTTTCTCTATTACCACCAACATTAAATTACTGGAATTGTCCGATTTCAATCAGCCGGTATTGAAGAGACTAATGGTGGAGGCGCCGGGAACCTATCATCACAGTATAGTCGTCGGCAACTTGGTAGAAAATGCCTCGGAGTTAATTGGCGCTAATTCGCTTTTGGCGCGAGTCGGCGCATATTATCACGATATCGGCAAACTAAAAAACCCGGAATATTTTTCGGAAAACCAGGAAGGAGTATTAAGCAAGCACGACGATTTGACTCCCAGCATGAGTAGTCTGATTTTGATTTCCCATGTAAAGGAAGGGGTAGAACTGGCAAGGCAATACAAATTGAACAGACCAATTATCAATATTATTGAACAACACCACGGCACAAGTCTTATCTATTACTTTTATCATAAAGCGCTGGAAGGAAATAAGAGCACTAAAGTAGGAGAGGAAAAATACCGTTATCCCGGTCCCAAACCGAGAACCAAAGAGGCAGCCATTGTGATGCTGGCAGATGCCGTGGAAGCAACTTCTCGCACCGTGGAAGAACCTTCCTATGAGCGATTAAAAAACATGGTAGATAAAGTGATCAATGATAAATTCATTGACGGGCAATTGAACGATTGTGACATAACTCTGGTCAATCTGCATCGCATAGCCGATAGTTTCGCGCATACTCTGACGGGGATTTACCATACCCGCGTGGAGTATCCTAAGAAGGAATAAGGGGAGATGAAGGGATAGTTTTCAGAGTCGCTCGTGCCGTTAGAACTTGTTCCAACTTGCCCAAGTCAGAACTTTCCTGCCAGCGAGGAAGAGTTACTGGGTGTATTAGAATGGGGGTAAGTTCTAACGGTACTCGGTCA
>CAYFRM010000029.1:0-8790 GCA_964345635.1 uncultured Clostridia bacterium
GAACCTTTTCGCGCCCACAAGTTATTGACGGAAGAGGTCGGTTTCTTTGAACAAAAAGAAGCCGATCCTCAAAAGACAATTGCAGCACTTGAGGAGACTATTAAAACCAATCCTGAGGAAGCCCTGGCTTATTACCGGCTGGGATGGGTTTACGCAAAAGAGAAAAACTGGCGCGAGGCGGTTAAGAACTTTGAAATAGCCTGCAGACTGAATCCGCGACTGGTAGGAGCGAGGAATAATCTCGGGAATATCTACTTTACTCTGGGAAATAAACAGAAAGCGATTGAGAATTACAGGGAGGCGATTGCCCTCAATCCCGATATGATTGACGCCCATTTCAATCTGGGATATTGTTATTATACAGTGGGAAAACTTAAAGAAGCTGCCGATGAATTCAAAAAGGTTCTGGAGCTTGACCCCGATAATTATAAAGCCAAGATAATGATTGAAAAAATGGTGCAATAATGGTTTTAGTAGTGTAGGGCTTTATGCCCGCCCGATAAATCGGGATGCCCATAAAGGGCTACACTACGAATAAACAAATTACGCCCATAAAGGGCTACACTACTGATGGAAAAAAGAACGAGAGGTTATGATTTATTGAATGACCTGAATCCTTCGCAGAGGGAAGCGGTGGAACATATTGAAGGTCCTCTTCTCATTCTGGCGGGAGCGGGTTCGGGGAAGACCAGGGTAATTACTTATCGCATAGCCCATCTCATTGAGAAGAATATCTCGCCCTGGAATATTCTGGCAGTTACTTTTACCAACAAGGCAGCGGGGGAGATGCGCACAAGAGTCGACCGCCTGGTGGGAGGTAAGGGAAAGAGCGTCTGGATTTCCACTTTCCATTCATTCGCGGCGCGTCTCCTGCGCGAAGAGATTGATAAGATCGGCGGGAGTAGACACTTTGTTATCTACGACGAGATGGACCAGTTGAATTTAATCAGAGAATGCACGAAGGAATTGGATGTTGACGAGAAAAGATTTAAGATAGCGGTAGCGCAGGCGCTCATAAACAGGGCCAAGGATAATCTGGTGGACGCCGATTCGTTTACCATTTATGGGCAAGCTTCCGGTGACTACTTTCGTAGAGTTATCGGCGATATTTATCAACTCTACCAGAGGAAGCTTAAAGATAACTCTGCTCTGGATTTCGCAGACCTTTTGATGCAGGCGGTCAGACTTTTTAAAGAGAGAAAAGAGATATTGGAGAAGTACCAGGAACGGTTCCGGTATATTATGGTTGACGAGTATCAAGATACCAATCACGCTCAGTATCTATTGACTAAACTTCTGGCTGCCAAACATAAGAATATATGCGTTGTTGGCGACGATGACCAATCCATCTATTCCTTCCGGGGAGCAGACCTGCGCAATATATTACATTTCGAAAGGGACTACGAAGATGTCAAAGTTATGAAATTGGAGCAGAATTACCGTTCCACGAAAAATATTCTGGATATGGCCTGGAAGGTGGTCAAGAATAACAGGTATCGGAAGAAGAAGAAACTGTGGACAAATCGAGAAGAGGGATTGCCTGTTGAGTATGCCCTGGTGGATAGCGAAATCGATGAGGCTAATCTGGTGGTAGAAGAAATGATTAGATTGATGGAAGAGGAGCATATTCTCAGAGACTTTGCTGTCTTCTACCGCACTAATGCCCAGTCGAGAGTTCTGGAAGATGCCTTGAGGAAAGCAAAAATAAATTATGCCATTGTGGGAGGGGTCAGATTCTACGAGCGAAAAGAGATAAAAGACATTCTGGCCTACCTGAGGATTATAGTCAATCCCGCGGATTCTCTTAACCTGAAAAGGATAATCAATGTTCCCCGCCGCGGCATAGGCAAGAAAACTTTGAACTACTTGGAACAATACGCTCATGGATACCAGAAATCGCTCTTTGAAACTCTCACTAAAGTTCGCGAGATTAAGGGAGTTCCAGCGCGTATTACATCTCAGCTGGAAAATTTCATAGACCTCATTGAGGAGTTCCGCAGGAAGAGTAAGAAGCTCGCGGCGAAAGAGTTGACGCGCCTGGTAATAGAAGAGACAGGCTACTTGAGTGAACTTGCCAGCGAGGATACTGTGGAGGCGGAAAGCAGAATTGAGAACGTAAAAGAATTGGTCTCGGCAGTGGGAGAATTTGAAGAGCAATCGGAAGATAAGACTATAGAGGCTTTTCTGGAGCAGGTCTCTTTGATTACCGATATAGATACCTGGGATGAGGAAAGCGACAGGATGACTCTTATGACTCTCCATTTAGCCAAGGGCCTGGAATTTCCTGTGGTCTTCGTTACCGGTTTGGAGGAGGGGCTATTCCCTCACGCCGATGCTCTTTTTAATCAGGCAGAGATGGAGGAGGAAAGAAGACTGTGTTACGTGGGAATGACCCGGGCCAAAGAGAGGCTTTATCTGACTTCGGCAAGTCAGAGGCGACTTTACGGGCAGTGGAGGTGGAATGAGCCTTCCCGGTTTGTGCTGGAGGCGGGCCTTCTGGGAGAAAAGCAAAGTCTCGCAGAGAAAGATATGCAACCCTCTCCTTTCAGCCAGGTTCAGGCAGATGAGTGGCAGGTTGGTGGTCGGGTGAGGCACGAGGAGTTCGGTGTGGGCAAAATATTGGAACGGAGTGGCTCAGGTGACGATACAAAAATTACCGTTCTTTTCGAAAATGGACAATGGAGAAAATTTTTGGTAAAATATGCGCCGATAAAAAGAATATGAATAAAGGAGAATGGGAATGATTACAAAAAAAGAAGTTGAATACGTCGCCCGGTTGGCGAGATTGAAATTGACCGAAGAGGAAAAAGAAAAATATACAAAACAACTGGGAGACATTTTAAAATACATTGATAAGCTCAATGAGCTCGATACGGAAAAGGTAGAGCCCACTTCTCATGTTCTGGGTTTATCCAATGTTTTCCGCGAGGACAAGGTTGAACCGTCTTTGCCGCAGGAGGAGATTTTAGCCAACGCCCCGGAAGTGGAAGCCAGCCATTTCAAAGTAAAAAAAGTAATAGAATAATATGTAGCTGCAGAGCGACAGCTCTGTTAAAAGTAAGCAAAGCTTGCGCTTTGCCGCTACAAAAAAGAATGTAGCTGCAGAGCGAAAGCTCTGCCTTAATGGAGGAATAATGGCAAAGAAGATTAACATAAAGACAGAAAAAGTTACTATGGAAGCCGAGCTCCTGGAGACGAAGACGGCAAAGGCTATCTGGGATTCTCTTCCTATTGAAGCAAAAGTCAATACCTGGGGGGAGGAAATATATTTTACTATCCCGGTAGATATGGGTCCCGAAGAAGCTGTGGATGTAGTCGGGGAAGGAGACCTGGGCTACTGGCCGGAAGGAAATGGTTTCTGTATTTTTTTCGGAAAGACTCCTGTTTCCACGGAGTCAGAGATAAGGCCGGCCAGCCCGGTGAACATCATCGGTAGACTCCTGGGAAATCCCCAGGACTGGAAAAAAGTAAAAGACGGCGAGAAGATAACCCTTGACAGGAGAACTTGATGGAATTATATGGACTGACGGCGCACGAATTATTGAAGAAGATGGAGAAAAAAGAGATTTCTTCTGAGGATATTGTGAAATCTGTTTATGATAGAATTAGCCAGGTGGATGATAAACTTCATAGTTTCGTTACCTTAACCGAGGAAGAAACCTTGCTCCAGGCAAGAAAGATTGACGAGAATATGAAAAAAGGTGCATCCCGCGGCCTTCTGGCCGGGATTCCTGTAGCCATCAAGGACAATATGTGTATCAAGAACGTGAAGACGACTTGCTCCTCCCACATACTGGAAAATTTTGTCTCCCCTTATGAGGCTACCGTAGTTAAAAGGTTAAGAGACCAGGGGGCAGTGTTCATAGGCAAGACGAATATGGACGAATTCGCCATGGGTTCGTCGACGGAGAATTCTTATTTTGGAGTAACTCGCAACCCCTGGAACCTGGACTACATTCCCGGTGGCTCTTCCGGGGGTTCGGCAACAGCAGTAGCTTCTGACGAAACAATCCTGGCGATAGGTTCTGATACGGGAGGTTCCATTCGCCAGCCGGCAGCCTGCTGCGGGGTAGTGGGATTAAAGCCTACTTATGGCAGGGTCTCCCGTTACGGATTGGTTGCTTTCGCCTCTTCGCTCGACCAGATAGGTCCCTTTGGTAAAGATGTGGAAGACGCGGCGCTTCTGTTGAATGTTATTTCCGGCTACGATGAAAACGATTCCACCTCCGTTAATCTGGATGTGCCCGATTTCACCAAATCTTTGATAGAGAATGTTAAAGACGTAAAGATAGGAATTCCTAAAGAATATTTCGTCGCCGGCCTGGACGGGGAAGTGGAAAGAGGAGTGAAAGAGGCGATAGAGCTTCTGAAAAGTCTGGGAGCGAAAACTTTCCCGATATCTCTTCCCCATACCGAGTACGGAGTGGCGGTCTACTATCTGATTGCTCCCTCCGAGGCCAGCGCCAACCTGGCCAGGTATGACGGAGTAAGATATGGCTATCGCTCTCCCGAAACAGAGAACTTGTTGGAAGAGTATGAGAAGACAAGAGGGGAAGGATTTGGCGCGGAAGTCAAAAGGAGAATAATGCTGGGCACTTACGCTTTGTCCAGTGGCTACTATGATGCTTACTATTTGAAAGCCCAGAAGGTGCGCACTCTGATAAAAAAAGATTTTGACGAGGCTTTCCAAAAAGTAGATGCTATTGTGACGCCAACAGCTCCCACTGCGGCATTTAAAATTGGTGAGAAGATTGATGACCCGTTGCAGATGTATTTATCAGACATATTTACCATTTCGGCAAATCTGGCCGGGATTCCCGGAATTTCACTACCTTGCGGATTCAGCAAGAAAGGGCTACCTATCGGGCTACAACTGTTAGCGAAGCCTTTCGCTGAGGAGGTCCTGCTCAGAATAGCTTACACGTATGAGAAGAATACGGAATGGCACAAGAGAAAGCCAGAACTTTAAGTTTCCAGTGTCATTGCGATCGAATTGAAGCAATCTCGTGGGAAAAAGTAGCCTGTCCCCTTTTTGATGGAAAAAAGTACCTGTCACTTTTTTGGGAGTGAATGAATGGTGAAGTATGAGACTGTAATTGGGCTGGAAGTCCACGTCCAGCTGAAGACGAAGTCCAAGTTATTTTGCGGGTGCTCAATAGAATTTGGCGCGCCGTCCAATACTCATACCTGCCCGGTCTGCACGGGTATGCCGGGAGTACTGCCTGTGGTTAACAGGCAGGCAGTGGAATACGCGATCAAGAGCGCTCTGGCATTAAACTGCCAGGTTCTTTCGCGCTCAATATTTGCCCGCAAAAACTATTTCTATCCTGATTTGCCCAAGAATTACCAGATTTCCCAGTACGAAGAGCCTTTAGCTCGGAATGGATATCTGGAAATAGGAACGGGCGGGGGAAGAAAAAAAGTGCGTATAGCCAGAATTAATCTGGAGGAGGATGCGGGAAAACTTCTCCATTATGTCGGCTCCCGGGAAATCGAGGGAAGTCTCGTCGATTTCAATCGCTGTGGCGTTCCCCTTCTGGAGATAGTCTCTTCTCCCGACATCACCAGTCCCGAAGAAGCTTATACTTATCTCACTACTCTGAAGAATATCCTCAGGTATCTGGAAGTATCGGATTGCGACATGGAGAAGGGTTCGCTCCGCTGCGATGCGAATGTTTCCGTTCGCCCGGCGGGCAAGAAAGAACTGGGGGTGAAAGCGGAAGTTAAGAATATGAATTCCTTCAGAGCCATCCAGAAAGCCCTGGAATACGAAGTTAAGAGACAGGTTAAGGCACTGGAAAGTAAAGAAAGAATTGTCCAGGAGACAAGACTCTGGGATGAGAAAAAGGAAAAGACGCATTCTATGAGGAGTAAAGAAGAGGCTCATGACTATCGTTATTTTCCCGAGCCGGACCTGGTACCTTTGATAGTAGAGAAAGAATGGAAGGAAAATATCAAAAAGACGATTTCCGAACTTCCCGATACGCGCCGGGAACGGTTTATGAGAGATTATAAACTTTCCCAATACGATGCAGGAGTGCTTACTGCGGAGAAGGCGCTGGCGGAATATTTTGAACAGGTAGTTAAAGCGTATAATAATCCAAAAGTGGTTACTAACTGGGTAACGGTGGAACTTCTGGGAAGATTGAATGCAGTCAATAAGGGAGTGGAGGAATCCCCGGTCTCTACCGGGCAGCTGGCAGAACTTCTGAAATTGATAGAAAAAGGAATAATCTCCGGGAAGATTGCCAAGACGGTATTTGAGGAGATGTTTAATAGCGGGAAGAATCCTCAGGCAATTGTCCGGGAAAAGAAACTGGTGCAGATTACCGATGAGAAAGAGATTGGCAAGATAGTGGAAGAGGTACTGAAAGAAAATCCCGACGCTGTAAAAGAGTACGGAAAAGGTAAAGAAAAAGCTATAGGGCATCTGGTGGGGCAGGTAATGAGGAAGACCCGGGGCAAAGCCAATCCCCAACTGGTTAATAAAATACTAAAAGATAAATTGAGAAAATGAATGTAGGGGTTCGATTCATCGAACCCGATTTGTAGTGTAGGGCTTTATGCCCGTAATGGTTGTGTTTTTCATGGAATAGACTTATGAAGGATGAATTAGTCCGGTTCTGGGAAAAGAATCCCGGCCTGGAAGAAATTTCTGAAAAGATAGTTAACAGAGAGGAAAAGATAAGAGTCTCGGGGCTTTGGGGAGGTGCCAAAGCTTTTTTTATTTTGGCTCTCAAGGAAAGAACTTCTCGACCCCTATTAGTGATTACGGAAAGAGAGGACGAGTTAGAAAGGTTAAGAGAAGACCTTAAAGCTTTTCGGGGAGAGAGTAGCCTTTTTTCTCAAGAGAATACGGAAGATTCGCTTGTCTCTCTTTACCATCTTTCGGGCGAGAAGAATCCGCTTCTGGTGACGACTGTGGACAGCGTAAAGAAAAAAATTATTTCCCCCTCCCGCTTTTCCCTCCTTACCTTAACTCTCTCCCGGGGCGGAAAAATCGAATATCGGAAGATAAGCGAAAAACTGGCTGCTGCCGGTTATGAGAGGGTTGACATCGTGGAGGGAGCAGGGGAATTTAGCCTGCGCGGTGAGATTCTGGACGTATGGTCTCCTAATCTGGACCGCCCTCTCAGGGTGATATTCCTCGAGGACCGTATTGAGGAAATGCGCCAGTTCGACCCCCTGACGCAAAGGTCGATAAGCGCTGTGGCGGAAACCAGGGTGATTCCGGCAAAGTTGTGGGAGGAGAAAAGCAGGCATACGCTTTTTGATTATCTCCCGGAAAACGTAGCGCTGCTTCTGGATAACGTGGAGCATCCGCCGTCTCGCGGGAGGCGGCATTTTGCCGAGGTCTATTTGTCCGTCTTGCCTCAGAAGAATGCGCTCAATTTCTCCACGAAGTCTCCGCCTTCGTTTCACGGCAAGATTCCGTTCTTCTGCCAGGAACTGGCAGATTGGCGAAAGCAAGGATGGGAAACGTACGTCTTCTGTAACAACGAGGGAGAAAAGTCGCGGCTGGAAGAGCTCCTGCGAGAGCAAAAAGAGGAGGTATTTCCCCGCTTCCGGATAGGGAATTTGAATTCCGGGTTTATTTTTCCCGCCTTAAAACTTGTGGTGATTTCGGAAAAGGAAATCTTCGGCCGCTACAAGATAAGGCACCGTTACCCTAAACTCAAGTATCCCGCGAGAAGACTCAGCGACCTGATTGAACTTAACATTGGCGACTACGTTGTGCATGAGAGGTACGGCATCGGAAAATATTTGGGGCTTAAGCAGATAGAGGTAGAAGAGAGATTCACCGATTATATTGCGATTGAGTACGCTAAGGGTGATAAATTGTACGTGCCTATTGAAGATTTTAATCTGGTGGAAAAATATATTGGCACTGAAGGTTATAAGCCGAAATTATATTCACTGGATAGCACTGCCTGGCGTCAGGTAACGGCCAGAGTGAAAAAGTCTGTCCAGAGGATTGCCCGGGAGCTTCTGGAGATATATGCTGCCCGCCAGAAATTGCCGGGATATGCATTTCCTCCCGACAGCCATTACGAAGAGGAATTTGCCGATGCTTTCATTTACGAGACGACCCCGGATCAGGAAAGGGCAATCGTAGAAGTTAAGCAGGATATGACAAGCCGAAAACCGATGGACAGGATTGTCTGCGGCGATGTTGGTTACGGTAAGACGGAGGTAGCTATGCGGGCCAGCCTTAAAGCCGTATTTGACTCCAAGCAAGTGGCAGTGCTTGCCCCTACTACAATTTTAGTTGAACAACACTACCACACTTTCTCCGAGAGATTCGCCGATTATCCCGTGGTGATTGAGATGCTCTCCCGATTCAGAAGCAAAAAGGAGCAGAAAGAAATCATTGAAAAATTGAAGCAGGGTTCGGTCGACATCGTTATTGGCACGCACAGGCTACTCCAGAAGGATATTCAGTTTTTCGACCTGGGTTTGGTGGTGATTGACGAAGAGCAGAGGTTCGGCGTCCGCCACAAGGAGAAGTTGAAGCAACTCAGAAAGACTGTCGACGTGTTGACCTTGACTGCTACCCCTATTCCCAGAACTCTTTCTATGGCTCTGGGCGGAGTCAGGGATATGTCAGTCATAGATACTCCTCCGCAAGGTCGCATCCCGGTGGAAACTTATCTGGGAGAATATAATGAGGAAATCGTGGAGATGGCGGTGAGGAACGAAATCGAAAGGGGAGGTCAGGTCTTTTATGTCCATAACCGCGTGGAAACAATAGACACGGTCGCCAGTCGTCTGAAAAAGATGATGCCTGAC
>CAYFRM010000030.1:0-2055 GCA_964345635.1 uncultured Clostridia bacterium
GCTGATATAGAGAAAGTAAATCCTGAAATTCTAAGCATCCTTCTGGATAATGGTTTTATCCCGGTTATCTCTCCCGTGGCTATGGATAGAAAGGGAGTGACTTATAACATCAATGCCGATATCTTTGCCTCGCAATTTTCCGGCGCTATCGGAGCGGAAAGATTGGTCTTCCTGACTGATGTGCCGGGGATTCTGGAGAATCCTGAAGATGAGAAGTCTGCAATTGAACAGATAAAGATAGAAGAGGTTGAGGAATTGGTGAAAAAGGGGACGATTACTGCGGGTATGATTCCCAAGATAGATTCCTGCGTGCAGGCTCTCCGGAAGGGCGTAAAAGAGATAGATATCCTTGATGGGCGAAAGAAGGACGCTCTTTTGCCACTTATTGATGAGCAGAAGAAATTGTTAGGAACGAAAATAATGAAGTAGCTGCAGAGCGATAGCTCTGCTAAAGAAAAGGAAGCAAAGCTTACGCTTTGCAGCTACATCAAAAGGAAGCAAAGCTTGCGCTTTGCGGCTACAAGTGGTGGGATGTGATGGATTATTCGGTGGTGATTCCTGTTTATAACGAGAGAGATAATCTGGAGATTCTATTGAACTCGCTTACTGAGGTTATGGATTCGCTTCGGAAGGAATATGAGATAATCTGCGTGAATGACGGAAGCAGGGACGGGAGTGACGAAGTCCTTAGGGCTTTGAAAAGCAAATATGAACGATTGAGGGTAGTGGAATTTGAAAGAAATAGTGGTTTAACGGCTGCTCTGGATGCAGGATTTTCCCTGGCCCGGGGAGAGACTGTAATTACCATGGATGCTGATATGCAAAACGACCCCAAGGATATTCCGAAGCTTCTTGAACATATGAAAGATTATGATGTGGTCTGCGGGGTGCGAAGTAGGAGGCATGACTCCCGGGTGAGGATTATATCTTCCCGGATAGCCAATTATATCCGGAATAGAGTAACCAAAGAAAACATAACTGACGTGGGCTGCACGCTAAGGGCCTATAAAAGAAAGTTTTTGTCCAGACTTAAACTTTTTGACGGTATGCATCGCTTTCTTCCCACACTTCTCAGGTGGGAAGGGGCTAAAGTTGTGGAGGTGGAAGTAGACCATCATCCCCGGCTTTACGGGAAGACAAAGTTTGGCGTGTGGAATAGAGTGTTTAAAGCGTTTATTGACCTTATGGCAGTGGTGTGGATGAAGAGAAGAAGACTAAATTATAAGATTAAGGAGTAAGTTATGGACTACTGGTTAATATTAGGTTTTTTCGCCCAGGCGATGTTCTTTATGAGGTTTCTTTTTCAGTGGATTGCCTCGGAAAGAAGAAAGGAGAGTTACATTCCCAATATTTTCTGGTTCTTCAGCCTTTCCGGCGGGCTTCTCCTTTTAACTTATGCTATTCACAGGAAAGACCCGGTGTTTATTCTGGGACAGTCGGTTGGTTCGTTTATTTATCTTAGAAACATAATTCTTATTTACGGGAAGAAAGAGAAACCGGCTTGAGCGGGAAAGCCGATGAACTTGAAAATGAAAGCATTGGGATTTATTAAAGGGAAAGAGATATATTTTATTCTCGCCATAGCGTCTCTTGCTCTATTCTGTTCCGGTCTTTCGGAGATAACTACCCATCAGAGCGATGAGACTTATTACCTCAGTTCCGGCCTGAATATGGTTAAAAGCGGCGACTGGATAACACCCGTTTTTGAAGGTCGGGAAGTGAGGTTTCAGAAACCGATATTATTCTACTGGCTGGTCGCTTCTTCGTTTAAGATTTTCGGAGTCAACATATTTTCCGGACGCCTGCCAGCGGTTATTTTTGCCGCTGCGGGCATAGTGCTAATCTACTATTTTTCATTGATTCTTTTCGGCAATCCCAAAGGAGCGCTTTTCTCCTCTCTTGCCCTGCTTTCCAGTCCCCTCTATTTCCTTAACGCGCGGGCTGCCAGGACGGATATGGTGCTCACTTTTTTTATAATCCTTTCCCTGCTCTTTTTTGCCAAAGGATTTTTCGGACAGAAGAGGCGGCGTCTGTACTTTATCTTTTCCTTCATAG
>CAYFRM010000031.1:0-4176 GCA_964345635.1 uncultured Clostridia bacterium
TCGTAAAGTTGTGCCCGGAAATAGGTATCTGCTACTTTCCATAAAGCCTGCTTCGTCTCCGGCGCATCCGGATAATTCTTCTCCATGTTTTCCCACGTTTCGATTGCCTGAGCAAAATATTCTAACTGGTAGTAACAAAAGCCTCCGTTTAAGGCAGCCCTGGCTGCCAGATAATGTTTAGGATTTTGTTTCTGGAAGACGTCAAAAATATCCAGCGCTTTCAAATATTTTTTCTGGTTAAAAAATGCGTTTGCCAGTTCATAGCGGTTAATCAAAACCAAATCTTCGGGTACATCTTTCTGTTGAGAAATATTTTGAATTTTCTCTCTTATATTTTGAGCTTGAGAATAGTCTCCGCTCAAAAAATTAGCCCAGGCTAAACCTTCCTGAGCATAAATCAAAAGAGGGCTTGTGGGATAAATCGATTGTATTAGTTTATAAAGCTCCTTTGCTTCGTTATACATCCCCTGCTGGAGGTAACCTTCAGCAAGATAGAGGTAGGTTATCAGTCGCCAGGAACTCTTACTGGGAGAAAATTGATTAAGAAGGTAGCGACATCCTGACACCAGAGCGGCATAATTTTCACCTAAATAATTGGCCCTACTCATCAGGGCAAGAGCCACTTCCCTTATTTCAACCTCTTTCGTTTGGTCAATCACTCTCTGGTAAGCATCGGAAGCATCCATATAAAGTTTAAGTTCGGTTAAAGTATTTCCCAGGAGTAGCTCAACCTCGGGCAATAATGGATGATCCGGATAGAGTTGTTTGAATTTGACAAGTGAAGATTTTGCTTGCTGAAAAGCTTTCAAATTAAAATAACACCATCCCAGTTTAAATTGAGCATTCGGTGAATAAAAATCATTGGGGTAGGAACTGACCATATCTCCATAGGAAAAACAGGCTTCCTTAAATCTTTCTTCCCTGAGGAAAGATTCCCCTATCAAATAGATTGCCCGTGGGGCAAACTCCGATTTAGGTTCAGTCTGCAAAAAAGACTGAAAACTACTTCGTGCCTGCAGATAGTCCCCCTTTTCCAAATAAGAAGAGGCAATTTTATAAATCGCGGGACCAACTAAGCTACTTTGAGAGTAGGATTGAAGAAATCTTTCGTAGCTACGAATGGCGCTGATGTAGTCTTTGGCAGCAAAGAAGGCTTCGCCTATGAGGTAGTTTACCCTTTCCTGAAGAGACGTTTCCGGATATTTATTGATAAGCTCTTTTAATTTCTCTATGCCTAAAAGAGGCTTTTTCAAACGGACCAACGATTTGGATGAGAATAAAAGAGCTTCCGGTAAATCGACTTCCTCCAAATTTTTTAAGGCTAACTCGTCCTTCCCCAGTTGGTAATTGACCAATCCAAAGATATAGTTAAAGCGTTTATCTTCTCCGTATGCTTGTTGCCTGGAAACTAAATTGGTAAGAATTTTTTCCGCTTCTTCAAAGCGTTGCAGAATGATGTAGCATTGGGCTTTAAGCAGTAGCCTTTCGTACTGAAGATATCCTTCAGTGTATCTGGTTTCCGCCTTTTCCAAAGAGTCCAAAGCTTTCGCATAATCTTTTCTATTGTAATGGATTTCGGCAATTCGAAAGGAAGCGCTTTCCGCCTGTTTACTTGAAGAATATCGATTTACCACCGCTTCAAACTTTTTTAGCGCCTCTGAAGAGGTAGGATCCAGGGTAAAGAAACATTCTCCCACCATGAATTCTGCTTCCGGGATGAGTCTATCTTTAGGATACAGTTTTATAAATAATTGGAACTGTTTGGCAGATGCTGTTTTGTTTTGCTTAAATAACTCTCCGGCTGACCGAAAGAAATCATCGGAAGAAAGCTCCGGGTTACTTGATGTTAATCCGTTAAGGGGGGAAAAAATTGTGGCAAAAATGACAAAAATAGTTAGAAGTGCTATTTTCATAAGCGACTGCTTACTTTTTCTATCTTTGAACCGGGTATCTCCATATAGTCCTGTGATTTCAACCATTTTTTTATTGGGTATCATGTTATTATGATATTATAAAGGATGATGTTTACTTCCTATATGAGTATAATGCAAACTAACTTAAAGTCAAGCGGTTTTTTAGAATTCTTGAAATAATGACTTCAGGAAGGGTCCCTAATTCTTACAAGTATTTAAAGAGAATATTTCACTGATCCTGCGGTTGTGTAAGGAAAGACTTGGTCCGGTTTCTCATACGGCCCGGCATAGGTCGTTCTTCGTTTGAGGGATATGCTACCACTGATACTGTATACCGAAGTCGTACCGCCCGACCGATACGCCTGTTGATCTGCCTTCATACTCCCAGGCAAGGCGAACCAGAAAAGCGCTGGAGGTCCTGTGCCGGGTTTCGATCCTCCCCACGTGAGCGGAGAACCTTCTTGTCTGGTCAGGAGCGCCTGCCTCAAAGCTTTCTCTGTAGAAAGAATACGAGGGGATAAGCGTGAATCTGGAATTCACGGAAACCCGCCCCTGTATTAGAAACGCCGGATTCCATTCAGTCGGACCGTTGCGAAAACTTGTCGCGCTGATATATGTCCGGCCTATCCCCTGGAAAGACCCTGTGACAGGCCAGGTGGCGCCCATGGCGAAAACATGGACATCGGTTGTTTCGTAGCGGGAGAAACGGTAGTGCGGCATAATTTCTACGGAGGCAAGAGCCCGATACAGGGACAGAGAAGTGGAGAACCTGGGTGCAATCACAGCCCCGGGACTTAAGCTCAATTCACCCTCAAGCCCTGTTTTGGCACCCACGCGCAGGGAACCGCCAACAGTCCCCTGAACGTCGGATTCCCGGAAGCGGCGAATCACCGTTGCCCGCCCCAGAAGAGATAACCCCGGTGATGAGGGAACCACTGCCTGCACCCATTCGGTATGGCCTAAGTCCGCGAAGCTGAAATCTTCAAATATTACCCCGGAATCTACGCGTATCTTCTCAGCGAACGCCACAGAATAGAAACAACCCAGAAGCGCCACGAAACATAACAGTTCAATGCGCCTCTTCCAGGCCTTTCTTTTCGATAAACCCCCAGGCATTTTCCCTCCTTGCAAAGTCGTATAGCCCTTTCAACCTGAAGAAAGCAGTCATCTGCCGATAGCCAAAATTCTCCAGAACCGCGCAAAGGAGAAGCTTCACAAGGTTACGCACTCTGGGATAGCGATGGAGTGTAAACTCTTCCAATAGCACGGCTAAAAGAGAGAGGAATATCCCCATCCATACCGCCAGAATAAGAAAGGTCGCCACCGCTTCCCAGTACACAGCGCCCAGATAAACGGCTACGCCAAATAGCGTATAACCGAACAATTCCACCGCCGGGCTCAAAAGCTCCACCAAAAAGAAATAGGGCATAGCCAACAGCCCTATGGAACCATACTTAGGATTGGCGAACATGGCAAGGTGACGGTACAAGGACTGTCCCAGTCCCCTTTGCCATCTGTTTCTCTGTCTTCCCAGCATGCGCCATTGATGGGGAACCTCCGTCCAGCATACGGGGTCCGGTATAAAATGGATGCGGTAGCTCCTCTTTTTCTTCCTCAATCTCCGGTGAAGACGCACCACCAGCTCCATATCTTCCCCCACTGTCTCGGTAGAATAGCCGCCAACATCTTTGACCGGCTGCTTTTTGAACACCCCGAAAGCCCCGGATATTACCAGGAGGGCATTCCAGGCGCCCCAGGCAACCCGGCCGGAAAGAAAGGCCCTCAAATATTCTACCACCTGGAAGTTGGGAAGCCATTTCTTGGAAAGCCCCACCTCTTCCACAACCCCCTGTCTAATGCGACAGCCGTTGGCGACGCGAACGATTCCCCCTACCGCGACTACTTCCTGGAAACGGTCCATATAAGGACGGATCACCCTCACCAGGGCATCCTTTTCCAGGATGGAATCGGCGTCGATGGCGCAGTATAAAGGATACTGGGAGAAATTGACTCCCGCGTTCAAGGCGTCCGACTTCCCGCCATTCTCTTTGTCCAGTACCCAGAGATTGGGATATATTTTCGACCGGTAGACCACCTTCACCGTAGCCGTAGGGAGCTCCCGGTGGTAGACATGCGCCGTGCGCCTCAGAGAGAACGCTTCTTCCAGAGTACCAAGAGTATTGTCTGTGGACCCGTCATTAACCACAATGACCTCATACTGCGGATAGTTAAGTTCGAACAGGGCGCGAACACTGGAGACAAT
>CAYFRM010000032.1:0-6721 GCA_964345635.1 uncultured Clostridia bacterium
CTTTTTTTTACTACAGAGGACGTGAAAATTAGTGTTTATCTGGATTGTTCGTTGATTAGTTATTATTGCCGGACCAATCATTGGTTATTTACAGATTTCTCCGGGGGCCAAGGGTATCCTGATCGGAACCGGCGCTGCGATTCTGGTTATCCTTGTAGAGATACTTATTGAAAAAGTTGCCCTGGATATGATGGTAGCTGGCGGTATTGGAATAATCCTGGGATTGATTGCTGCCAAACTCATTGACTATTCGGTAGCATTGATGGGGAATCCCATGGTGGAGACATTCTTTAAATCGTATTCTCTGTTAATAAAAATTGTGCTCGCTTATATCGGAATGCTTCTGGCTATTAAAAAGAAAGAAGAGTTGGAACTTCTGGATAGGAGCATCACGTTATCCAGTAAGCGAAGGGGCGGCGCGGTGATGAAGGTCGTAGACAGCAGCGCCTTAATTGACGGCAGGATTACCGATATCTGCGAGACCAAATTTTTGGAGGGAACTCTGGTAATTCCCAGTTTTATTCTAAGAGAACTGCAAGAAATTTCCGATTCACCGGACTCTTCAAAAAGGAACCGCGGCAGGAGAGGGTTGGACATACTAAAGAGACTTCAGGAGACCAAACAGGTCTCGGTAAAAATCTTTGAGAAAGATTATCCTAAGATTGAAGAAGTGGATGCAAAGATAGTAAAATTAGCAGAGGAATTGGATGCCAGGATTCTCACTGCAGATTTCAACTTGAACAAAGTTGCGTCGGTGCAGGGGATTGCTGTTTTGAACGTCAACGAATTGTCCAACGCAATTAAACCGCCCGTTCTGCCCGGGGAGGCAATGAAGGTCTTCGTCTTAAAAGAGGGAAAAGAACCTAAACAGGGAGTGGCTTATCTTGACGACGGAACGATGGTGGTAATTGAAGGCGGAAGGAGATATATTGGCAGAAAAGTCGACGTAATGGTCAATAGCATTTTGCAAACTGCCGCCGGACGGATGATATTTGCCCGCCTTGTGGAAGATTGAACATACCATTTCTGAGAGGAGAAGTAATCTTTGAAAGTAGTAGCAATTATCGTTGCTGCTGGCAGTGGCAAAAGGATGGGACGTTCAACAAAGAAGCAGTTCCTCTCTATCGACTCCAAACCAATTCTGGCATATACCCTGGAGGTATTTGACTCAATAAATAAAGTTGACAGAATAATTCTGGTTATTCCTGAAGGGTGGAAGAAGTATTGTCAGAAAGAAATTATAGAAAAGTACGGATATAAGAAAGAGATAGAGTTAACCGGTGGGGGAGCGCGGCGGCAGGACTCGGTGGCTTGCGGACTTGCTCTCGTGTCCGGGGATTATGAGATAGTAATTATTCACGACGGAGTGAGGCCGTTCGTAACCAGGAGGATGATAGTAGACTCGATTGCCAAAGCGAGGAGATTCGGAGCCTGCGTTGCCGCCGTTCCCGCGAGTGATACTATCAAGATGGCAAGGAGTAACGGGGTTATAGAGAAAACGCTTTCTCGCGAATATCTCTGGAGAGTCCAGACTCCACAAACATTCCGGCTCAGTTTGATTAAGAAAGCTTATGCCAAAGCCCGGAAAGATAGATTTTATGGCACCGACGACGCTCAGTTAGTGGAAAGAATAAATAAGCCGGTAAGAATAATTTCCGGTGACTACCGCAACATAAAAATTACCACCAAAGAAGATTTAATCCTCGCCAAAGGTATGTTATCAAAAAAATTGTAGCTGCAGAGCGAATCTCTGCCAATGGGAATGCAAAGCTTGCGCTTTGCTGCTACAATAGCGATTGTGGGATGTAGTTGCAGAGCGAATCTCTGCTTTGGTGTATGGGTCTTGCTAATTCCCTCTCCCCTTCGGGGAGAGGGTTAGGGTGAGGGGTATCATCATGAAAATCGGCATTGGCTACGATATACATCGGCTGGTCGCAGGGAGAAAATTGGTCTTGGGCGGCGTAGAAATACCCTTTGAGAAAGGGCTCTCCGGCCACTCCGACGCAGACGTTCTAACCCATTCCATCTGCGACGCAATTCTCGGCGCGGTAGGAAAGGGCGATATAGGCCTCCATTTTCCCGATACCGACGCAAAGTATAAAGATATCTCATCTCTGGTTCTCTTGGGAAAAGTTTCTGAAATTATGACTGGAGCAAATTTTCAGGTAAATAATCTCGATTCCGTAATTATAGCTCAAAAACCCCGCCTTTCGCCCTACATTGAAGAGATGAAAAAGAATGTTAGCGGAGTTCTAAATAGTAGTCAAGAAGTAATAAATATCAAAGCTACAACCAATGAAGGGCTGGGATTGATTGGCCAGGGCGAAGGTATAGCCGCTTATACCATAGTTTCACTCAGAGAGCGATAAAGGAAGATTATGTCTCTATTTGTTCATAATACTCTAACCCGGAAGAAAGAAGAATTCAAACCGCAGTCCCCGGGTAAGGTAAAGATTTACGTTTGCGGAACCACGCCCTACGACCATTGCCATCTCGGCCACGCCCGCTGTTACGTAGTTTTTGACGTAATCAGAAAATATCTGGAATATAAGGGTTATAAAGTAACATACGTGCAAAATTTTACGGACGTTGACGACAAGATCATAAACAGAGCCAAACAGTTAGGAAGCAAGGTCGAGGAGGTAGCGGAAAAGTACATCAGGGAATATTTTGCAGTAATGGAAAGATTGAACATAAAAAAAGCCGATTCCTACCCCAGGACGACAGAGCATATCCCGGAGATGATTAAACTTATTGAGAAGTTAATCAAACGAGGCTATGCCTACGTCGTAGACGGAGATGTCTACTTCGAAATAGCGAAGTTTGACGGTTATGGTAAACTTTCCCATCGCTCACGCGAGGAGATGCAGGCGGGAGCCAGGGTAGAAGTGGATAAACGAAAGAGGGACCCTCTCGACTTTGCTTTATGGAAGAGCGCCAAGCCCGGCGAGCCATACTGGGAAAGCCCCTGGGGAAAGGGCAGGCCGGGATGGCATATCGAGTGTAGCGCAATGAGCATGGGGCGACTGGGAGTTCCCTTCGACATTCACGGCGGCGGTCAGGACTTGATATTCCCTCACCACGAAAATGAAATCGCTCAATCCGAGGCAGCTACAGGGAAACCTTTTGCGGATTACTGGTTACATAACGGGTTTGTCACGGTCAATCGGGAAAAAATGTCTAAATCCCTGGGCAATTTTTTTACCCTGCAGGAGATTTATGAAAAATATTCTCCCGCTGTGGTCAGGTTCTTTCTAATTTCCCAATACTACCGAAGCCACGTAGAT
The DNA here is from genome assembly GCA_964345635.1 of uncultured Clostridia bacterium. Taxonomy (GTDB): domain Bacteria; phylum UBA6262; class WVXT01; order WVXT01; family WVXT01; genus WVXT01. The sequence continues at coordinate 3,288 of CAYFRM010000032.1, forward strand.
TTCTCCGACGATAAGCTGGAAGAAGCGCGCAAAAGTTTAGAAAGGTTTCACAATACTTTGGATAACGTCCGATTTCTGCTAAAGGGATTGAAGGCGGGAAAGAAAGCGAGTACTCCCAAAAAAGAAGATAGTAGTATTTCTAAGGCAAAAGAAAAATTTACCAAAGCTATGGATGATGATTTTAACACGGCGCGGGCTCTGGGTCATTTATTCGATTTTGTAAGCAAGGCAAATAAAGAAGTTTCCAAGAAGAGTCCCAACCTCTCTTTTCTTCTTGCGGCGGAGAGAACGTTGAGAAGCATGGCATCTCTTCTGGGATTCGTGAAAGAGAAGGCCATAGAGAAGGCAGGAATAGACGAGTTCCAGATTGAAAAACTTATTGACCAGCGGGATGCCGCCCGGGAAGGAAAAGATTGGCAGAAAGCTGACAAAATTCGCAGCGATCTGGAAAAGATAGGAATCGTTCTGGAAGATACTCCCGCAGGAACCCGCTGGAAGTACAGAACAGCAAAAAAGTCTCGCCGACAACAAAAATGACAAGAATTTCGCTTGACCTCTTTGTGATTTTTTGTTATTTTAATGTAACTTAGAGATTTTAATAGATACTTCAAAAATCCACAAAATATACCTCTTTTAGGCACTTCTTAAGCATCGTTCATACACCACGAAATTATTTTTTTATGGCTTGAAGTATAGATGTCAGTAGTACAAGTGACCGTAAGAAGTTTTCAGTTTCATGCGCGTTTTAACATACTAACAGGCACTTTCATGGGCGGTCTTTGAAAGAGAGTAATGCACGGCGCTTGACCGGACAGACTAGAACGGAGATACTTTTGATATACCTTTATATGGGAAGGATACCCGAACTGGGTTCAGATATAACAAGTTAGACGAAATTGTGGTCTTAAAACAGGTAATTGAGTTTTAAAGAACGGGAGGTAACCATGCCGGAAGTTTATTTTAGGAGTTTTTTGAGTTGCAGTTTTGCAGCGGAAGATAGAGGGATAGTAGAGTTTTTTATGAAGTTAATCAGGGCATTTGGCATAGAGCCTGAAATTTATGACTACCAAGAGATAGGTAGGACACCCGACAAAGTGAAGGAAAACATAATAAAAAGTGATTGCCTGATAGCAATAGCTACCAGACGAAAGAAAATAGAGGAGTCTGATTATTGGGCATGTCCAGATTGGATCCAGCATGAAATTGCGCTCGCTAATGCATATAATAAACCAATTGCTATTTTTGTCGAAGAGGGTGTCAAAATCGAAGGCTTTGTAGGGATGGAAGAGAGAAGAGAGAAATTCATGAGAAATGATTTGATTAAGAATATAGACAAAGTTACCACATTTTTATTCAACTTGAGAAAATACTTAGAATCTACATATCAAGTCGAAAAATTACAGATACCAGTTTTAATGAGACATTATATCCATGCTAAGGAAGAAATACTATCAAAAGAACTTACTGTACTAAGGTGTGAAATTTTGATGGAATCTTTAATTCAGGAATTAGAAGCGACTTATCATTCAACGGAATTACAAGATACAACTCCCGGTCTGTCGACAAGGGCTGAACAATTTGATTTTATTTGCAAAGAAATGCCCTCAGGTATGAATGTAGAACCTCTGATAGTTCAGAATACGGATTACAAATTTCTGTGGAAAGTTGTATTTAACCCTCCTCTCAGAAAAGGGGAGAAGGTAAAATATGCTTTCAAAGTGATCCGGCCTAATTATCGGCCCTTCACATATGAAGAAACGTTAGAAAGGATAAGGCAAGGTACTTATGAATATGAAGAACCGATATGTGGAGCTTGTGAGTGGTATATTTCCTACCCAACAGCAGAGCTGATATTTGATTTTGACTTTCTAGAGGGTTATGAAATAAGAAAGTGTTATCCCGATGTAAAAATTGGTGAAAAGGCAAGACTTAAAACAGAAACCGAGTTGAAAAGGATTAAGGAAGGCAACTTCTTCACTGCCGAAAAGATGTTTGATAAATGGACTTTAAGTTTAAAAGTACCGAAGCCTATTCAGGGACATTTGTATTGTACATATTACGAACCACCAAAATCTACAGAGTTGAAGTAGGAAAAAATCACAAATGAGATCACAATTTCATCTAACACGCTATTTATGGCTCTCTTCGTTCAACCCAGACCGTTGGGGCTTCACAAATGGCGGAACTGTTAGATGTAATTGCGGTAAGAATTGCTGCTTAGATTGTTTGGCCAAATAGACAGGTCCATAGACACTTCGGAGACAGTTCCAGAAAGGGGTAATGCTGGTGTAGCTCAGTTGCTAGAAAGGGGGCTAGTAAACCGCAAAGGAATAAAAATAAGGGTCGTAAAAGGGACCGGGGCATAATTGGAATAAAAGAAACCAGAAGGTCCTTAGACCGGCTAATGAAAGATGTAATAAAGAGGGAATTTGACATTCTTATGGTCTGGAAGTTTGAAGGAAGGGCTACCTACTATATCTTGGGACGTATTTAATGAGGCTGTCTTTATCGATATATCGTGTAGGAAAACAATTCAAGCTTTACTATTGTGGACAATGATAAGGGCAGAGAACAACATCGCGTCAGGAATACGTCAGTTTTTCGTCAGATTCTTGATTGAGGGAAAAGAGAATGCGACTGGAGAGGGAAAAATAACTGCGAGTGAGCTCAGTTGGTAAAGATAGAGCAAAATCCCGAATCTACTTAAGAAATAAAAGAGATTCGGGATTTCTTATCTTACGGGAGTTTATCGCAATTCAGGGCTTTAAAGTTTTGAATTTTTGTGCTTGACAATACGAGGTAAGATGTTAAAATAACAAGATGTTAGGAGGAACTATATTGTGAGGGAAATTTTCGCACATCGCCCGGGGAGGATATTTCTCCTCATCCTTTTGATTTCAACAATTGGCCTTATTTACGTGAGCAGATATTTTGGGAAGGAGATTCTTATATTCGGATGGATGACCTTGCCATATCTTGCTGGCCTGGCATTCGTTATCATATGGATTGTGGCCTATCTGATATACTTTTTCAGATACTGGCCATTCAGACGGTGAAGAAATGACGGGGATTATTATCCTTGGTATTTTTGGCGTAATTGTCATGTGGATGGCGGTCTATGGATACAAAATTTCGGCAAAGACTGCCGAGGACTATTTCCTTGCCGGTCGGGGAATAGGAACCATAATTATGTTTTTCTTCGTTCTTTTTGCCGTCTCCAGCGCGTGGACATTTTACGGTTATCCGGGATTTCTCTACCGGAATGGCCCCGGTTATGTCTATTTTGTGTGGGGATGCGTGGCCGGGTTTGCCGCTCTCTATATGTTCATCGGTCCCCGCCTCTGGGCCGTCTCTCGTCTCAACCGATTCCTCTCGCCAATTGAAGCGTTATCCGAAAGATACGAATCAAAGCTCCTGAGGGCGTTATTTGCTCT
>CAYFRM010000033.1:0-1851 GCA_964345635.1 uncultured Clostridia bacterium
GAGGAGTAGACAAGAGATGATTAAAGAGACAATATTTGGCGTAGTTGGTGGTCTGGGGCTATTCATATTTGGCATCCATCTTATGGGTAGTGGATTACATAAAGCCTCCGCAGATAGAATCAGGAAAATACTCGCTGCTCTAACCTCCACGCCGTTTATGGGCATGCTCGTTGGCGCAGGAGTAACGTCACTTATTCAATCCTCCAGCGCCACTACGGTGATGTTGGTGGGATTCGTAAATGCTGGATTGATGACCTTGAGACAGGCGATAGGCGTGATTTTGGGAGCCGATATTGGCACGACAATCACTGCCCAATTAATCGCTTTTAAATTGACTGATTACGCTTTACCCATTATCGGGCTGGGTATGGGATTAAACTTCTTCGCCAAGAGAAAATTCTATAAGAATATGGGAGAATTTCTGTTCGGTTTCGGCATTCTTTTTTTGGGTCTGAAGATATTGACGGGTTCAGTAGAGCCTTTTGGAGCCAGTGAGTCTGTGCGCAATGCCTTTATCATTTTTAGCAAGAGGCCTATCACGGGCATAGTCACCGGTATGATAGTAACAATGATTGTTCAATCGAGTAGCGTCACAGTGGGTTTAGTTCTGGCTTTAGCCTCCGTGGGGTTGATAGACTTAAGAGGAGCAATACCTCTAATTCTGGGAGACAATATCGGCACTTGTATAACCGCTCTTCTTGCTTCTATGGGCACGACTATTTCTGCGAAGAGGACAGCCATTGCGCACGCGACATTCAAAGTTATAGGAGTCGTTCTTCTCTTACTTTTCCTACCTTATTATCAAAGTTTGATTGAGGCTACTGCACCCAGTATCATGCGTCAATGTGCCAATGCCCATACGATATTTAATGTAATGATTACTGCCCTTTTCCTTCCCCTGGCAGGAGTTATGGCACGCACGATTGAAAAGGCAATTCCGGGAAAAGAGACTGTTGTGGAAGTGGGTCCGAAACATCTGGAAAGACACCTTTTGAATACTCCGGTTTTAGCTTTGCAGGCAGCTGTTTATGAATCCATTCATACTCTAAACCTGGTCAAAGAGATGATAGACGATTCCGTTGAAGGTTTTATGGGAAACGGTACGAAAGTACTGGCCAAGGTCTCCCAGGGAGAAGAGGCTGTGGATAGCTTGAGGATGGCGGTATCAAATTACCTGGTGGAGCTGATGCAGAGAGAATTGAGCGAAGAAGAGTCGAAAAAGATACCGTCTCTTTTGCATATAATTAACGATGTTGAGCGAATCGGCGATCATGCGGAAAACCTGAAAGACCTGGCGGAAAGAAAAATCGACGAAAAGTTACCGTTCTCCAAGATGGCAACCAGTGAGATTCGCCAGATACAGGGAGAAATAGACCAGATGGTGGAGGAGACTATTTCTGCGCTTAAGACAAACGATGTTAATGAGGCACGAAAGGTAATTGAGAGGGAGTCGCGGGTTAACCTTTTGAGGGATGAATTGAATCAAAATCATGTCAAGAGGTTAGAGGAAGGAACATGTAAAGTGCTTTCCGGGATAGTTTTTCTGGAAATGGTCAGTAACTTTGAAAAGATAGGGGACCATTTGACCAATATCGGCCAGGCGGTGATTTCTCCCTTGCAGTGGGAACATATTGAGGAAAGGGAGCATATGGGGGAAAGGGAGAGAGTTTGACTTATGGTTACGTATAGACAGGCGGGCGTGGACATAAAGAAAGCAGAAAAGCTGATGAAGAAGATAAAGGGGATTGTTTCCGGAATCGGAGGTTTCTCCGGCCTTTACCCGATAGAGACGGCCGGATATAAGAAACCGTTACTCGTTGCCGCTACCGACGGGGTAGGAACAAAACTAAA
>CAYFRM010000034.1:0-14498 GCA_964345635.1 uncultured Clostridia bacterium
CGGGCTTGCCGCATCCCACTCCTTCTCCCATATCCATCAACACTTCCGAGCAGGGTCCGCAGGGCCCGGTGGGTCCCATCTCCCAGAAATTATCTTCTTTCCCCAGCTTAACTACTCTCCCTTCCGGCAAAAATCTCTTCCAGAGTTCGTACGCTTCTTCGTCTTCCGTATATACTGAAGCATAAAGTTTCTCCTGGGGAAGACCCATCTCTTTAATCAGGAAATCCCACGCCCACTCAATAGCTTCCTTTTTGAAGTAGTCACCAAAGGAGAAATTGCCCAGCATCTCAAAGAAAGTGAGGTGCCTGGCTGTGTTTCCCACTTTTTCGATATCGGTTGTGCGAAAACATATTTGGGAGGAGGCTGCCCGACGGAAAACGAGTTTACCTTTTCCCAGGAACATATTTTTAAACTGCACCATTCCCGCGCTGGTGAAAAGGAGAGTGGGGTCCTGCGGGATGAGGCTCATAGTGGGGACGACTTTGTGAGTCCTCTTTTCGAAATAGTCCAGGAATCTTTTTCTGATTTCGTTAGTGGTGAGCATTTTTGTGTCTTTCCTGTGTAGGGGACGGACTCTGTGCCGTCCCTACAGGGCGGCCACGGAGTGCCGCCCCTACAATGCAGAGCTATCGCTCTGCGGCTACAACTATTTCATAATTTCATTTGGGGCCACACTTTTTTCAGGGAGTTCAACAGCCGGGAGGCTGCCCCGCGAATTGCCCCTTCCATATCGAAGGATTCATAGGTGTAGGAACTTGCCCAGACAATCAGTCCTGTCTCTACGTCAATCATCCGCGCGCTAATTCCCACCTCAGCCCTTTTCAGGAAAACCTCCGTCTTAATATTTCCGTCTTCGTCCGTGAAATATATGGTCTCTCTATCTCCGGCAATATATCTGGTCACCGTACCGGTAATCAATGCGTCAACCCCCAGTATCTTGCCCACTTGCTTCACTGTCTCGGGGTCGAGATAATTGCTTCCCGCCAGACGCTGTTCCCGGAGCAGGCTCTCCAGTCTCTCCCGTTCAACGACATCGATATTTCTGAACAATAATTGCCTTATGAATTCATCGGTCACTGCATTTCCGGCGTATATATGCTCTCTGTAACTGGTAAACTCCAGAACGCCAATACGATTGATTCTGGTGAAATCGTATTCTTTTTTTATTGCCGTGCGGGGAACGCATCCGAAAAAGAGAGCCAGAAAAGAGAAAAGGACGATAAAGAATAATAGCCAGCTCATAATCCTGTTAGGTTTCATTATTTAAGTTCCTCCAATCTTCTGATATGCTTCCTCAGTCTCCTGGCGCGTTTCCCTCCGGGACGCAGAGCGAGGAATCTATTCCAGGCAGAAATTGCCTTTTCATAATCCATTATCTCTTCGTAGGCTCTACCCAGAAGATAATAGGCAATCGGTCCATCGGGATCCAAAGCTATTGCTTTTTCAAAGACTTCTATTGCTTCCTTATACTTTTTCTGGTTCAGGTAAGCTATGCCGATCCCGCAGTAAGCGTCGACGTAGTTGGAATCGATACTTATTACCCGATTGAACTCTTCAAGTGCCCGTTGATAGTCTTCCTGATTGATGTAGTCCACGCCTTTTTCGAAACGGACATCTGCTTCGGTTTTGCATATTCCCCTAGAGAAAAAAAGTAAGACAAGGAATACGCTAATAGAAGTTACTATGACTCTTTTTTTAATCATTTTCTCTCCTAAGAATAGATTTTATAGAGTTGCCAGGAGTTTGTTATAGGTATCATCCAGAGATTCGGGAATAATCTTTGTATCCCCTACGGTAGATATAAAGCTGGTATCTCCTCCCCAGCGGGGCACAATATGAATGTGAATATGTCCTTCCACGCCAGCCCCGGCTACTTTGCCCATATTTATTCCAATATTGAAACCCTCCGGGTGCAAGGCTTTCTTGAGAATTTGAGTAGATTTCTTAACCAGTTCCATCATCTCGCCCAGTTCATTCTCTTGCAGACCTTCCAGATCGGGCACGTGCTTGTAAGGAGCGACCATAAGGTGCCCGTTATTATAAGGGAAAGTATTGAGCATTACGAAACCATTTTCCCCGCGCAAAAGCACGTAATTCTCTTTATCTCTATTCTCTTTTAATTTATCGCAGAAAATACATTTGTCTTTTTTTCCTAAAATATATTTTATCCTCCAGGGAGCCCAGAGAATCTTCATTTAGCCTCCTCCTTTAACCTCTTTACCAGCCTGGCGACTTTCTGCCCCAATATTTCACATTGGTTACTGCTCCGCTCATCAGGCGCGTAAAGAGCCACGGGTCCATAGTGATCGCCGGTTGCTTCTCCCTGAACAATCATTCCATGAATGAGAAATGCCCTGAGAATATCCATAATTGTCGTCTCGTTTCCCCCTCCCGTCCAATGGCTGGAAGTGAAGGCTGCTCCTACTTTGCCCACTAATTGTCTCTGCAATTTTCGGCTCTGTTCAAAAAGCTGTTTTATCTGGGAAGCCATAGAGCCGTAGTGGGTTGGCGAGCCGATGATTATTCCGTTTGCATCTTTTAGTTCGTCAACGTTTACATCTTCGACTCTCTTTATTTCTACTTTTACGTTCTCCTTCTTTACTCCTTTTGCCACTATATTTGCCATCTTTTCCGTGTTTCCCGTGCGGGAATAGTAGATAATCAAGACTCTGGGCATAGATTTTTCCTCCGTTTTGCTTTCAACTAATTATATCTAATTCGGAAAAGGAATTCAATCAATAGTTAAAAATATGTTGTAGCCGCAGAGCGATAGCTCTGCATTGTAGGGGACGGACTCCGTGCCGTCCCTTTCTTTGGGCGGCCACTGAGTGCCGCCCCTACAAAGAAGCAAAGCTTACGCTTTGCTGCTACACTTCTTTTTCGACATAGCCAATACTTATTGCCGCTACCAGCCCCATAGCTGCCCCATAGAAAAATGTCACTCGGGGGCTTACATTCCATAATATTCCGGCAAGAACGCTCGCTATGAGAGTGGAGATACCTATCGCCGTGTGGAACGCGCCCAGAGCTGTTCCTCGCAGGTTTTCCTCCACGAAAACCGAAGCGAATGCTCGCTGGTTCCCTTCCACCAGCGCGAAAGAGAATCCATAAATGGCAAACAGTATAATCAAAGAGGCGAGCGTTCCCAGAAGCGCAAATCCCAGACACGAGAGAACGTGCGCTGAATAGCCAATCCTCAGAGTTCTCCTGCGGCCAATCTTATCCGAAAGTAGTCCTCCGGGTAAAGAAAATAGCGCATAGACGATGTTGAACCAGCAATAGAGCAGGATGGGAATGGCAATGGCTAACCGGGAAGAAAAAAGAGGTTCAAAGACATCCCTGGCTCTTAGAATAAAGAACATATAAGTGAAGTTCCCTAAAGCGAAGGCAACGGCGACCAGAAGATATTTTTTATAAGACGCGGGGAGATTCTTGAGATTTGTTCTGAATGAATTTTCTCTCTTATTCCGGTTGGCAAATGCTTTTTCTTTCACCCAGGCAAAAGGAAATAGAGCCGAAAAACTGACTAAAGCCGCAATAAACAGTATGGGCTTAAACTCGAATTTCAAGAACCAGAATAAAATAAAGGCCAGAAGAGCTCCCAAAAAAGCGCCGGAAGAGTCCATTGCGCGATGGAATCCGAATGCTTTTCCCCTAACTTCTACTTTGGACGAGGCAGCAATCAAGGCATCGCGAGGGGCGTCGCGTACGCCCTTGCCCACTCTTTCTATTGGCCTTAAGATTAGAAGTTGCGTCCAGCCGGCGACAAAAGGAAAAAAAAGTTTTGCCACCGAGGAGATGGAATAGCCAAAGAAGGCAAAAGGTTTTCTCTTTCCCCATCTATCCGACCAGTACCCGGAAAAGACTTTGAGCAGGGAAGCTACGCTGTCACCTATACCGCCGATAAGACCGACAGCTATTCCCGCTCCGCCCAGGGAAGCAATAAAAAGAGGAAGTATAGCCAGTATCATCTCGCTGGAGACGTCGGTTAAAAAACTGATTATTCCCAGAAGTAAGACGTTGATTCCCAGACCGCTTATAAACTTTTTCATATTATGACTCTATTCAGAATCTTTTTTGTGGCTCTGAAAAAACCTATCCAGGGTATTTTCAGTAGTCTCAAGGGAGAATCCGCGACGAATCAGGAAATCTTTTATTCTGCGGTAGGCTTTCGACTTTTCCAATTTCTGATAGCGGGGAATCTTCCTTTCTATTGCCTGCCAGGCCAATTCGTCCTCAGTTGAGGCAACCTTGTTAAACACTTCATCTATGGAATCCTCGATTATCTCTTTTTCTATTCCTTTTTTCAAAAGTTCCTGACTTATTAGCCTCTTGCCCCGCTTTTCTCTTAACCTATTTTCCGCCCATTCCAGGGCAAAAGCGCGGTCATCCAGATAGTGGAGACGCTTCAATTCTTCAATAACCTTCTGAATTATCTCTCTTCCATATCTTTTTCTAAGAAGTCTCTCTGTTATTTCCTTGCAACTACGAGCGCGATAGGATAGGAGAAGAAATGCGTAATCGAGAGCTTCTTTAATCTGCTCTCCGCCTTTCTGCTTTTCAATTTTGGTGATTTTCATTTCTCCCTCACCCTTACCCTTGCCCTCTCCCCCAGGGGAGAGGGTATCTTCTTTCAAATCATGGAGGCTACGACTTCGGCCGTGATTACTGCATCTTCCGTGCAGAAGATGTCCTTGATGCTGCTGTCAAAAAGAAGATTTGCTTCCGCGCCGAATTCTTCGTCGCCCCGCCACAATTTAATAAATAGTGGTATCCCGTCGAATACTTCAAAAACAACGCTCGCATCCGCTTCCTTGATGTCTTTGCCTTTAAAGCGCTTTGTCAATTCGGAAATCAGGTTTTCAGGTTTTTCTCCATATTTCTTGATTATGGGTTCCAGGACACGTTTCCGGAAAACGGAATAATAGAATTGGCCGCCATCTAATTGCTTAAAGGAAATCCATTCTCCTGTTGGTTGTGGAAGGCCTTTTATTTTCCGGGAAAGATAATGCAAAAGCAAAATAACGATGTGGGTCTTGGGAGGGATATTGGTAGATTGGGACAAAACGCTTTTTTTCTCTGAATCAATATTATATTCATTATCCAGAAAGCGAACAGTATGACTTTTTTTCTGGGTAAGATTTTCTAATTCTGCCCACGCCTTTGAAATAGCAATTTCGTATCCCATGAGATTTTTCCTTACCCTCACCCTGACCCTATCCCCAAGGGGAGAGGGGATTTTGTTCGTTAGACTTTCGCGCGTTTTAGTTTTTTGAGGAGTTGCTGCGCCAGGTCCCAGTGGGTTCCTTTCCAGTATACCTTCTGACAATTCGCACAGAAAGAAAATTCATTCTTTGTCTGGAAAACGTAATTGGGGACTCTATCTCTAACCTTATCTTTTTCTATTTCCTGAAGAACCTCGTTACAAACCAAGCATCTGGTGAATATCTCATCAGGGTCTACTTTAATATTCAGTTCGGAAAAGACCTGCTCCAGTTGGTCTTCCAGTAGGTCGCTCTCAATTATGACCAACTTTATCGCTTTCTTCTTGCTCAATCGGTGGTCGCGGGTCAGTATTATCCTTCCCTCTTTCAGGCTTTGATATATCAGGTCACTCTTTTTATCAGAGACAAAGTAGGAGGCGTCATAACCGAGTAACCTCAGCCACTTGCAAAGCCTGCCGAGCATAAAATCTACCAGGAACTTCATAGCTCGCTTTTCACCTATACCTTCACCAGCTCGTAATTTCTGGAACCGATACCTAACTTCTGGGCGTAATTTAGTTGGAACTCCCAATCCGTCCCGGGATAAAGCTGGCGAAAAACATCTCTTTTGCCTGCTTCGTTAACCAAATTCACTGATGCCTCATCAATTGCTACCGGGTCGGAAGATGCTAATATGCCAATGTCGGGAACGACAGGGCCTCCAGTGGTGGCACAGCAGTCGCAGAGCCTGGTAATGAAATTAAGAAAGTTAACGAACAGTGCCTTCTTATTCTTCAGAACTCCGTAGGCGTACTCAATCAATTTCTCCTGCTCGCTCTGTGTTAAATCGCCCCATCCGATAGAGAGAGCGCCAAAATTGCAATAAACGATACATTCTCCACAGCCTATGCATTTATTACCATCTATTCTCACTTTTTTATTTACTATATTGATAGCTCCCGCAGGACACCATTTTACGCAAACTTCGCATCCGGTGCAATCACCCGGTTTTATTTTAGGAACGACTGCTTCGTGTATCTCGTATTTGCCTGTGCGGGAAGCGCCGCCCATTCCAATATTTTTGAGAGCTCCTCCGAAACCACCCAGATCGTGACCCGTGAAGTGCGTAACGAAAACCAAAGTATCAGCGTCATAGATGGCACTGGCCACTTTTACTTTTTCAAAATGGTTCTGGCCTATCTCTACTTCCACAAAACTACTGCCCCTCAGGCCATCGGCGATTACTACGGGTGCCTGGCAATTTTCCAAACTAAAACCATGCGTTCTGGCAATAGCTTCATGCCTTAAGGCGTCGGATCTCTCCCCGATATATATGGTATTGGAATCGGTTAGAAACGGCCGGCCTTTCAATGCCTTCACAGCTTTGACAATCCGGCGAACATATTCTGGCTTCACGTAGCCCCTGTTCCCTTTCTCGCCGAAGTGGAGTTTGATAGCTACTATGTCATTTTTTGAAACTGCGCTATTTAAACCAGCCTGGAGGAGTAATTTATTAAATTTGCCGGGTGATTTGAAATCGATTAAATAGACTTTGGACAATTATTTCCCTTTTTTAATTAATTTATCAAACTCGTCTTCGGAGAGTACGGGAACGCCGAGCGCCTTAGCTTTTCCGTATTTTGAGCCGGGACTTTCCCCAACAACTACGTAAGAAGTCTGCTTGCTCACCGAAGAAGTCGCCTTTCCTCCCAGATTCTTTACCAACGCTTCCGCTTCTGACCGGGAGTATCTCTTTAGCTCTCCCGTAAATACAAAAGTCTTCCCCGCCAGTATCCGCGGACCTCTCTTCTCCCTCTCCCGTCCCAGCTTGAGTCCTGCCTTCTTAAGTTTGTCTATAAGCGTTATCATCTCTCTCTGTTTGAAAAATTCTATCACGCTTGCGGCAAGCGCCGGTCCCACTTCCGGAATCGTCTCCAGTTCCTCTTCTTTTGCCTCCATCAAAGCATCCAGAGAGCCAAACTCTTCCGCCAACGTTTCCGCTGCCTTCTCCCCTACATGACGAATGCCCAAAGCGAACAGCAGCCGGGCTAGAGGTCTTTCCTTGCTTTTTTCTATAGCATCCAGTAGATTCTGCGCCCTCTTTTCAGCAAATAGTTCCAGCTTCAAGAAGTCATCTTTCCCGAGTGAATATATGCCGGCAAAATCCCTAACCAGTCCATTTTTAACCACCTGCCCCACTACCGACTCGCCGAAACCTTCAATGTCCATAGCATTGCGCGAGGCAAAGTGGACCAGGCCTCTCTCTAATTGCGCCGGACAGGAGGGATTGATGCAACGGTAGGCAACTTCCTCTTCTTTCTCTTTCGTAATCTTTCCTCCGCACTCGGGACATTTCTGGGGCACTTTGAAAAGTTCTCTTCTTCCTTTCCTTACGGATTCTACTACTTTGACAATTTTGGGAATAACTTCTCCCGCCCTTTCCACAATAACCCTGTCTCCAATTCGCACGTCCAGCCTTTTTATCTCATCAAAATTGTGCAGAGTGGCCCTACTTATAGTCACTCCTGCGCATTCAACCGGTTCAAGTATGGCCACGGGAGTTATTACGCCGGTTCTGCCGACCTGGAGAACTATGTCTTTGAGATTAGTCGTCGCCTGCTGGGCAGGAAATTTATAGGCAATAGCCCAGCGGGGACTCTTCATCGTATAACCCAATCTTTTCTGCTGGGCTAAGGAATTCACTTTGATTACCATCCCGTCGATTTCGTAACCCAATCTTCCTCTTCTATTCTCCCAATCCCCGCAGTAACCGATTACTTCATTTATGTCCTTGCATAGTTTAATCTGCGGGTTAACCCGGAGTCCCAGTCTTTTTGCCGACTGCAAAAACTCCCAGTGAGCCTTGTAAACCTTTCCTCCTTCCAGCGTGCCAAAAGAATGGATGAAGCAGTTCAGCTTTCTTCCCGCCGTGAGCCGGGAATCGAGGAGTTTCAATGAGCCGGCAGCAGCATTGCGGGGATTGGCAAAAAGGGCTTCGCTTTTTTTCTTCTTTTCCTGATTCAATTTCTCGAAGTCTGCCTTTTCCATAAATACTTCTCCCCGCACTTCAATTAAGTCCGGCAATTGCGAACTCTCGCCAGCGAAAAATTTCAATGGTATGGATTTTATGGTTTTGAGGTTTTGCGTAATATCATCACCGGTAACGCCATCGCCCCGCGTGGCACCCACAAGGAAAAATCCTTTTTCGTACGTCAACGATACACCTACACCGTCTATTTTCAATTCTACAACGTATTCCACTTTTTCGTGGGGCAAACCTTTGCAAACTCTCTCATCCCACTCTTTTATCTCTTCGGGAGAATAAGTATTGTCAAGAGAAAGCATGGCAACACGGTGTTTAACCGTTTTGAAACCTATAAGTGGCTTTTCTCCCACTCTCTGGGTGGGTGAATCGGGAGTAATAAGCTGGGGATGTCGTTTTTCCAATTCTTTCAGTTTGTTCATTAAGTCATCATATTCTTTATCCGAAATCTCGGGCTGGTTGAGAACATAATACCGGTAATCGTGGTGGCGAATTTCTTCTCTCAATTTTTCCGTTTTTCTCCTGGCTTCTTCAAGTTTCGCCATAATTTTACTCCTTTGTCTCTTTCACGCTGCGGGCTTCTCTTATCTTGTCTAAAATTCCGTTAACGAACTTTCCCGATTCTTCTGTGGAATATTTTTTTGCCAGTTCCACCGCCTCGTTGATTATCACATTGATCGGTATGTCCAGAAGACAAAGAATTTCGAAGGTCGCCTGGCGCAGAATGTTACGGTCAATCGACGCCATCCTGTGTATATCCCAGTTGCGGGCGTACTTGGCAATTAAAGAATCGATTTGAGGTAAATTCTTTAATGTCCCTTCCACCAAAGTTGTGGCAAATTCCAGAACTTTTTTGCCGGATTTGCGGTCCTTCCAGAAGGATTTCTGGGCGTCCTCCGATTCTAATTTGCAGACATCTACAGCGTACAATATTTGCAGAGCGTACTCTCTGGATAAACGGCGTAGTCCCATATTTCTCCCCTTTAAGTCAAAGCGTAGACCGGGTCTATTCTTATTGTATCATGGGCATTAAATTCACCATCTCGATCGCACTCAGCGCTGCCTGAGCGCCTTTGTTGCCGGCTTTTGTTCCCGCTCTCTCGATGGCCTGCTCCAGATTATCGGCAGTGATTATGCCAAAGAGAGTGGGCACACCCGTAGCAAGAGAAGTCTGGGCTATGCCTTTGGCTACCTCGCTGGCAATATAATCGAAGTGGGGCGTGTCGCCTCTGATAACTGCTCCCAAACAGAGTATCGCGTCGTACTTCTTGCTCAATGCCATTCTTCTCGCTGCCCAGGGGATTTCAAAAGAACCGGGAACCCAGAAAATCTCAATCCGCTCTTCATCAGCGTCGTGTCTTCTCAAGACGTCCAGGGCTCCGTCGAGAAGTTTCTGGCTGATGAACTCGTTGAACCGGGAAACTACAATCCCAAAATTCTTTTCTTTTGCCACCATTTTTCCCGCGTGCACTTTTGCCATCTTTCCCTCCTTTTTAATTATTCTTTACCGAGTTATTATTTTGTCTCCTCTTCTTCTCTTATCTCCTCTCCCCTGGGGAAGAGAACTAAGGCGAAGTATTGTTTTATCTCCTCTCCCCTGGGGGAGAGGATTAAGGTGAGGGGGAGAAGATTAAGGTGAAAAAGAATTCTTTCTTTTATTGTCCAGGGTTTGCCTAATTGTCTCCCAGACCCCCTCAATGTTGTTCAGTATATCCAGATCACTAAATCTTAGTATCTCTATTCCCAACTTGGATAATTCTCTGGTTCTTATTTTGTCCCGTTGCCTCCCTCCATCTTCATAATGTCCTCCACCATTCGCTTCAATGCCAAGCCTATATTCTGGAGAAAAGAAATCTAATATATATCTACCAATGGGAAATTGTCTTTTGAATTTTGCTCCACTTAATTGACGCTTTCTTAATACTGCCCAAAGTTTCTTTTCGGCTTCTGTTTGATTTTTTCGGAGTTTTCTACATTTATCTATATTGTTTCGCTTCACGCTCTGCCCCCCTCACCCTGACCCGCTCCCCAAAGGGGAGAGGGAATTATCTTATTGATTCTTTACCCTATTTCACACTTCGAGCATGTGGCCCAATTTCTTTTTCTTCACCCGCAGATACTTCTTGTTCACCCTGGTAGGTCTTATTTCCAGGGGAATTCTGCTGGTTACTTTCAATCCATAGCCTTCTATTCCCACAATCTTGCGGGGATTATTGGTGAGTAGCGCTATGGTGGAGAGTCCCAGGTCTGCAAGTATCTGGGCGCCAATGCCATAATTTCTCAAATCCGGTGCAAAACCCAAAACCTTGTTGGCTTCCACGGTATCAAGTCCCTTATCCTGTAGTTCGTACGCTTTAACCTTGTTTACCAATCCAATACCCCTGCCCTCCTGATGCATATACAATATGACTCCTTGACCTTTCTTTTCGATTATTTCCATTGCTCGATGTAACTGGGTACCGCAATCGCAGCGGAGGGAATGGAGAATATCCCCGGTTAAACAGGAGGAGTGGACTCTCACCAGAACATCTCTCTTGCCTTTCACTTCTCCTTTTACCAGAGCGAGATGGTGCTCCCTGTCGAGAAGAGACTCGTATACGATTATCTTAAATTCGCCGAATTCTGTAGGTAACCTGGCGCTGGCTGCCCTTTTTATGAATTTTTCCGTTCGCCGGCGATATTCAATCAAGTCAGCGATAGTAACGATAGCCATCTTATACTTTTTGGCATAGCGGAAAAGTTCCGGCGTCCTGGCCATCCTACCATCCTCATGCATTATCTCACAAATTACTCCGGCAGGGTACAAATTTGCCAGTTTCGCCAGGTCTACGGCTGCCTCAGTATGACCCGCACGCACCAGGACACCTCCCTCCCGATAGCGCAGGGGAAAGATATGCCCGGGGCTACAAAGGTCAGAAGGCTTGACCCTGGGATTAATCACTGCTTTTATCGTAGTTGCCCGGTCGTGAGCCGAAATACCCGTAGTCGTCCCCTTCCTGGCATCAACAGAAACGGTGAATGCTGCCTCGCGTAACTCCACTCCGTTGGCCACCATAGGCCTAATTCCCAGCTTATCCAGCCTTTCCCCGACGATTGCCAGACAAATTAATCCCCGGCCGTATTTGGCCATAAAATTTATCGCCTCAGGAGTCACTTTAGACGCCGCCATAACCAGGTCACCTTCGTTTTCCCGCTCCTTATCGTCGATAACGATGACCATTCTGCCTTTTCTAATATATTCTATCGCTTCCGGAATTGTGTTAAACTTCATAAAAATCCCTTCTCTGAGAGAAACTCTCTGGTTATGCGAGATTTCTCTTTTTTCTTGTTGATCAGATTCTCAACGTACCTCGCTAACATATCGACTTCGATATTTACTGCATCGTTCACTTTCAGAATACCAAAAGTGGTAACCTTCTCCGTGTGGGGAATGATAGAGACGGAAAAACCTGCACCATCAATCACTTTAACCACGGTCAAACTGATTCCGTCTACGGCAATTGAGCCCTTAGGAACGACATATTTCAAAATTTCTCCAGAAGTTATGATCTGGAAAAGCTTTCCCTCTTTTTCCCTTACAATCGCTTTAACTTTTCCCACTCCGTCCACGTGCCCGCTGAGTAGATGTCCTCCCAGGCGTTCTCCTAATTTCAACGCCCTCTCCAGATTCACTCTATTTCCGATTCTTAAACTGGCGAGCGTCGTGCTTTCCCGAGTCTCACGGGATAGGTCGGAAGAGAATCTACCCGATGGTTTGAGATTCTCGCCATGGGCAACTGTAAGGCAGACGCCGTTAACAGAAATCGATTCGCCCACTTTTAAATCTTTCCACTCAGTTTCTATGGTAATTCTGGCGGGGCTTCTTTCCACTATTTTTCCCATACTTTCAATTATTCCGGTAAACATCTGTTCACACTCTCAAATATAGCCTTCGAATAGAAGATCGTCGCCAAATCTCCTGATTCTGGTATCCCTCAGTCTCCTTGCCTCCCCCATCCTCTCTATTCCTTCACCTTCCACAGGAGTAATCGCATCTTCTCCGCCAACAATTTTGGGAGCAATAAAGAAGAGAACCTTGTCCACCAATCCCATCTCTAATGCCGCGGCATTAACTTTGCCTCCGCCCTCGATGAGAAGAGAAGAAATTCCTCTTTCAGCCAATTTTTTCATCAGAAACTTCAAGTCAAGGCCTCTTTGGGGATGTTTTCTCCATCTCGGTATCGGGAGAACTTCCGCACCTTTGGCCTGCAAATTCTCTCTTCTTCTTTTATCTATCCCCTTCCGGGTGGCCACAATCGTGGGAGCCCGGGAATCGAGCACGCGGGCATTTGAGGGAATTCTCAGGCGGCTATCCACTATTATCCTGACGGCTCTCTTCTTAGAATTACCCCCCAGAAGTCCGGGATTATCCTTTATAACAGTATCTATTCCCACCAGGATAGCGTCCACCTGGCTGCGTAGCGCTTTGACGTATTTCCGGGACGCTTCGCTGGTAATCCATTTGGAGTCTCCCGTTTGCGTGGCTATTTTCCCGTCCAGGGACATTGCTGCTTTCAGAATTACAAAAGGTATTCCCCGGGTGATATATTTGACGTAGGGTTCATTCAGTTTGGCGCACTCCTCTTTTAACACCCCCGATCTTACTTTTATTCCTTTCGCTTTCAGTTCCCTTAATCCTTTTCCCTTCACCAGAGGATTGGGATCAACCATTCCCACAACAATCTTTTTAATTCCCGCTTTTATGATTGCTTCTGTGCAGGGAGGCGTCTTGCCGTAGTGGACGCACGGCTCCAAATTGATATACATCGTAGAGCCTTTGGCTTTCTCCCCCGCCTTTTTTAAAGCATCGACCTCAGCGTGGCAACCACCAAAATGTTGGTGACTCCCCCGAGAAATAATCCTATCTTTTTTAACCAGAATACAGCCAACCTTAGGATTGGGGCTCACACTGAACGAGCCCTTTCTGGCAAGGGCTATCGCCTTTTGCATAAATTTTAATTCACTATTAGACTTTATTTTCATTTGCGTAAAAAAAACCCGAAGAATGTTTCTTCGGGATATTTCGCTTTGTTTAAGCGAGGAAGATTTCACATTATTTATTACTAGACTCCTTGCCGGAATCTTCTCCCGTCCGGACTTTTACCGTCGGTACTGTAATTTCAACAGTTCAACTCCGATGTGAATGGGAGTTCGTGGACTCTCACCACCGATTGGGAATTTCACCCTATCCCGAAGACTCTTTATTATAAATAACAAATCTATCGGTCTCTGTCAAGTAATTTTTCCCCTTACCCTCTCCCCAAAGGGTAGAGGGAATTTTTCTGCAACTACCTGCCGTAGCCCAGTCTCAGAGCCAGTGGCGCGGGAAGTTTTGCATTCAGAATCTCTTTCTGGGTTTTGGCAATGTCGTAGTCCATTCTTTTTATTCTGAGAATATTTGACTTCTCGTCATAAATCCCACAGCTGGCCCTGGGGTCACCGTCCCTGGGTTGGCCAACACTTCCGCAATTTATAAGATACTTATATGACGGATTTATTTTCAGAACCGTTCCATCTTCGAGTCGAATTGCCTCAATCTTTTGCGAGGTTCTGGCATAAAAGCATAAGGGAACATGAGTGTGTCCCACAAAACAGATGTTCTTCTTTATTCCGGGAAGATTTGCCAGGAAGGTTCCCTCTTCAAAGATATATTCGTTAATAGGGTCCCTGGGACTTCCGTGGACGAGTAAAAAATTATTTTCTTCTATTTCGGAAGCGAGGTTCTTAAGGTAATCTCGGTTATCCTCGGTCAAACGGCGTCCTGTCCATTCTACTGCAGCCAGAGCAATGGGATTAAATAAACTGGTATCTTCCAGACCTACGGCTCCCCAATCGTGATTACCGGCAACCGCGCAACAATTATCCAACCGGCGAATAATCTCCGTGCATTCGTTGGCTTTTGCCCCGTATCCAACGATGTCACCGCAACAGATAAATCTGTCTATCTTTTCCTTGCGCTGTAAATAATCGAGGATCGTATTCAACGCTTCCAGATTGCTGTGGATATCGGAGATGATGCCGTATTTCATGTCGCTAGACTATCTTCTCCTTTTCTGCTTGATTACTTTCCAGGCAAAGCCCAATAACCCGGGCAGGCGGATAACCCGCCAGGGCTCCTGGAGCAAGCGGTAGGTCCACTCAAATCCTCTCAGGCGAAGCCATGCGGGCGCTCTCCTCAATTTTCCCGAAATCACATCGAGGCTACCGCCAAT
>CAYFRM010000035.1:0-17236 GCA_964345635.1 uncultured Clostridia bacterium
AGTAAAAGGTGGGGATAGTTTTCGGAGTCGCTCGGTCAGAACCTCGCTCTAAAATCCGCCAGCGCTGGGGCGAATCCTGGCGGATTTGAAGCTCCTGAAACTATCCCTTCATCCTCAGGGTAGTAAAAGGTGGGGATAGTTTTCGGAGTCGCTCGTAAGGAAGGGTTAAATAGATGTTTCTATTCTATAGGTTACTTCTGGCTCATGTAATTGCTGACTTTCCTTTGCAATTTACGAGCTTATACCGCTTCAAGACGAAATCTCCTCTGGGCTCTTTTGTCCACAGTGGTATTTTCGGGTTACTGGCGGTTCTTTTAGCCTGGCCTTACTGGAATGTAACCAGAATGTGGGGATTCATATTCTTCCTCTGGATTGTTCACGCCATACAAGACTGGCTAAAAGTATTGGTATTTGAGAAGTATAAGTGGAATAATATTTGGGTATTTATTCTTGATCAATCTTTACACATAGGTTTTCTGGGTATCCTCTTTCCGCTTGGCCTGGCAAAATTGACTCTACCAGAAAGTCTTTCTCAGTTTGTTTTTCTATATAACGATAACAACGTAATAATATATACCATTGTCTTTGTATCTGTCGGATTTGGGGGAGGTATTTTTGTTTCTTATGTCAAGAATTTGTGCTATGGGGAGAAAAAAGTAGATTTAACTTCACCCAAGAAATATATTCAAGCTATGGAGAGAATAGTGATAGTGGGGTTAATGTTACTGAAAGGGTATTATTATCTTTTGATTCCCGGAGTCTGGATAGTTCACGGTGGATACGTCATTTTGAAAAAAAGAAATGAAGAACGACTCAGTTTTTCATCTTTCTTCGACCTAATTTTCAATACTGTTGTGGCAGTGGGAATAATGTTAATCCTAAGGGTAAAATAATAAGAATACCTTGCATCTTCGTTGACATAAATTTGAGTCTTGAATAATCGGAGGGACGACGATGGAAAAAGATATTTATGCGCTGGAAGAGACTATAAATAGGTTGAACTTTAGATTTGAAGTTCTGCAAAAAATTACTCAATTGATCTATCTAGCCAGTAACCTTGAGCAGATTTTGGACGAGGTGATGAGACTGACAATTGAATTGGCTAACGCACAAGCAGGGGTTATTATTCTCATTGACCAGACGACAGGAGAATTATCGTCACACGTCACTATTGGCGGTCGCTCCCGAGAAGAATCAAAAGAAGAGACTAAATGGAAGCTGAATAAAGGGGTTATGGGGGCAATTTTGAAAGTGGGCGAACCTGCGATTATTTCTGACGCTTCAGAGTATCCTATATTCCGTGATGAAATAAGTAAGGCTATAGGATGCACAGTGGTAAATGCCTTGTGTGTTCCCCTGAAAAGGAAAGGCGAGCCTTTGGGAGTTCTGGAAGTATTCAATAAGAGACTATCAGAAGAAGAACCGAAACAAGGCGATAGAGGCGTTGCCCCTTTTACATCCGAGGACCAAAAACTTATTGTCTCTCTTTCCAATGAGATAGTAATGGTCATCGAGAATGCAATGCTATTTAACGAACGGGAAAGAAAAGTCATAGAGCTGGATAACCTGTTGAAAGCTACTGAAGCCATAGCCTCGGCTATGCAATTGGATCCACTACTGGATATGATTATGGAACTGGGGATGAACGTAATGGATGCCGAAGGGTGTTCGGTGCTTCTGGTCGATGAGAAAAAGAAGAAATTACAGTTTGTGGCAGCCAGTGGAGCAAAGAAAGAGGAAGTAAAGAAGCTAAGTCTGGATATGGGAGAAGGGGTAGCCGGTTGGGTTGCGCAGAACGACCAGCCTCTATTAATTGAGGATGTTTCCCGGGATAACCGTTTTTCCAAAAAAGTCGATGAGTCTTTGGAGCAAAAGACCAAATCATTGATTTGCGTTCCTCTGAAGGTCAAAGAGAGGACTATCGGTGTGATGGAAGTTATTAATAAAAAGGGAGATAGAACTTTTAACGAGAGTGATATGGCTTTATTCAAGCCGCTATCGGCCCAGGCAGCTGTGGCTATTGAGAAAGCGAGGCTTTACGAAGATCTGGAAGATATGTATATTTCTACGGTAAAATCATTGGCCGCAGCTATTGATGCCAAGGACCCTTATACTCGTGGCCACTCGGAAAGAGTAACGAGATTCTCAATATTAATAGCCAAGGAGCTGGGCATGGACGACGAAACTCAAAGGAATGTGCAATTATGCGCCTTGCTCCACGACGTGGGTAAGATAGGTGTTCCCATTTCGATTCTGAGAAAGAAAGATAAGTTGACGGATGAGGATTGGAAACAGATTCGTCGCCATCCTATTCTGGGAGAGGAGATAATTTCTCCGATTGCGCAATTGAAAGAACTTGTTCTCAATATCCGTCACCATCATGAAAGGTATGATGGCAAAGGTTATCCCGATAGTTTGAAAGGCGAAGAAATTCCTTTGATTTCCCGGATACTTGCCGTAGCAGATACCTTTGACGCCTTGACTTCCGAACGCCCGTACAGGAATGGTCTCTCGGATAAAGCGGCAGCTGAGGAGATGGAAACTGTAAAAGGCACGCAATTGGACCCTGCATGTGTGGAGGCGTTTTTAACAGGCTATAGTAAAGGATTTGTCATGAGGGAAGAATAAGGATGCTCGGGATTTGGTTTCCTCGCTGGCAATGCAAAAGATAGTTTGCTCATTGTTAAGAAATTTCTTGACGCCAAAGAACTTCGGACTCAGCAAGGCGCAAATCACAACTCCTCACTCCGTTCGTCGGACAGTGATTTGCTGGGAGGCAGATGTGTCGTCCTTGTTCCTTGGCTAAAATTTCGAGACTTCTTCGCAAACTATCTTTTGCATGTGATTTGTTTAAAAATTTCCTTGCTCGCTACACCAAATCCCTTCGCTTTAGATTGAAAAAGGTGGAAAAATGAAAAGATTGTTTAGTTTTAGAGGAGGAGTCCATCCTCCCTACTTCAAAGAACTGACTTCCGGCAAGCCGTTAGTAGCGGCAGCCCTCCCCAGGAGAGTGGTGATTCCTCTTTCTCAACATACGGGTAAACCGGCAAAGCCGGTAGTGAAAGCTGGCGATGAAGTCAAGACAGGACAACTTATTGGAGAAAGTGACGGATTCATCTCCTTACCCGTTCACAGTAGTATTTCCGGGAAGGTTATGGATATCAAACCGTGGCCGCACCCATTGGGTCGTAATGTGACTTCGATCATAATTGAATCTGACGGGAAAGACGAATGGACGAGCGACCTGACAGCGCATGAAGATTATTTTCGTCTCTCTCCTGAGGAGCTGAGAGAAATCGTTAAGAATGCAGGAATAGCCGGGCTGGGAGGGGCGGCTTTTCCTACCCATGTTAAACTCGCTCCGCCGGAAAATTGCGAGATTGATACCGTGATACTGAACGGTTGTGAATGTGAGCCATATCTGACTTGCGACCATAGGTTAATGCTTGATTACTCTCGGGAAATTCTGGAAGGACTCAGGATAATTATACAAGCAGTCGATGCTGATCGGGGAATCGTAGCAGTAGAAGCCAACAAGAAAGATGCCGTTTCTCTGTTGCAAAGGGAGCTGAAGCGCGAGCCGGGTATAGAACTGGCGGTGCTCAAGGTAAAATATCCTCAAGGCGCGGAAAAACATCTGATTGACGCTATTCTAAAAAGAAGAGTGCCTCCGGGTAAGCTACCACTCGACGTGGGAGTTGTAGTCGATAACGTGGGCACAGCCCTGGCCGTAAGACAGGCAGTGAAAAGAGGAATTCCCCTGATTGAGAGGGCTGTTACAGTTACCGGTTCAGGCATCAGACAGCCACAAAATTTGTGGGTCCGTTTGGGGACGCTATTTCAGGATGTGGTCTCCCAGTGCGGGGGATTCCTGGGAAATCCCGAGAAGATAATTGCCGGTGGCCCCATGATGGGCATAGCCCAGTATACTCTCGATGTGCCGCTAATCAAGGGCACTTCTGGCATCTTGGTATTAGATGAAGCGGAAATCTTTCCCGAAGGAGATTGTATACGTTGCGGCAAATGTATTGAGGTGTGTCCTGTGAAGTTAATGCCTACGGTAATAGCCCAACATGTGAAGCAAAAAGATTGGCCGGGCGCAAGAAACTACAGCCCCTTCGATTGTATGGAATGCGGAGCTTGCGCTTACGCGTGCCCGGCAAAGATTCCGCTGGTTCAATATATAAAATGGGGGAAGGAAGAAGTAAAAGAAAAATAGGATGAAGGAATAGTTTTCGGAGTCGCTCGGCTAGAACCTCGCTCTAAGTCCGCCAGCGCTCACGCAAAACCTGGCGGATTTGAAGCTCCTGTAACTATCCCTTCATCCTCAGGGAATATGGAGAAAAATGGAAGAGGTTATTTCTAAAAGGTTGGTTGTTTCTGTCTCGCCGCATATCAGAGCAAGGGAAGATGTCCGCGCAATAATGTTTGACGTCATCTTTGCTCTTTCTCCGGCTTTGGCTGCTTCCATTATCTTTTTTGGGTGGCGGGCGCTTGTTATCGTTTCCGTAAGCGTCTTCTCTTGTATGGCAAGCGAATTTTTCTGGCAGAGGATATGGAAAAAGAAGGTTACTGTCGGAGACCTTAGCTCTATTGTTACGGGAATGCTTTTGGCCTTTGTATTGCCTCCCTCTTCTCCTCTGTGGGTGGTGGCAATAGGGGCATTTGTCGCAATTATTTTGGGAAAGCAGATTTTTGGAGGTTTGGGATACAATCCATTCAATCCGGCGCTGGTGGCGCGGGCTGTGTTGTTAACTTCCTGGCCGGTGTATATGACTACGTGGACGAGGCCTTTTGATGGGGTAACTACTGCTTCGCCTCTGGGAATAGTGAAGATGGAGTTAGACCAGAGATTGCCATCATATTTAGACATGTTTTTGGGTAACAGAGCGGGCTGTTTAGGTGAAATTTCTGTTTTGGCTTTGATAGTGGGTGCATTATATCTTCTATACAGGAAACAGATTACCTGGCACATTCCAGTCAGTTACATCGGAACGGTGGGCGTAACCTCTTTTCTATTTAATAAAGACCCCATTTTCAACATGATGGCCGGTGGTCTTATTCTGGGGGCTTTCTTTATGGCTACGGATATGGTCACTTCGCCTTTGACCGGGAATGGTAAGCTGGTATTCGGCGTAGGGTGCGGGATTTTAACCGTATTGATTCGCTTCACCGGAGGATTTCCTGAAGGAGTCTGTTATTCTATTTTGATTATGAATATGTTAACTCCCATAATTGATAAGATTACTGAGCCGAAAGTCTTCGGTAGCGGGGAAGCTGCTACAGGGTAGTGTAGAATAATCCAACTTAAGTATTAACAAATTCATAATTGCCGCGAGATTTCTCATGAAGATAATTATGACCAGAGTTTTTCTTCTTACGGTAGTAGCCTCGTTGGCAGCCTGGGCACTCAGCCTCACTTATAAGAATACGAAGCCCAGAATAGATGCCTATGCCGAACAGAAAGCAAGGGAAGCCCGGAAAGAAGTTCTGCCTGAGGCAAATAGATTCGAGCTTGTAAAGACCGGGGAGCAAGAATACTTCATCGGTTATGATGAAAGAGGGCGGCGTGTAGGAGTTAGCATAAAGACAAAGACGCAGGGTTATTCCGGGTCAATAGAAATGATTATGGGATTCAATATGAAAGGAGAAACAACCGGGCTAAAAATATTGAACCAGATTGAGACCCCCGGATTGGGATCTAAGATTATGGAGGATTGGTTCAGTAAACAATTTGTTAAACTGAAAGTAAAGGATTTGATTTTTACAAAGGAAGACCCCCAGGGGAAAATAGAGGCAATTACGGGAGCAACCATTTCTTCCCGGGCAGTGCTTGAAGGAGCCAGGAAACTGTTCGGCTTATATAGTGACTTCTTGGGATATTTAAAGAAAATAGAGATTCTCAAATATATCCGCGATGGGAGCTACACTGGCGAAGGAAAGGGTTTCAGTGGGCCGATCAGGGCTAGGGTTACGGTGCGAAACCATCGAATAGTTGAGATAGCTATCCTGGAACAACAAGAGGTAATAGAATACTGGTCCAGGATTAGAGACGAGATACCCCAGAAAATACTGGAAAAGCAGAATGTCGATGTGGACACGGTTAGTGGAGCTACTTATTCCGGCAAGGGACTGATTGAAGCGGTAACAAATGCTCTGCAGAAAGAAATAGAGTAGTGAGAAGATGCTCGGGATTTGGTTCGCTCGTGCCGTTAGAACAAGAGGCCCTTCTGGGACAAGGGTAATATAGATAGAGAAATAGCATACCGTTGTTAAATGAGGAGAAAGGGTAAGAGTTCTAACGGTACTCGCTAACAATTTTTTGCTCTACGAGCACCGCCAAAAATCTCAGGAGTTTTCCGAAATTCCCTTTGGTCAGTTTCGGACAAGCTCAGATCTTCGATTTTTGGCTAAAAATTCTAATGCTCGCTTTACCAAATTCCCTCGCATCAGGGAAATAGAGCCCTTCACAAACTATCTTTCAAATTCCAGGTAGTTGGAAAGAAGGGATAGTGGAAATAAAATGTTGAAGTTTGGGAAGGCTTTGAAGATAGTGCTTAGAGCGGCCAAACCGATAGAAACGGAATGGGTCGTCATTTCTCGCGCGCATAGAAGAGTGCTTGCGGAAGATGTAATCGCGGGGAATAATATTCCTTATACGGATAATTCGGCAATGGATGGCTATGCAGTAAATACAGATGATTTGAAAAGCGTTCCTCGAGAGTTGCCGGTGGTGGGAGTTGTAGCCTGCGGGAAATCTGTCAACAGGAGATTAAGACGGTGTGAAGCTATGGCTATAATGACCGGTGCTCCCATTCCCGCAGGGTGTGACGGTGTTGTTCCTGTGGAGGATAC
This sequence comes from uncultured Clostridia bacterium, assembly GCA_964345635.1. Lineage (GTDB taxonomy): Bacteria > UBA6262 > WVXT01 > WVXT01 > WVXT01 > WVXT01. The sequence goes on from CAYFRM010000035.1 coordinate 6,856, forward strand.
GGAGGCGATTACCTCAGAGATTGTGAGAATACTGCGAAAGATCAAGCCTGGTAAGAACGTGCGCTATTCAGGAGAAGACGTGAAAAAGGGGCAGGTGGTTCTGAAGAGAGGCACCCCCGTCGGCGCGGCTGAACTCGGGATGCTCGCTTCCGTAGGTAGGAAGAGAGCAAGAGTTTTTAGAAAACCGGCGGTGGCCATATTAGTTACCGGTAATGAAATCATCGGCCCAGGTGAGAGATTGCGTCCGGGCAAGGTAAGAGACATAAATACGTATTCCTTGTGCGGCCTTGTGGAGAAATTCGGCGGCGTTCCTCTTCCTCTGGGAATAGCTGGTGACGAGAAAATTAAACTGTTGAAAAAGATGAGAAAAGGGCTTAATTCCGATGTGATGATTATTTCCGGCGGTGTGTCCATGGGGAGGTTCGATTTTGTGCGCGAGGCTCTTACTTCTCTGGGATATAGGGAGAGATTCTGGAAGGTTGCGATGAAACCGGGAATGCCCATTAGTTTTGGACATATAGGGCGGCTGCCGGTCTTTGGTTTACCGGGCAATCCTGTCTCTTCAATGGTCTCCTTTCTGGAGTTTGTGCGTCCCCTTATGATGAAGCTCGTGGGTAGAGCCACAGATTTACCCGAAATTTCTGCTTTTCTAAGAACTCCCATAGTTAAAAGGGACAATAGAAGACATTTTCTCCGGGTGAAATTGGATTATCGTAATAACAAATATTTTGCTTCTCTCACGGGCCCTCAGGGTTCGGGAATTCTTAAATCGATGATAGAGTGTGACGGCATTGCCGTTATCCCGGAGAATGCTAAATCATTGAAAGTGGGAAACAGAGTAACCGTACAATTGGTAGCGTAGAGGTTTGTTCCCGTCCCGATAAATCGGGACGCCCATGAACCCCGTTAGAAATGGGTGTTAGAAATTCTCTTGGGGGAATTTCTAACGGGGTAAAGGGCTACACTACTGGTTACGCAAGTCAGGTGGTGAGCGGTATGGCTAAGTGGAAAAATTTTACTAACGGGTTTCTGAGGGAGAACCCGGTCTTAGTGTTAGTACTCGGGCTCTGTCCTCTCTTGGCAGTTTCCAATACTGCAATTAACGCTCTGGGGATGGGGATTGCCACAATTTTTGTATTGACTCTTTCCAGCACGGTGGTTTCGCTTTGGCGTAGAGTAATTGCTGAAGATATTCGTATTCCTATCTTTGTTATTATTATATCTACTTTTGTTACTATAGCTGATTATTTTATGGCCGCGTATTTTCCGCCTCTTCATAGAGCGCTGGGTGTTTTTGTTCCCTTGATTGTGGTGAATTGCATTATTTTGGCTCGGGCTGAGGCATTTGCCTATCGGAATTCCCTGATAGACTCGCTTTTGGATGCACTGGGGATGGGATTGGGATTTACTGTGGTGATAGTCACGATTGGAATAATTAGAGAGATTTTAGGGAATGGTACGATATTTGGCTCAAGTAGATTTATCTTTCACCCTGCTTTGATTATGGTTTTCCCTCCCGGAGCATATTTAACCATCGGCTTTCTAATGGGAATCCTCAACTGGTGGAAGAATAAGCGAGAATAGAAGTTCCTGTAACCATCCTTTCATCTTCAGGTATTAGAGGTGAATTCTTTAATTCAAGTTAATGGAGGAACTTAATGAACCAGGTAAGTCTATTCGGTATCTTCATTTCGGCTCTTTTAATAAATAACATTATACTTATGCGCTTCCTTGGACTCTGTTCCTTCTTTGGCGTTTCTCGCCAAATGGAAGTTTCTTTAGGAATGAGTATGGCGGTTATTTTCGTAATGACTATATCTGCAGCTGTTACCTGGATTCTCTACCATGCTCTCTTATTGCCACTAAATTTGGAATTTCTGAAAATCTCGACTTTCATATTGGTCATCGCCTCTTTAGTTCAGTTGGAAGAACTTTTCCTGAAGAGGTACATTCCTCACCTGTATCGAGCCCTGGGAATATATCTTCCCCTGGTTACAACCAATTGTGCTATCCTGGCAGTGGCTTTCCTTCATGTCGATTATAATTACGCTTTTATTCAAACTGTTATATATGCTCTGGGGGTCTCCTTAGGCTACACAGTAGCTATAATGCTCTTTACTGGAATTAGAATCAGATTGGATATTGCACCCATTCCCGAGCCCTTAAAGGGATATCCCACTGCGTTCTTCATAGCTGCTTTAATGTCCTTAGCCTTTTTGGGCTTTAAAGGTCTTTTCGGCTTATGAGGGTATTATGGTCATAGTTGCTGTGATTACTTTGGGAAGTCTGGGACTTCTTTTTGGTCTTCTATTAGCTTTGGCTGGCAAAAAGTTTGCTGTCAAGATCGATCCCAGGCTAGAGAGGATATTGAAACTCCTGCCCGGGACTAACTGTGGCGCTTGCGGTTTTGCCGGGTGCAGGGGTATGGCAGAGGCTTTACTTAGAAGTGAAGCTGGAGCGACTTCCTGTCCAGTGGTTAGCGAAGAAACTGCTTATAAGATAGGTGAGATTCTCGGGGAAGAGGTTAAGGTTAGAGAAGCGGAAGTTGCCCGGGTTATGTGTCAGGGGGACGAGAGTAAAATAAAATATGACTACAACGGAGTAGAGGACTGTCGCGCAGCTTATCTTGTAGCCGAAGGATACAAGGCTTGTAGTTATGCGTGTTTGGGGCTGGGTTCATGTAAGGCAGTCTGTCCCTTTGATGCGATTCTCTGGGAAAAGGGTAAGACTCCCGAAATCTTGATGGATAAATGTACTGCCTGCGGAAAATGCGTGGCAATCTGTCCTACAAAAGTAATCAGTCTCGTTCCTAAGAAAGCTAAAGTCTACGTTAAGTGCAGTTCTCGCGATAAGGGAGCGATAGTTCGAAAGATATGTAAATTGGGTTGTATTGCTTGCGGTATCTGCGTTAAGGTTTGCCAGCCGCAGGCCATTAAGCTGGAGAATAATCTGGCTGTCATTGACTACGAGAAGTGCACAAATTGCGGAATCTGCGTTGAAAAATGTCCCACCAATTCTATAGTGATGGTAGAGTGAGATAGGTTCAAAAGATAATTTGTTCATCGCTCAGGAATTTCTTAACGCCAGGATCTCTTCAGATTATCTTTTGAATATACTCTGTCTTATAGAGTCTCTACAACCGTTCGAAGTGTATCAATTTTTGTAAATAAGGAATGAGCATGGCGTATAAGTGTGAATTTTGCGGCAAGAAAATCTTAAGAAATCGCTATCTGGTCAGGATAGCTTCCTATGCTGCCTACGATGGTTTGGAAATTGGTCTTTTGGATCTGACGCGCGATTTTGCAAAAGAGATAAAAAATTTATTGAAAAAGATCGAGAAAAGGCGCGGGAAGAGACTGGAGAAGGATGTCTGTGTGGGGTTTGAGTTTGTTCTCTGCAAGAAATGCCGCGACGATTATATAAGGGATCCGTTGGGCAAGGAGAGATTTAAACCGGGTAGAAAGGGAATTTCAAAAAAGAGGAACCGATGAAAGAGATAGTGATATTCATCACCTCGGGCAGTGGGCAAGAGGCGAAAAGACTCGCCCGGGTTTTGGTAGAGGAGAAATTGGCAGCTTGTGTTAATATTCTATCCGGCGTTGAATCCCTTTATTGGTGGAAGGGCAAGATGGAATCGAGCAAGGAGTGGATGCTGGTGGTTAAGACTCAGGGGAAAATGGCAAAAAAGGTCATAAAGAGAGTGAAAGAAATTCATAGTTATGAGGTACCGGAAGTAATCGCTCTTCCCATAGTCCAGGGGAATAAGGACTATTTGCAGTGGATTGCGGACGCGCTCGCTCTGCGAAAAGAGAAGGGAGCTTTATGAAGGAGGCGCTGTACTACTTACCATTGAAAGAAAAGAATGAAGTGCAGTGTTTCTTATGTCCCCATCAGTGCATCATTGATGAGGGCAAGACGGGCATCTGTCGCACCCGGAAAAATGTGGAAGGGAAACTTGTTGCTCTGGTATACGACCAGTTTACCTCGGTGAATCTGGACCCCATAGAGAAAAAACCTCTCTACCATTTTTATCCGGGAAGGGAAATTCTGTCGCTGGGGACGCTTGGTTGCAATTTCAAATGTAAAGGTTGTCAAAATTATGAAATTTCTCAGGCGGAAATAGGCAAGGTCCCTACTAAAACCGTGACTTCCTCCGACGCCGTGAGACTGGCAAAGCAATACGATTCTATCGGCATCGCCTATACTTACAACGAGCCGTTGATTAACTTTGAGTATCTTCTGGAAACCGCCCATGAAGCGCATAAATACGAATTGAAAAATGTTCTGGTTACCAATGGCTATATCAATGAAGAACCTCTGGTTAATCTCCTGCCATACGTTGACGCAGCCAACATTGATGTTAAATCTTTTCGGAACGATTTTTATAAGGATTATTGTAAAGCCAAGCTAGGTGACGTCCTGCGCACTGTAGAAATTATGGTAAGGCAGAAAAAGCACGTGGAAGTAACGAATCTGGTTATTCCCACGCTCAACGACTCAGATAGCGAAATTGAAGACCTGACAGATTGGGTCTATTCTTTGTCCGATGAAATTCCTTTGCATTTCTCCCGTTATTATCCGTGTTACAAGATGACTATAAAAGCCACCCCTCTGGCTACGCTGGAAAGGGTGAGAAAAATTGCTCAGAGAAAATTGAAGTATGTCTACCTGGGAAATGTCTGGGAAAAGCCCGAATCCAACACTTATTGTCCGGGTTGCAAAGAAGTGCTTATTGAGCGCCGGGGTTACCGTACGCGGGTAGTGGGGCTTGCGGGAGAGAGCTGCAGAAATTGTGGGGAGAAGATAAATATAAAGGTTTGAGACAGGGAAAATGAAAAAATTCAGAATTCTGATTTTTGTCTTTCTGATATTTTTTATATCCGGTTGCGGAAAGAGGGAATATAGTAAAGTAGAATTCTTAATGGATACTGTAGTAGAAATCAGAGTCCACCACAAGAGCAAGGCACAAGCAGAGAAAGCCATTAATGATTCGATGGAAGAGATGAAAAGAGTGGAACAGAGGATGTCCCGTTTTCTTCCCGGCAGTGAAGTTTCCAGGGTTAATAAGGAGGCTTTCGTTGAGGGGAAAAAGGGGACTCTATCGGCTGAGCGCCCGATACCTATCAGCGATGAACTTTTCTCATTGCTGGAGAAAGCAGTTCGTCTGTCAGAGCTCACCAGGGGTCGTTTTGATATTACCATCTTTCCCTTGTGGGAAATCTGGAAGTTTGAGGGAGAGAATCCGGAAGTGCCGGAAAAGGCAGAAATTGAAAAGGCGCTGAAATTGGTGAACTATGATAAGATGATTTTGAAAAACGGCGAAATCAGTTTCGCCGGTAGGGGAATGGGTATCGACCTGGGAGGTATAGCCAAAGGTTATGCGGTGGATGGGGCAGTGAGGGTTTTGAAAGAGAAAAATATAAACAGTGCTATGGTGAACGCAGGAGGAGATATATATGTTTTGGGGAGAAAACAGGGGAAACCCTGGCGCATCGGTATTCGACACCCTCGCAGAGAAGGAGAAATCCTGGGAACCATTGAGGTGGAGGATAGGGCGATCGTTACTTCCGGGGATTACGAACGTTTCTTTTTTTCCGAAGGTAAAAGATACCACCATATCATAAATCCCAGGACAGGTTATCCTGCGGATGAGTGTCAGAGCGTGACTATTGTGGCTGAAGAAGCTACCTTTGCTGACGGACTGGCTACGGGGATATTTGTTTTAGGTCCCCGCGAGGGCATGGCTTTAATTGAGAGTCTGGAAGGGGTGGAAGGAGTTATTGTGAATAAAGAAGGAGATGTCTCCACTTCTTCGGGATTGGTTTCCCGGATTGAGTATGTTAACCAGAAATGACAGGATTCTAATATTTGTCCTTGTTGCCGCTGCCTCTTTCTATTTTATGCGGCTTTTCTTTGTTTCCCGTGAGGGGAAGGAAGCTCTGGTTAAAGTTGGTAGTAGCCCTCCTCAGAGGGTCTCTTTGGAAATAAACAATAAAATCGATATAGAAGGCGAAAGAGGAAGGGTAATTATAGAGGTTAAGGAAGGAAGAGTGAGAGTGATAGAATCAACCTGCTTTCAGAAAATATGCGTAAATACAGGATGGATTAATAAACCAGATCAAAACATTGTCTGTTTGCCAAATAAGGTGCTGGTAACCATAGAAGGAAAGAGAAGTCCCGAAATTGACGCAGTGAGTTATTAAGAGGAAAGGCAATTTTGATGATCGGGAAGAAAAGAATAGTTCATATTTCAGCTTTGATTGCTCTTGCTTCCACCTTGCAGATAGGAGAGAGTCTTTTTCCCCATCCGCTCCCCTGGCTCCGGCTGGGGTTGGCGAATATGATTACTTTGACGGGACTGGCGATATTTGGATTCGCTGTAGCAGTTCAGGTAGCTGTGTTAAGGACGATTTTGAGTTCCCTACTTCTGGGAACATTCTTCACCCCCGGTTTTTTCTTGAGTTTTTCCGGCGCGCTGGTGAGTGCTCTGGTGATGGGCGGGGTTTATGGTCTGGGAAAGACGGTAAAGTCGAATCCTTCTTCCCAGTATCTTTTTGGTTTCAGCATAATAGGAGTTTCCATTCTGGGAGCAGTGACTCATAATCTTACGCAACTTTTCGTTGCTTATCTTTTCCTGATAAGGCATAAGGGAGTATTTTTGACACTTCCATTTTTAATAGTGGCAGCGGTTGTTACTGGTTTTGTGACCGGCTACGGCGCCGATTACCTGAGTAAAGAAATAAGAAAGATAACGCCCGACGCCGGTAAGCTTCGTTAGACTGTTTGTTTCTCGGAATTAAGTATTGTGTTCCTGGAATTGATGATGGAAAGATTGATTTTGGCTTCCCGTTCTTCTCGCAGGCAACAGATTCTCTCGCAAATGGGATTAAAATTTCGAGTGATGCCGTCTCGTTTTTTCGAGGAACACCCGGTCTCTTCCACGGGGAAATTGGCTCCCGGGAAAATAGCCGAGAAATTTGCGTTACGGAAAGCAAAAGAAGTTTCTATGAGACTTTCTGAAGGGTTGGTTATCGGCGCGGATACAATAGTCGCCCTGCCTGCTAGGGAAAGAGACAGAGTGAAATTTGAGATTATCGGCAAACCCGGGACAGTCAGGGAAGCAGGAGAGATTTTGAGACGACTGGGTGGCACAACCCATGAAGTCTATACGGGGATCGCCGTTGTTGATGCTAAAACGGGTAAGAAAGTTGTGGGGCATGAAGTTTCCCGGGTGAGGATGAAGAAGCTCACCGGGAGAGAAGTCTCCCGATTAAGCGGGATGCATCTGGATAAAGCAGGCGCTTACGGAATCAGAGAGAAGAACGATGCCTTTGTGCAGTTACTGGAAGGGTCCGTGGATAATGTAGTGGGTATGCCCGGGAAGTTATTGAAGGAATTATTGGGAAAATTTGGCGTGAAGTTTTAGGAGGCTTTTTCAATTTTGTCCAGGTTGTTAATTATTTTTGCTTTTTGGTATAAGCTTATCAGCCATTGTCTGTAGAAAAGGGCTTTCTTTTCCTGAAGGAAAGATTCCTTGAAATCTTCTATCTTCTCTTTAATTTTTCTTCGTTCATATTCGTCTTTTACTTCCTGGTCAGTGACTTTGACAGCGGAGAGAATAAAGTCTCTCACTTTTTGGTTGACAATCAATTGTTTAATCTGGGCTTCATATACAGCCGGTTCAGTGCGAAAATAGTTTTGCAGAATATAAAAATATAATTGTGGGTCGAATTTCCCTTCCCGCTGGAATTGGGGAAGGGAGCGTATGGTGTTTATTACTTCGCTCTGGCTTACGTATATTCCGTACTTTTTTGCTTCCTGAATAAGAAGCTGTTCCTGGATAAGGAAATTTAGAACTTCGGATTTGATTTCTTTTCTCTGGTCATCGCTTAGTTCTGCGTCGGGATTCTGGTCGTACCAGTTGCGGATTCTCATGTTGACCGATTCCAAAAAGGAAGAGTAGGAAACTTTGGTCCCGTTGACCTGGGCAACGCAATCGATTAAGCGCCGCGTGGAAAAATTCCAGAGGAATACGCCGCCAATAAAGGCAATAGCGATACACCAGAGGAAAGTCTTTACGTTTTTTCTGAGAAAGTTCATCATTTTCTCATCACCTACACAATATTATATTAAAAATTCAACTTTTCGGTCAAGGAAATTGTCATGGGCACGCTGATGGAAGTGGTCTTTAAGTTAGTATCCAGAGTTTTTGTTTTCGCATTCATCGGCTATCTTATAGGAAAGGTAAGGGCAAGGTTTGTCCAGCCCTTAATTGCCGTGGTAATAGAGGCTTCTCTTTATCTACTTATCCCTTTTTTCTTTTTCCTTTCTATGTGGGAGAGTTCGGCGGACCTCTTGGTGACGGAAAAAGTCGCTATAGTAGCAGCGGGAGTCGTTATTGCCTGCGGCATTATGGCCTATCTTTTTTCCATTATTTACAGGATAGAGTTTCGACAGATTTGCCTTCCCATAATGTTTATGAATGCCATATATCTACCGGTTCCCATAAATACCCTCTTCTTCGGCAGAGAAGGGATGACCTATAGCGTGATTTACAGTCTGATAGCGGGAGTGCTCCACTTTACGCTGGGCATTTATCTGGTCAGCCGCAAGGAGCATTTCTTGGAGATAATCAAGATGCCGATGATTTACGCCGCTTTAGCGGGAATAGTGCTAAACCAGGCCGGGGTGGGTGTTCCCCGGGCGTTTCTCCATATTTCCCAGGGCCTAAAAGCAGTAGCTCTTCCGGCGATGGTAGCTGTTGTGGGATACCAGCTGAACTTTATCGGGCGGCGACATCTCAAGCTGGTAAATATCGGCGTCGTTCTCCGGGTGGGAGGGGGATTTCTGGTAGCTCTAATCCTGGTTAAGCTTCTTGACTTTTCCGGTCCCGGGGCCTCTGTAGTTTTGGTATCTTCAGCAATGCCTTCGGCAGTGCTCACATATATTTTCGCAAAAAAGTACAAAGCAGATACGGACTTTGCCGCGGGGATGATTCTGGTGGGTACTCTCCTGAGCCTGGTGACTATTCCCTTAATAATTTCTTTCTTGCGATGAGAAAACTCTATATCTATTTCATTATATTGATTCTTTTTCTAAGTAGCTGTTATCCTGCGCCCAGGAAAAGAGTACCCCCTCCTGTTCCTGAGTACTATGTTGACGAAAAAACAGAAAAGGCGATAAGCAAGGATCTTACCGAGGTGGAAGAAATTTGCCAGAATAGCGAAAGCCTGGATGTTGTGGGAAAGTCTACGATGACGCAATCGGCAAGGCTACTCGATTTAGGAAAGGTCGCTTCACCGGTATTGGTCAGCGTGGTTCAGGATAAGAATAAAAATTGGAAATTCCGGTACTGGGCCTGTGACTTATTGGGCTACATTGAAGATGAGAGAAACATCCTTCCCCTCATTGCAGTAGTTGAAGACTCTGCCGAAGAGGAACAGATAAGGTTTTGCGCCCTTCAGGCTATAGGAGAAATGGGTAATCCGGAAGCTGTCGAGTATCTGGAAGTAGCGGAAGAGATTGTAGAAAACGCAACTTTGAGGGAGGAAATAACGAACGTTATAATAAAGTTGGGGATAAAAGAATAGAATTCTGAAAGGGATGGGTTATTTTGTATTTTTTGATTTAAATTCCGGTTCGATTATTTTTTCCTGGTTTTTGCTCATTATGCAGTTTCCTTCAAATATGGCTCCCTCGGCTATATATAGTTGCGGTGCACTGATGTCTCCTTTTACCTGCGAGTGAGGAAGCATTTCAATGCTGGCGGAAGCAGTAATATTTCCGGTAATTTCTCCTCCCACAACTACAGTCTGAGCGTTTATATCTCCCTTTACTTTTCCGTCTTCGCCTACAATAACTGCCTCGGCATTTACCACTCCACCGTCAATATTGCCATCGATTCTGAGGGTGCCCTTGGTGGAGATTGTTCCTTTGATTTCTGCACTTTGCCCGACCAGAGTATCTACCTTCCCGACTTTTCCCACGTCTTCTTTCTTGCCAAACATACTTCTGCCTCCTGAAAAATTAGCATTTTGTTACTATAGTTTTGCAAAACCGCGTTCCTATGCGGAAAGACCGTACTTCTTGTACTGAAAATATTTGCTGAAGGTAAGAATCCGATGCATTTATTAGATTAACGTTTCGTAAAAACCGGTTTGCTTTTTACATAAAGGAGGGGGTTTACAGGTTTACCTTTGTACCAGACTTCGTAATGAACGTGAGACGCAGTAACTGACCCTGTATCACCGGATAAGGCTATGATCTGTCCTCTCTTGACTCTTTCTCCGGGCTTTACCAGTACGGTTGAGTTGTGGGCATAACGGGTAGAGAATCCCTGCCCGTGGTCAATCATTACGCTGCGGCCGTAGGTTCCCTGCCA
>CAYFRM010000036.1:0-26834 GCA_964345635.1 uncultured Clostridia bacterium
GCTGTGGGCGCAGAAGCTCCTCTCTTTCCGGTTACTTTTGATTCATTCTGTGCCGCACAAGTCCTGAGCCGGCGTAATGGAAATCCGGGAAGGGCCAGCCGTCCTTTTGATAGGTTCAGAGATGGTTATGTGCTTTCCGAAGGGGCGGGAGCAGCGATTCTGGAAAAGATGGAACACGCCGTGGAAAGGGGAGCAAAGATTTACGGGGAGGTAGCCGGTTACGGTATAACCAATGACAGATATAGCATGCACAAAATGGAACCCACGGGGAAAGAGGTGGCCAGGACTATGAGAATAGCTCTGGATAACGCCGCTCTTGCTCCGGAAGACGTAAATTACATAAATGCTCACGGTAGCTCTTCACTGATAGCGGATAAGAGAGAAACAAGGGCTATCAAACTTGCATTTGGTAATTACGCGTACAAAATACCCGTAAGTTCCATAAAGTCGATGATCGGTCAACCGCTGGCAGCTACGGGAAGTATTCAGTTTATTACTGCTGCCCTGGCTATCGAGAATAACTACCTGCCTCCTACAATAAACTATGAGGAGCCTGACCCTGACTGCGACCTCGATTATGTTCCCAATCAGGCCCGCGCGCATAAAGTGAGAGTAGCGATGGTTAATTCATTTGGTCAGGGAGGGAATAATGTCTCTCTGATTCTGAAACGATATGAGGGCGTTTAGAAATGAGAATATTATTAGTTCAGCCCCCCATTAGTCCAATCGATTTCGCAGCCGGAAGGCTGGTGCTTAATGAACCATTAGCTCTGGAAATAATAGCAGCCTGCGTTCCCCACCATGAAGTTGGAATTCTGGATATGAGATTGGACAATGACCTGGAAAGAGAAATGGCGACATTCCAGCCTGATATTGTGGCTACTACGAGTTATACCGCTGGTGTCTACGCAGCATTGGACGTACTTAAAAGGGTCAAGATTCATAATCAGCGTATTTTAACAGTCGTTGGTGGACACCATGCAACCTTGATGCCTCACGACTTTGATAGAGAATTCATAAACGTTATTGTTACGGGAGAGGGTGAAATTACATTTCCGGAATTGACAGAAGCGTATGAAGCCGGAAAAGATCTGGGCAAGGTCAAAGGACTGGCGCTTCCCCAAAATGATAAGTTAGTGTTCACGCCGCCGCGAGAAATGATGACAAACCTGGACGTTGCGCCTTTTCCCGCCAGGCATTTAACAAAAAAATATCGCCGTAGTTACTTCAGAGGAACGTGGCAACCTATGGCCTCTGTGTACACTTCGCGTGGATGTCCTTACAGGTGCGATTTTTGTGCTATGTGGAAAGTTTCCGGAGGGAAATACAGGGTTCGCGATCCCGAGCGTGTTGTGGATGAACTGGCTGTCATAGAAGAGGAATACATCGATGTCGTTGACGATAATACCCTGCACGACGTGAGAAGAGCGGAAAGGATGTATGAGGCTATAAAAGGAACAGGAATCAGGAAAAAATATAAACTCTACGCTCGCTCAGACACTGTAGTGAGACATCCTGAAATAATTGAAAAATGGCGGGAAATCGGTCTGGAACTTGTACTTATTGGTTTTGAGTCCTTCCGGGATGAGGAACTGCGGTCGCACCAAAAGCAGAACAACATACAGAATAATGAACAGGCAATTCGTATTTTGCATAACCAGGGGATAGAAATTGCAGCATACTTTTTGATAGAACCCCATTACACCGTCTCGGATTTTCTTGCCCTGGGAGATTATGTTGACAGGCTTAACCTCACCCATCCTGTGTTTACCATACTAACACCATTTCCCGGAACGGAACTCTTCCAGAAAAGATACGCCGAATTAACGAACTGGAATTATGAATTGTTCGATTTTTGCCATTCGCTTTTACCCACAAAACTTCCAATAAAGATATTCCACGAATGTTTGGCTAATCTGTACTGGAGATGCTACGGTACGGATAAGAATCGTGAAGGAAGGAAACCCGTTGTTTCCGGAATAACCGGTAAGCAGTTTTATCGAGGCTTTCGGGAAGCCTATAAAGATTATGGAAAAATCAGTAGTTTCCAATTCTGATTTATGATTATGAATCTATGGGATAGTGAGAGGTATGACGCGAAGTCTTTTGATAAACTACTCTGGCTATCCCGCGGTAATACGCGGTTTAGCCCTGGATAACGGCCTGGCCAATCTGGCAGGGTCGCTGATAAACAAAGGTCATAAGACCGTAATACTGGATTATGCCACGGTGAATACTATAAAAAAGCTGTTTCCCCGCGAATATAGTAATGAGTTAAGTTATTTGACCAGAAAGATCGTATGTTCCCTGGAGCTGGGCCTTCCCCCTGAAAAAAACGACGTGAGAGAATTCCAAGATCTGGATCGACGGATAAACGAACTGCAAAAGGAAAAAGTGAAGCAGATTGCCCGGGAGATTAGCCAATATGCCAAAGCATATAAGGCGGACTTTGTGGGATTAAAGTTATGGTCGGGTGACGGATTTGCAGGGTCGATAGCCATTGCTCAGGAACTTAAACGGGATAATCGCCGTCTTCCTGTATTTGCCGGAGGTCCCCACGTTGATTCTTTTAGGGAGAACATATTTGACGTATGTGATGTCTTCGATGCCCTTGTTTACGGAGAAGGCGAAGAGACTATAACCATGCTGGCAGATTATGTCTCCGGTGAGAGAAAATTGGAGGATATACCGAATCTAATCTATAAGCAAGATGGTAAAATCGTCACCACGCCCGTAAAAAGAATAAACGACCTGGACTCTCTCTCGTCCCCGGTTTATGACGAAGATGTGTATCTGGCGATGAGAGGAAATCAAAAAATAAAGATGGCGTTCATCGAGGAAAGCAGAGGTTGCCCTAACCACTGCAGTTATTGCATCCACCCTATTAAAAGCGGGAATAGATGGCGAGAAAGAGCGGCAGAAACAATAGTGGGGCAGATGGAAGAGATGAATAGAAAATATGGGTTTACCGCCTTCAGGTTTGCCGGGTCCAACCCCCCGCCTTTTTTGAAGAGGAAAATTGCAAATGAAATATTAAATAGAGGATTAAAATTTACTTACAGCGCCTTCGGGCATATAAGAGACGGCTTGGTCGTTGATTTTGGATTATTGAGAAAGTCAGGCTGTTATTCCGTATTTTTCGGGATAGAATCGGGCAGTCAGAGGATACTCGACAAGATTATGAATAAAGGAGTAAAGGTCGCTCAGATAGCCAAGACGATAGAAGCCTGCAACCAGGCAGGCATATACGTAGTGGGAAGCGTAATTATTCCCGCTCCTGGGGAAACCGAAAAGACAAAAAAGGAGACCTTCGATTTATTATTGAAAATGGGGCCCGATGCTGTCGTAGTCTGGTTTCCTGCTCTCATGTTAGGCACAGATTGGGGAAAGAATAGCCATAAATACGGATTTGATATACGAAATCAAAAGAGTTATCTAAAAGAAGCAATGCTGTATAAGATAAAGTCATTTTATCCACCGGTCCTATGGGCGTCTTCTTCCCAGTATAGCCTGAACGGAAAGTCATTTAAAGAAATTGCGAAAGAGACAGGAAGTTTCATCAGTTTGTTAGAAAGGAATAAGATATTGACTCAGGTTACGAGCGAAACAGCTCTTATTGCGAGATACGCGAGGGTTTCGCCGGGAGAATGTAGGGACAAAACAAGAAAATATCTTTTCAGCGGAGATTATGGAAGTATAGAAGAATTGGTGAGTAAGATAAACCAGGAAATTCTGAAAGGGCTGGTCTATCTTGTCTGATACTATATTCCTAATTATTATTGCAATAATAGTAATTCAGCGACTGATTGAGTCGTATTTTCCAGACTCCAGAAAAGTAAAAGGCGTAAAGATGGCGAAATGGACATGGACTGCTTTTTCCGTGACTTATCCTCTACTTATATTGGGGAGTGTAGGGGAATATTTCTTGATTTCCAGAACGAGCGATTTGTGGGTAAGTGGTATGGGAATGGCAATAGTGGCTATACGTATCTGGCTAAAATGGTGGGCTATTCTCTCCCTGGGAGAATACTGGAGCGTGCAGATTGAAATTAGAGAATCACACAAATTGACAAAAGACGGGCCCTATCGTTATGTCCGGCACCCCGCTTATTTGAGTAATCTAATGGAATATCTCGCAGTACCTCTTATTGTTAACGCATACTATACTTTAATAGGAGTCCTGTTGATATATCTTCCCTTAAATCTCATTAGATTACGCCTGGAAGAGAAAGAGCTTATAAGAAAGTTTGGGAAAGAATACGAAGATTATCGGGATAAAGTGCCGGCGTTATTTCCTATAAGCAGGCAAATTCTTTTTCCCACGAAGAGATAGCTTGTTTTCTGAAGAGTTTCGGGATGATGAAATTAGTTTTAATTTCGCCAAAAAGTAATTCTCCGGAGGAAGGCAGAGAACTATGGGACGGTAAGTTCTATTCCCTTCTATACGGCGTAGATAAGTACAGCGCTGCTCCTCTGGCTTTGCCGACCATTGCCGCATTAACTCCGGAAGATATTGAAGTAAGCATAACCGATGAAAATATTGAACCCGTAGATTTCTATAAGCCCGTTGACCTTGTGGGGGTTACCTGTAGTACGTGGCTGGCTCCGCGGGCCTATGAGATTGCCGATGAATTTCGCCGGAGAGGGGTTACTGTGGTATTGGGAGGAATTCATCCTTCTATGTTGCCCCATGAAGCCATTGCACATGCAGATGCAGTGGTTATCGGAGAGGCGGAGAATGTTTGGAAAAAGCTTATTGAGGATTTCAGGGAGAAGAGGCTCCGGCCATTCTATAAATCTTCCCGGCTGCCAGAACTTGAGGATTTACCAGTTCCTCGCTGGGACCTGTTGAAAAACAAAAGATATTTTTACCACACAATCCAGACTACTAGAGGTTGTCCATACAATTGTGAGTTCTGTACTGTAAAGGCTATGTCGGGAGGAAAGTATCGCTATAAGTCCATAAAGAATACGATAAAAGAACTTGAAACATTACAGGAAATAGAAAAGAAACTGTTTTTCTTCGTTGACGATAACTTTATTGGGGATAGGAACCACGCCAGACAGCTCTTGCGCGAACTGATTCCTCTAAAAATAGTCTATTTTGCCCAGGTCTCGTTAAATTTGGCAAAAGATGAAGAATTGCTTTCTCTCCTTGCAGAAAGTGGGTGCAGGAAGGTAATAATCGGGTTTGAATCATTGGTCAGTGCCAATCTGAAACAGATGGGAAAAAATAGGTATTGGAAGGTGGAAGGATATGCGGAAGATATTAACAAGATACAGTCCTGGGGAATTGAAATTCAAGGATTCTTTGTTTTTGGCTACGATTTTGACGATGAGGCCGTATTCGAAAGAACGGTGAATTTTGTTAATAGTACAGATTTGGCTGTTCCTATATTTAGTGTTTTGACGCCTCTTCCGGGCACGCGGCTGTTTCGCAGGTTTGACAGGGAAGGCAGGTTATTATATAATAATTGGAAAAGATACGATGGAAGGCATGTCTGTTTCAGACCGGAATTGATGTCCCCGGAGAGTTTACAAAACGGATATAATTGGGCTATGCAGCAAGTAAACTCCTATGAGTCGATTTTTGAAAGGCTAAGGGGAATCTGGAATTTGTGGAACAGAAATAACGTGCGGTCGCAGGACAGAATTTCTCCCATAATAGTAAATCTTGCAATCAACGATGTAGCAAGGTCCCTCCCCGAAGCCATTCACCCTGGACATTCTGAAGAAAGTATTACGCAAACCATCTGGGGAGTTAAAAAATGAACATGCATTCCTTTGCCCCTCTTTTGGGCGGTATAGCCAATCCCATCCTGGGTCTTCTTGTCTTTGGAAGAAGAAAGAGTCAGGTCAATAGAATCTTTATGTTGCTTTGCCTTACGATTGGTATCTGGAATATTCATGAATTTGGATTGTATATCGCTCCCGGGGCAACATTTGCGATGTATTGGGCAAGGATATTTGGTTTGGGTTTGATGATGATCCCTCCGGTATTCTTACACTTTGTCGTGATTTTTATCGGAGATAATACCAAAAACGCAAAATGGATAGTCTCGGGGAGTTACTTGATTGGACTTGCTTTTGCGCTCCTTTTCTGGACGGGGCTACTGGTAAGAGACTATTTTTATGTTATTTGTCAATATTTTCCTCAACCCACAAGAATATACAATCTATACATCCTATTTTTTATGCTTGTTACAGGTTATGGCATCGTGAAGATATTTGTTAAATATCAAAGAACTGACCGGAATCTACAAAGGACCCAATACAGACTTTTTTTGATTGCTGTCCTTTTGGCTGCAGGTATTGGCTCGACAAACTTTCTTTTGTCTTTCGGAGTGAGAATGTATCCCATTGGACACTTAGGAGGTATAACTTTTACCGGTATTGTTGCCTGGATACTTGTCAGATATTATCAGAAGTCTTCTTTCAGGAGGAATAATGGATGTTATTAGTCTTCCGGTAATAATCAGTGCTGTGGGGAATCTGGGACTGGGTTTTTTTGTCCATACGAGGAACAAGAAAAATGAGTTATATAGAGCCTTTTGCTTCTTGTGTCTTGTTCTTACAGTCTGGAATATTAACATTCTGGGCTTGATTATTGCTCCCAATGAATATTTTGCCTGGTACTGGGCAAAAATATTCGCTGTAGGGTTAGTATTAATCCCTCCCGCTGTGCTTCGACTAATAGTGATCTTTACAGAATACAGAGGCAAATTTGAGAGACGAATGCTTTACACTTCTTACGGGTTTGCCCTGGTCTTCGGCCTTCTTAATTTGTCGGGTCTTTTTGTAGGCGAATTTTTTGTGGTTAGTAATCAATATTTTCCCCGCGCCGGACTAATATTCCAGCTTTTCATATTGAATTTTGTACTTTTTGTAGGGTATGCTTTATTACTTGTGTTGCGAAAGTATAGAGAGACGACTGCGGGAACTAAACGGAATCAGGTAGCATATTTTCTGGTGGCGTCATCGTTTACTGTGCTGGTTGGTTCAACTAATTTTCTTCCTTCGTTTGGAATAAGGATTTATCCCATTGGGAATACGGCTACCATAGTCTTCACCAGTATCGTTGCTTATGCTATTGTAAAGCATCGGCTGATGGACATCGAAGTTGCTATCAAGAAAAGCGTCGTTTACGCGTCACTGACTGCTTCCATAACGGCCATCTACGCCATAATTGTAGGAGTCTTTCACGGGGTTTTCGGGATTGCGCGTTTTGCTCAGGGTTCGCTATTGGTAAACGCACTGGCAGCGATGATTATCGCACTTAGCTTTCAGCCTTTGAGGAATAGAATTCAGAAAACAGTCGATAGGTTATTCTTCAAAGATAAATACGATTACCACAAGACCCTAAAAGACTTCAGCGGAGCAATTACTTCCATTTTATCGCTGGACAGATTACTTAAAATGATTGTTAACAAAGTAACCGAAGTTATGCACATAGGGAAAGGTTGCATTATGTTATGGGATGAACATACAGAAAAATTCCGGATTAAGATGGGGAAAGGTTTAAGAAAAGAAATTTTCAACAAAATGTATTTTATGAAAAGCGACTATCCTATAGAATGGTTGGAACGAAAGAAAAAAATATTTAACAGGGAAGAAACTGAAATATTTCTGAGGAGAAACGAATCTTCCCAAAAGGATAGTGAAAGGCAGAAAGAAGTTAAAGAAACGATGGATAAATTGAAGGAAGTGGGAGCGATTCTTTGTATTCCATTAGTAATGAAGGATAGGCTAGTTGGTATTTTCAGCCTGGATAATAAGATGTCCGGGGATAAATTTACCACTGAAGACCTGGAACTACTTTCCACGGTAGCTAATCAAGCATCCATAGCTATCGAAAATGCCAGGTTGTATGAAGAGATGAGAGAGCTAGAAAAGAATTTGCACCGTGCCGATAAACTGACTGCTTTGGGCACACTTGCCTCCAGCATCGCCCACGAGATAAGAAATCCTTTAGTTTCTATCAAGACATTTACTCAGTTGGCGCCCCGGAAATTCAACAGTCAGGACTTTTTGGATAAGTTCCAGACGATCGTTCCCGAAGAATTGCAGCGAATGGAGAGTATCCTGAATCAACTTTTGAATTTTAGTCGCCCTTCCCAAGCAGAATTTTACCCCGTAAGTGTGCAGCAAATTATTGACAGTATCCTGAGTTTGATGAATACAGAGCTGTCCAGATCCAATATCGAAGTTGTGAAACTATATGATAAGCATTTACCGCAGATTATGGGAGATGGGGAACAGTTAAAACAGGTCTTTATGAATATAGTTCTTAATGC
Source organism: uncultured Clostridia bacterium (assembly GCA_964345635.1). Classification (GTDB taxonomy): domain Bacteria; phylum UBA6262; class WVXT01; order WVXT01; family WVXT01; genus WVXT01. Next base: position 8,295 of record CAYFRM010000036.1, read on the forward strand.
TATCCAGTCTATGCCTGAAGGTGGGGCGCTCAAGATTATTACCGGTCTGGAACAGGGGGCAGCGGGCCGCGATACTATAGCATTTGTTTCTATAGAATTTGCAGATACAGGGTGTGGGATTCCCGAAGAGAATTTGGAGGATTTGTTTAATCCTTTTTTCACCACCAAGAGCGGAGGGTCAGGATTAGGATTATCTATTAGCCATAGAATTATCAAAGAGCATAATGGTCATATTAATGTGAAAAGCAGAGAGGGGGAGGGAACAACCTTTACTGTTAAGTTGCCACTGAATTGACGAAAATAAGCGAAAAAATCTTGCATAAAATAGTAGAAATACCAATGGGGAGAATAAAATGACGGCAAGCCAGGGGTGTAAAATTTTACCTGTGGATGTAGAAATCCTCATAAGAAATGTTACTGAAGAGATGTTAAGAAAAGGAGTTCGTCTCCGGGAAGCTAATAGGAGCTTCGAAGTGGCGTTTATGGTTCTGGTTCTGAGGAGATTCACCGGAGATGGGAGAAAAGCGGCCAGACTCCTGGGAATGAATAGGGAAGAATTTCTTTGCAGATTGAGCGTGCAGAAAATAGGAGATAATTGGTGGAAATGGAACGTATAAAGGGAAGAGATTCTGACCGGAAAGAGAGAAGGGAATCCCTTCGCGTTAAGGATAACATTTTTGTTTTCTGTAAATTGAAAGGGGATTACGAGGTAATAGAAGGTATTACCAAGGATATTAGCGAGACGGGGTTAGGATTTGAGAGCGATAAGTTCGTTCCTCCTTCAACTCTTTTGGAAATGGAAATATATCAGCCTCTCAACCGCCATAAAAGCAAAATTGTTGCCATTTACCTATTAGGGAAGGTTGTCTGGGTCAAAGAAATAAGAAAAAGGAGTAAGTATAAGGGGAGTAATAGATACAGGGGAGGGCTAAGATTTACTAAAATTAACAAACGGGACAGAGGTATAATTGTCAATTATGTTAAGGAAAGACTTAAGAAAAAAAGTAGTTCCCGTTAAGTCCGGACTATCCTGTTTACTTGACAATTTAGCGGTTTTTTTGTTAAAATATCAATAATCCTTTTGCCGCAAGAATCGGATGGTGAAAGACAAAAGAGACAGGTCTTATGATGGGTTTGCCTGTGCGAAACCCACATTTTTTTGTTATCTTTTTTAAGTAGAGATTCAAAATATGCTAATCCTTTGAAGTCGAATAAAATCGCGGCGCTAACGATTAATAGTGGATTATTGGTCTTTTTGACATTTCCTGACGGAAAACAGTAACCATGGGAAACGGGAAAAAAGAAATAAGGCTGATACAGCTTCCACAAACAAAACAACTGTTGAAGTTGATTGGCAGGATTAAGTTAGCGAACCTTATTGAACTTAACGAAAGAAATTTCGCGGAAATAATCAAAACTATTGAGAACGACCCTCTGTTCAAGAAACTATTTTCTCCTTCCAACCGACAACAAAAGGTCCTCAGTTATAATCGCTTTCCTCGCAGCAGGCTATCGAAAAGTTTTTACGAACTTAAGGAAGAAATGATAGCAGGTAGTGATTCCCCCGATATTGAATCTCTTATCGATATCCATAGAGAGGTGATGCCGCTTATTAAACGGTTGGGAATAGATAAATTCAAAAAATATTTTTTGTATAATGATGAGGGATTACCTTGTAAAGATATTTCTTTAACCTGCAATCTAAGGGAAGAGGAAGTAATGAAGATAATGACTTTCGTAGACGACTTTTCCATTCAAAGCGAATTTTTTAATCCGTCAATGATTAATCCGGACAGAAATATATCTTTTTCAAAGATTGCTAAGATAGAAAAGGATGATTCCGGGGATTTTGTTATTAGTTTTTTCTCGCCCCATCTGGTTAAAGGTCGATATTGGATAAACTATGAGAAACTGGCACAGTTGAAGAATAGAGTGTTTACCCGGGAGGAATTAAAAAAGATAGACAGGCTACTTTATACCCTGAAAGCTATTAATGCGAGAAAATCGATTATTTACCGGGTTATCAGGAACGTTTTAAAAAAACAATCTGCGTATTTTGGCAGCGGTAATCCCCAGGACCTCGTTCCGCTATCCCAGAGGGAATTGGCCGGAGAAATGGATGTTAATCCCAGTCTAATTAGCCGGGCGATAGCCCGTCGCAGCGTAGAGACTCCCCGGGGAGAAGAGCGTCCCCTCAAGTATTTCTTCCCCAACAGAAAAAGAATAATAAAGAAATTGATTAGCAGTATTATTAACGATGGAAGATGCGTACATACCGATGAGGGAATTAGACAGAAGTTAAGGAAAGATTTTAATATAGATATCTCCCGACGTTCCGTAGCCAGTTATCGACAGGAACTAAGAATTTCGCTATGTTCGAAAAAGACTAAAGATCATAAAGCGGAATAACGGACTCAAAATGAAAACAGACCAGGAAATCCTGCAGGACCTAATTGAGATTATTCACTTCACGGAGAGCGTGTCGGCGAAGATACATGGTGTGCTGGAAGAAAATGAAGTGTACAGGGTGGCAAAAAAAGAGTTTGCCCGGTCGGGTAAGTACACTATGAGCATTCTTTTGTTGACGGATGACGGACGGAATTTGAGGTTGGCAGAAACGTCATTAGACACCGGGAAACGGAAGGCAGCGGAGAAAGTTAGCGGGGCTCTGTTAAGGGAATTTGAGATTGACCTGAAGAAGTCGAGCATCTACCGTCGCGTCGTAAAGGAAGAAGAAACTATCATAGCCGATGTTGGCGAGACAATAGGGGAATTGTTTACCCCAGCGGTAGCTCATCAGATATCAAGGACTCTCGGTCACCGGAAGAAGAGTATCCTGACGCCGCTATACAAGGAAGGGAAGGTAATAGGTGCCCTTGCCATGAGCTGTACAGACCTTTCCCAATACTTGATTCCTTCGGTGAAAAATTTCGCCCAGCACATTTCCCACGCTTTGGAAATGGCCCATGAGAGAAGGGAGCGGGAGAAAGAGACGGAGGAGGCTTTGAGGGAATCGGAAAACCTGTTGTCCAATATCCTTGACCAGAGTCCGTTTTCTACGTGGATTGCAGATGCCAATGGGACTAACATCAGGCGAAATGCGGCTTGTCGAAAACTGCTGGGGATCGAATGTGACGAACAAACGGCGGGAAAGTATAATATTTTTTCTGACCAGGTGATTAAGGAACAGGGACTTGCGGAGGAATTGAGAAAGGTATTGTATGAAGGTAAGACAGTGAGGCTTACAGTGGATTACGATTTTTCCAGGGGGAAAAACGTAAATGTCTCTCATGGTACTAATAAAATCCTGCAAGTAACCATCTTTCCCGTCAAGAACACAAAGGGAAAAGTAATCAACGCTGTTATCCAGCACGAAGATATCACCGAGCGAAAGAAGGCAGAAGAGGAAAGAAACAAACTTCTAAAAGCCATCGAGACAAGCAGGGAGGCGATAAGTATTCTATCCGCGGATGAGACAATAATATATGCGAATGATGCAAAGGATAAACTGTTCGGTTACAAGAAAGGGGAGTTAATCGGGCGCCACGTGTCATTATTGAACGCAGGAGCGACACCAAAGGTAGTGACGAAACGTATAGTAGAGGGTATAGAAGAGGAAGGTTTTTGGGAAGGAGAAATCCATAATAAGAGAAAAGACGGAACGGAATTCATAAGCTATGCGAGAATAAGCGCGCTCAGAGACAAACAGGGCAAGATAATAAATTATATCTCTACCCAGCACGATATTACGGAGCAAGAAAAGGCAGAGGAAACATTGAAGGAAAGCGAGCAGAGATACCGCATGTTGTTCGACAGGACAGCCAACCCTGTTATGGTTATTGATACCGAGGGCAATTATATCTGCTGCAACGAGGCGGCGCTCCAGTTTATAGAGTGTACGCGTGATGAACTGCTGGCGAAGAACATACGCGACTTTATTCCACCCGGCAAAGAGAAAGAGGTAGTGGAAAAGCACAAACCTCTTTGGGAGAATGGCGGAACTACGGAAACCGAGTACTACGTTCACGGCAAGTCCAAGATTCTTGAGTTGACCATCACTCCGGCAATTTGTCACGGTAAGCGTGTGATCTTTGGAATAGGGAAGGACATTACTGAGCGCAAGAAGGCGGAGAAAGAAAAAGAAAGACTGCAGGCGCAACTTATACAATCGGAAAAAATGGCAGCAGTAGGTGTTCTGGCAAGTGGTATAGCACATGGATTTAATAACCTGCTTCAGATAATGATGGGACATGTAACGTTAGCCCAAAGAACAAAGAAGCATAAAGATATAAAACATGCTTTGAATATAGTCTTGGACACTTCTGATAGAGCGGCAAAGGTGATTAAGGATTTATTGGCTTTCTCAAGGCCGGAGTTGTCTGAAAAGGAACTATACGATGTTACCGGGGCAGTGGAATCAGTACTATCGCTTGCAGAGGAGCAACTCAAAAAACGTAATATCAAAGTAATCAGAAAATACAAAAGAATTCCTGCAATAGAAGTAAATAAAGCAGAAATACAACAGGTATTCCTGGCAATAGTTATTAATGCCCGCGATGCGATGTTAGCCAAAGGCGGGAAATTAGAAATATCTGTCAAGCAGGTCAAGGGAAATATAGAAGTGAGCTTTAGTGATACCGGTAAAGGGATAGAAAAAAATAACTTAAGTAAAATATTCGAACCTTTCTATACTACTAAAGGAGCCTTTGGAGGTAGTACTGTCCCTGGAATGGGACTTGGTTTGTCTGTTTCTTACGGAATTATACAGAGACATAGAGGGACAATTGAAGTTGACAGCGAGGTAGGGCGAGGAACTACTTTTACCGTTAAATTACCAGTGGCAGAACTGGAACAGGGAAAAAAAATCGTCAATAAACCAAGGAAGAAAGAAATCAAAAAAGCCAAGGTTATGAATATTTTAGTAGTAGATGATGAACGAGAAATATGCAGGATATTCGCTAACTGGTTATCTGTTGACGGACACAGAGTGAAAGCCGTATTAACTGGAAAGGAAGCCATCGAACTGGTCAAGAATGAACATTTTAATGTTGCATTTTTGGATATTATAATGCCGGGAATTTCTGGTAATAATGTTCTTGAAGAAATAAAAAGGATCTCGCCAAAAACGAAAGTAATAATGATAACAGGCAAATTAATGAGTCATCACTTACTGAATAAGATGAGAGAAAAAGGCGCTTCCGCGTGTATACAAAAACCATTCGGAATAGAAGAGATAAAGGAAGCATTAGTTTAAAGAATAGATATTTTGCGCTCAGAAGATAAGTGAATAAGGTTCAATGAGAAAGAAAATAAATCTTTTTGTTGTGGATGATGAGGCGGGTTTCAGGGAGCTAATGATTAAAGTGCTACCCGGAACTAAATATAATTTGAAAGTCTTTAGCAACGGAAAGGAGGCGCTGGAAGCGGTAGAAAAAAAGGAATTTGATGTTGGATTAATTGACATTAAGATGCCTGATATGGATGGTATTGAATTATTGAAGAGGTTCAAGACGCGAAATATATTGACCGAATTCATCATCCTTACCGGTCAGGCAAGTATAGCTACTGCGATCGAATCAGTGAAACTAGGTTGTTATGACTATTTGACCAAGCCGACGAGGATAGACGAGTTGGAGGCTGTTATACATAAAGCATATGAAAAGAAGGCAATCAGGAAAGAAAACATTATTTTAAAAGAAGAATTACAACTCAAAGATGAGTATTGTGAAATGATCGGAAAAAGCACAAAGATGAAATCGATTTTTTCCCTGATTGATAAAGTGGCCAAAGCTTCCTCTCCCGTGTTGATTATCGGTGAAAGTGGCACGGGCAAGGAATTGGTAGCCAAAGCTATTCATAAGAAAAGTAATAGAAAAGACAAACCATTTATTGTTGTCGATTGTGCTTCTCTTTCAGAAAACCTATTGGAAAATGAATTGTTTGGGCACGAAAAGGGAGCTTTTACTGACGCTTCATCTATGAAGCGAGGGTTGTTTGAAATAGCGAATGGAGGAACATTATTCATTGACGAAATTGGCGAGATGAAATTAACAACGCAGGCAAAATTGCTGCGAGCCATAGAGACGCATCAATTCCGCCGATTAGGGGGGACTGAACAGATAGGGGTTAATGTTAGAATCATAACGGCGACCAATCGAAATTTGGTTGAAGAAGTGAAACAGGGAAATTTTCGCCGCGATTTATACTACCGGTTAAATGTTGTCACCATAAATCTACCACCTTTGAGGGAACGAAAGGAAGACATTCCATTATTGGCAAACAATTTCATTGCTAACAGTCAAGTCAGTACAATAAAGAAAAAGGTTAGTAAAGAATTTATGAAAGTTTTAATGAGATATGACTGGCCGGGGAACGTAAGGGAATTGGCCAATGTTGTGGAACGGGCATTAATAATTTCTGCCAATGAATATATTACTCCCGCCGATTTACCAATCGATTTTTCGCGATTGCAAGTATGTTATACCGGCCCTTCAGATAAACTGGGCTTGAGTAAGTTGTTGAAGGACTTTGAAAGAAACGCCATCGTCAAAACTCTCAGGGAATGTAAAGGCAATAAAATAGAGACTGCCACGTCCCTGAAGCTGAGCAGGTCAAAATTATACAGAAAATTGAAAGAATACCGCATCGAGTAGTAGTTAATAAAGATATCATTATTAAGACAGTTGTGGCAAATTTGAGAATAGATTAAAGTTGGCAATAATAGAAGACTATTCGCAAAGGAAATAGTAATTATGTATCAATAGTGAGACACTTCCGGGATGAAATATATATCATACGACTATTACGATTCGATTCCCTCCTTATAAAAGTTCTTCGTGAATACACGCCTTTCCTAAAAATCCTGAGATAATTCTTTAACTCCCTGTTTTTCCTGGCAAAAAAATTGCTATATTAATATTTTAACCCCTTTCTTATAGCCAGGCAACTATCCGAATTTTGGGAGGAGGTGATGGGAAGATGGAATTCGGGCGACGGATCAAGGAAATCAGGCTTAAGAAAAAGTTTACGCTGGAGGAACTCGCCAAACGAGCGAAGGTCAGCGCCAGTTTTCTTTCCCAAATTGAAAGAGGAATTGTTTACCCTTCGGTAGAAAGCCTCAAGAGAATCAGTGTGGCCATGCATGTAAAGTTAGACTATTTTTTCAAAGAAGAAAAAGCACCCCGCAAAACTATTATAAAGAGGGATAGAAGAGAAAAATTCTTCTTAAAGGATTCTAATGCGCTCGTAGAAGTGCTAACTTCCAGTGGCATCGAAGTTTTAATGGAGCCATTGGTATTTACGTTACAGCCAAAAGGTCATTCGGGAAAACAGTTAAATCTACACGAAGGGGAAGAATTTGGCTTGGTTCTGGAAGGGAAGATTAAGGTGCAAATTGGAAAAGAATATTATACTTTGGAACAAGGGGATAGTATTTCTTTTGATTCTATGTTAGCGCATAACTTCAGGAACATCGGTGACGGCAAAGCAAAAGTACTCTGGGTAGTTTTCTCTCCGCGAAGAATTACGTAATTTACCTCGCCAGAAAGAAATGTCCCCCGCGTATTAGACTTTTATTGAATGGCGGAGTACTCGATGATATGGTGAAAAAGATAGATGTGCTTTTGCTCAATTTTGGTGTGGAAAATAAGATACAACCATGGATTGACAAGGATATACTTTATGCCATATATACGGCGGAAAAGATTGAGGAAGTAGAGGAATTTCATAATGATTGCAAGTTTGACCTGATTTTCCTCAGAATATCTGGAGCCGGAAAGGAAGATTTCTATGCATTGAATTACTTTAAGAATATTTATCCGCGTGCCAGGATAATAGTAGTTTCCGAAAAACCAACTTTTCGGGACGCATTCCGGTATTCAAAATACGGGGCGCATAATTTCCGGACAAAGTTTAAAGATTTCTTCGAGTTCATGAGTTTTCTGAGGTATTCCCGGAAACAGGCTATTGTAGATAATATAAAGGATAAGCTCAGCAATGTATTTCGCAAAAATGATTTATCATTGCTGGTTATGGCGATAACCGAAACAGCTTTAGCGTGTCTGGTGAAGACAAAGGGTCAATATGAAACCATAGATCATATGGAAGGAGTTGGGCAATATGCGCGCTTAATTTGCGGAAGATTAAAGGGGAAAAAAGACCATAATGACATTTCTAGTCATAGATATATTGAGTATGTGTATTTTGGGAGTAGACTGCACGATATCGGGAAGATAAATATATCCGAAAACATAACCATGAAGCCATATCCTCTTACAAAAAAAGAATTCGACGTAGTGAAAACGCATACTGACTACGGGCATCAAATATTAACAACAATTGAGCAAACCATGGGGTATGATTTGCGGGAATTCATCAAGGTAACAAAAGAGATAGTACTTCACCACCATGAAAACTTTGACGGGACCGGCTATCCGTATGGCTTGCAGGGAAAGGATATTCCTCTTTCTGCAAGGATTTGCGCCCTGGCAGATACGTACGACGCTCTTACGTCGGATAGGCGTTATAGAAAATCATTTTCTCAAAAAGAGGCGCGGGATATTATATTACATAAGCAAAATTACAGGTATGACCCGGATATTCTAAATATATTCAGGCGATATAATGAAGAATTTATGAAAATATCCTCCGTTTTTAGGAAAAATGCGCAAACATATTCTCATAAAAGAATAAGGATACAATGTGCCTGGTGTAAGTCACTTTTTGTTTTTGGCAAATGGTTACCTTGCAACGAAGTACTTTATGCCACTCACGTTATGTGTCCGAAATGTCATAAGAGACTTCGAAAAAAAATCAATAATATAAATTACTGAATCAGGAATTCTTTATGGCCACGGGAAAAGATATTCTAATAGTCAATGGTAGGGAGCTCACGGGGCAAGACCTAAAAAAAGAATTGCTGGGAATAGGATACAATGTGGAAGAAGTTTTTGATGGAGATACTGCTCTGGAAGAGTTAGAAAATGGAAAGTTTCAAATTGTCTTGATAAACTCGCAACCGTCTGAGGTGGAAGGAAACAGGATTCTGAAAAGTATCAAAGAGACGAATCCTTTTAGCGAGGTTATTGTTCTCGGCGAGCGGAGTACGATGCGTGCAGCTTTTGATTCAATGCGTTTGGGTGCTTATGATTATCTGAGCAGGCCTTTCGATTTGGATCAATTGGTCTCCACTGTGGAACGGGCCATTGAGCATAGTAAAAAGCAAAGGTCTAAGTGCAACGGAAATGGGAGATTGTCCCACCGCGGTCTCTCTTCCCACATAGTGGGAGAGAGTCCGGCAATGAAGGCGATTATGAATTTGGTCCAGAAAGTCGCTCCCACGAATTCTGCCGTCCTCGTTCAAGGAGAGACAGGTACCGGTAAGGGATTGATAGCTAATGCCATTCATAGCAGTGGTCCGCGGCGGGAGAAATCCTTCATCGTAGTCAATTGTAGTGCTATCCCGGATACCCTCCTGGAAAGCGAACTTTTCGGGTACGAAAAAGGCGCTTTCACCGACGCTACTCGTTTAAAACAAGGTCTTTTGGAAGCCGCCGATGGCGGGACTTTGTTTCTGGATGAAGTCAGTGAAATAAGCCCCAGTTTACAGTCTAAGTTATTGCGAGTCGTTGAGACAGGAGAATTTCGTCGTTTGGGAAGTAACAGGGAAAGGCAGGTCGACTTAAGGATTATTTGTGCTACTAACAAAGATCTATTTGAGGAGGTAGCTTGCCGTCGGTTCAGGGAAGATCTTTATTATCGCTTAAGCGTAGTGACTATTACTGTTCCTCCTCTAAGAAAAAGGTCGGAAGACATACCCTTATTAGTTAACTTTTTTCTGGATAATCTAAAAGTTGCAGATAAAGGGGAGAAAATAATTTCACCGGAGGCGATGGAAACGTTGCAGGATTACGATTGGCCGGGGAATATCCGTGAGCTGCGTAATGTGATTGAAAGAATAATGATTTTAAGCGAACGAAATACTATTAAAGTTCGGGATCTACCCTTTACCGCCCAAAATCATAAGGTGGCGAAACAGTCGCCTCTGATGTTCTCCGGGGAGAGATATTTGACACTGGAGGAACTGGAAAAAATATATATAGAAAAGGTACTGAAAAGTTGTCACGGACATCGCAGCCGCGCAGCAAAGATATTAGGTGTCACCCGTCACACCTTGTATAATAAGCTCAGGCATTTTGGAATTGATGAGAAAAAAATAGCTTCTTTTAAATCCTTCCGAAAAAAATGGCCTTCCTGAACCAATTTGGCGAATAATTTAACATTTTTTAGATTATTACTTAATTTATTAATATTCCCGTCGGTAAACCCGCATCTTTCTGGATCGTTTATGTAAAAAGATTACTCATCAAGATGGGCATCCCCGATATGCAATTATTAGGCCAGCTAAACTCAGTTCACACATTGGTTTTATCCTTTTATCGTCGGGGAAGTGATACCTAGGGCATACTCAACCTTTATTGATAAATTTTTATGGCAAGAAAATTGCCACTTTGCCTGGTAGGAGCTGATAAAGAGCTAAGAGGAGAAAAAATGACTAGGAAACTTTTAAAGAAAGTGCAGGTAGCTTCAGGAAAAACAGCGGGGATAATAGCCAGGGAAACGCTGTCTGCGGCTAAAAAAGCCGGCAGTATGCCCGGTCTCATCAAGGTGAGAACAGCCGGGGCAATTCAGGTGACGGGGAAGACGTTGAAGACGAGGAGACTAATGGGCGAACTGAGGAAAGGGCAGGAGAAAAGATTTGCTATTTTCACCAAGTTTGGCAAGTCAATATTCAGATTAGCGGCAAAAAAGGCAAGAAATATCTGGCAGAGAAAAGACATCAAAGGGTTACTTCACGAACTGGGGAAATGTGAAGCTGAAATAGGATGGATAAAAGCCCAGATTAGCGAGATCGAGGAACGAAGCAAGGAACAAGATTGCTATCATAAAGCCATACTAAATCTAAATTCAAAAGAGAAAGAGATTAGACTTGGGGCTTTGAAATCTTTGGGCCAGTTAGGGGACAAAGAAGTTATTCCCCTTTTAGTTAAGAAACTGAAAGACCCCGATTTACACGTTCGCCGGGAAACTGCGCGTATTTTACGTAGAATAATCGAACGGGAATACGCTCACTAATAAAGCGGTGTGGAAAATCCTGTTAAGGAAAGGTACAAGAAAGCTGGATAAAGTTAGAATAGCTATTCCGTCGGATGACGGCAAAAAGCATTGCAGAAAGATTGATCGATGTAACTTTCCAAAAATATAGAAATGTCTAATCAGGAGTAAAGGATGGCTAATCATCCGTATCGGGGGCTGGCGGTCGTTCTTTCTTTTCTCCTACCGGGACTGGGACAAATTTATAATCAAAACTTTGCAAAAGGTGCAAGATTCATAATCGCCTATGTCATTTCCTGGGCATTGACTCCTATTTTTGTCGGTTGGCTTTTTTTAGTTATTGTCTGGATCTGGTCAATGGTCGATGCTTATCAATCTACCGGGAGTGTAACTCCCCCTCCTCGCCGCGTCCCCCGGAATTAGCAAAGCACGGCCGGGGGGACGGCGAGGCACTCTTGGAATAGAGGAGAAAAGAATGCGTTCAATAGCTTTAATCAATCAGAAGGGAGGAGTGGGCAAAACCACGTCGGTAGCGAATCTGGGAGCTTGTTTGGCACAATTGGGAAAGAAAGTATTGATAGTAGACTTAGACCCTCAGGCTAATTTGACCATACATATGGGGGTCAAAAGTAACGAATTAGAATATTCGATTTACGACCTTCTGCTGTGGAAGACCCAAACAGAGAAAGTGATCATCCCCACCCGGGTTGAGGGTTTAGATATTATCCCTGCCAATATCGACCTTTCGCGAGCGGAAATTGAACTAGTTAATATGCCCAGCCGGGAAACGATACTTAAAGACCGACTTTTCCTGACATTCAAAAAATACGACTATTCTTTAATTGATTGTGCCCCCTCTTTAGGGTTGCTTACCTTGAATGCGTTGACCTCCGTGCGAGAGATATTTATTCCCATCCAGACTCAATTTTTTGCCTTGCAAGGGATAAATAGACTCTTGGAAACCATAGAAATCGTGAGAAAAAAAGTCAATCCTTTGCTTAAAGTGACCGGGGTTATCCCTGTAATGTACGATGTGCGAACAAATTTAAGTCAGGAAGTGTTGGATAGAATAAAGGGGTATTTCAGGAAGGAAGTATTTAAAACAGTAATTCGAGAAAATATCCGCATAGCGGAGAGTCCCAGTTTTGGATTACCGATAACTTTATACAGTTCAAATTCCTACGGCGCAGAGGACTATATGAAATTGGCGAAGGAGGTAATTTCCCGTGAGTAAAAGAAGAAGAAAGAGAAAGGCGTTAGGTGAAGAAGCATTGGGTAAGAGAGGGGCTGTTCAGAGTCGGCATTTAATGAGCAAAAGAAGAATGTCTGGAGAGGACCCTTACGCCTGGATGGAAGGAAGAAGGACAAAGAAAAGAATGAAAAAGCCCGGGCGAGCGAAGAAAACCAAGTCAATAAAACAGCGGCGACGGTACAAAGTGAAGGCTAAACCGACGCCGAAAAAAGCGAAACTACCGGCAAAAATTGGTTACAGCCTGAAAAAAGTTGAAAAAGGAGCAGTACTCTTGCCTAAGGAAATAATGACTGCTGCCAGAACTACGGGGAAGGTCACCGGCAAGATAACTGCCGATGTCTCCAGAACAATCGCTTCGGGGGTAGTAGCCGGGCCGAAAGAAGCCAGGAAGATTATCCGGTGTGTGCAGGAGAAAATTAAGGCTGGTCACCTGAAAAGCAAGATAGATGACCTTTTTGCTATTTTAGGTAAAGAATGTTATCGATTACTGGGCAAAAAAAGACCTGTTCTAAAAGAAAAAAATATACGGAACCTGATCAAAGAAATAAAAGAATGTCATAAGCAGCTACAAACAATAGAAAGAAAAGCTTAATTCAGGTTTCTATTCTTAAACTAACCGCGGAGGGAGCTGAGAAAATTCACAAAAGGAGGTAAGGGGTAGTGGAAAAGAAAATTACTCAAGGTAAAGAATTGTGGAAAAGAGATTCAGAAGAAAGGAAGAAGAATATGGATTTGAGACGTCCGGTTAAGACAGCCGCTTTTACTGCCGCCGGTGCCGGCGCGGGAGTTCTGGGCGCAATTGCGGGAATAACTGTGGCGGGCTTATTTGAGATTGCCTTGCCTGTGGGATTCTGTCTCTGGGCAGGCGGGGTTACCTGCGGCGCTATCGGGCTGGCATTAGGCGTGGGCAAAAAAAACAGACCTAAATGAGTCCATAAGATAACCACTTTTAACAGCCGCTCCCATGGGATTCGAATATGATCATAAAATTGAGAATATTTCTAAAACTCTTTATCTTCTACTGGGGAAAACTGCTGGATATCGTAGAGAAATTTTTCGCCCTTAGCCCGCAAGAGCTGAGCAGGGTCTACGCGGAAACAGCCGGAGAGTGCGCGGACAGAGGTTGGGAAAAAGAGGCAATTTATTTGTACCAGAAAGTCATTCTACTCAGTCCCGGCGATAAAGATGCGCATTTTCAATTAGGTAGAATCTATAGGAAAACAAAAAACTGGGAAGAAGCTATGAGGTTCTACCACAAAAGTATTGAGTTGGGACTGCGAAATCATGAAGTCTATTATCACACGGGTTTAGCCCACGACTATTTTAATCAGACGGAAGAAGCTTTGAAGTGTTATAAAAAAGCAATAAAACTCGATTCATATCACGACGAGTACTATTTCCGGCTGGGCTTAGCTTATGACGGTAAAGAAATGCACGATAAAGCAATCGTCTCTTATAAAAAAGCAATTGCGCTTAACCCCAAGGAGCCCAGATATTATTATAGTCTGGGTTTAGCTTATGATAGTAAAAATATGCATACCAAAGCAGTAGATTTTTTACGAAAAGCGATGGAGTTACGGGAAAAAGAATCGCCGTTAATATATAAAGAGTAAAAGATAACGTAACAGCGGTCAAGCAAAGGAGGAATAGTAATGTTAGCAAAAATCGAAGTCTTTTTACAGCTTTTGGGTCTGGCGTTTAAGAGGTTCCTGGAAGGGGTGGAGCAGCTTTTCCAGCCGAAATCCTTGGATCGGGCGACAATTTATGGCAGAGTGGGGAGGAAATACGCTGATAAAGGACAGATAGACCAGGCAATAGCGTCTTTGAAAACGGCAATAGAGCTTGATCCATTAGGGGGAGGAGCTTATTACAAACTCGGCCTGGCTTACGGCGAAAAAGGACTATGGAATGAGGCGATTGCCTGTTATAGAAAGATATTGAAACTTAAACCCAATGGTAGGGAATCGGCGGTTTTTGACGAGGCAGAAGTATATACCCGTCTTGGTTTGGCTTATAATAAGACAAATATGATCGACAAAGCAATAAGTTCATACAGAAAATCGGTAAAAATCTTTCCCGAGCAGCCGGAAACGTACTACCGATTAGGGTTACTTTACGACAAGAGAAAAATGCATGATAAATCTATTGAAACTTATGAGAAAGCAATCGAACTCAGTCCCCGGACAGCAAAGTACTATTATAGTTTGGGATTAGCCTACGATGGTAAAGGTGAACATGACAAGGCAGTTGATGCGTTCCGCCAGGCGATGGAAGCCGAAGAAGCCGATTAGTAGACTTAATAGTATTCTTAAAGATTGCCGTTTAAATTACCGGAAAAATGAGTCTTATAAGAGCCGTAATCAGAAGAGCGTATCTGGACAAATTGTATCCGATAGGCGCATTATCAAAAAGGCAGATAAATGGAATCAAGAAGTTAACGGGAAATATAAGGGAATATCTTGCCAAACATCAAATCTTTGCGTGGTTATTGAGAATGCTGCTGACGATAGCGGTTGCCGCTATCGTCTGGGCGCTTATCCACTGGTACAACGATTATGCCCGGGTGCTGACCCGTGCGGAAGCATATTTTGCTCAAGTGGGGGTTGAACTAAAAAGACGCAATAATTTAATTCCCAACCTGGTAGTGACGGCAAGAAAATATGCGTTTCACGAAGAAGAGATATTCAAGCATGTATCGGACGCGCGGGAAATGTTCATTCAAGCCAAAGGTGTCGAGGAGAAAATGGAAGCTGCGGCAAAACTTGATGCTGCGTTATCCAGGCTACTGGCTGTGGTGGAACAGTATCCGGATTTAAAAGCTACCCAATCTATACAGGATTTAATCAAAGAACTGTCCAATACGGAAAATCGTATTGCTGAACAGAAAGAAAAATATAATGAAGTGGCCAGAATGTACAATCAACTTTTGACAACTTTTCCCACGAATATTCTGGGTAGAATTTACGGGTTTGGTCAAAGGATGCAATACATTGGTGCGGAAAATGACTTGTTGAAAACACCGGCGGTGGAATTTGAATGGAAGGAGGATTGCGTCGATGAATAAAATTATTGCCGGCTTGGTTATCCTTGCCATAGGGCTGTGGGCAGTAGCCTCCTGGTGGTGGTTCTTATGGGATATTATCAGAGCAGTGATAGCAATTCTTTTTGTTCTCTCCGGGGTCACTTTGATCGGTTTAGGACTGAAGAATAGCGGTAAAAAGCCCGCGCATTCAAAATAGAAAACAACTTGTCTTCGGTACCAAAATCCCTGAGGTTCACTGATATGAAAACAAAGAGTGAAACGATAACTCCCAATAATACCTGTGCCAAAGAAAAACTTAAACCATGGTTGGTGGGGCTACTAATTTTATTTGTCGTTGTGATGGGGTGGATACTGTTGGGTAAAGGGTGGAAAAACAGGGAATATGCCCGGGAAGACAGAATGTTCCTGGGCAAAACAAATCTTCCCGGTGGAATCGAGTCAAGGAATAGACGCGATAAGGTCGCTTTCAGCAAACCGCAAGATTCCTATCGCAATATTGTGGAATTGATAAAACCGGCTGTCGTGGGAATCAGCCTGCCCAATGCCCGGCCATTTTTCCAGAAGTGGGGAATGGCAGAAACCCCGCCGCCTGATTTGACGTGGCTTAGATGTCCCGGGTGTGGTTGGGTGACTATCGAGCCTCCGGAAAACCTGTTGACCCCGATCATCTGTCCCAATTGCTCTACAGTTATAAGCCAAAACCCGCAGGTACAAAAACAAGCGTGGTGGCAACCAACCCGACTACCGCAAGGACAGATGCAGGCCTGGGGTATGAGGGGGCAAGGATTTGGTGCGAATACGCTTAGCATGCTGTGTCCTAATTGCAAAACGACAGTAACCCGCCAGCCGGGTATTCCCTGGACTGCGATTACCTGCCCCAATTGCGGTCTGTCGATGTTCTGCCCCCGCCTGCCAAATAACCCGCTCATAGGGCAAAAACAGGTCTGGATGCAACCAACGGTGCAACCGCAACCCCCAAGCGTTCAAAACGGACCTTTCACTTCCCCCGGTCAAGAAGTAGTTATGCCAGGATTTCAGGGGCTGGGGTCGGGAGTAGTCGTTTCCCAAAGAGGATATATATTGACGAATTCGCATCTTGTTTTGGGACAGAGATTCGTTACTGTGACGTTATTTACCCCGCAAGGACAGAGTAGTTTCAAAGGTCAAGTAGTTGTCCAGGCACCCGATCGCGATTTAGCCATTGTGAAAATAGATTCGCAAAATATCGACTTGCCGGTCGCCCCTGTGAGTAATTCCAATACAGTGCAAGTGGGTGATACGGTTTTGGCCTTTGGTAATCCCTTCGGTTTATCCCAGACAGTGACATCAGGCATAATCAGCGCGGTGAGAACGTCTACGGTGATTGAGGGACATCAATTCAATGATCTTATCCAGACAGATGCTCCCATAAACCAGGGCAATTCCGGTGGTCCCCTGGTGAACTTGCGCGGGGAGGTTATAGGGATAAATACAGCAATCTATTCCCCTGCTCAAACACACACAGGATTAGGTTTTGCAGTGCCGATAAACCAGGCCAAAGAGGTCTTTGGCAGTTATATGGACGGGTCGGCGCAGAAAGTTAACATGCAGTTCTTAGCTTATCCCGACCCGAAAACATATCCTACTGCCGGGCAAAAAGCAGGACCTCGCGCTGCAGTGCCAGAAGACGCGCCTGCCTGGTTGGGTATAAACATACAAATCCTGAACGATGTTCTTGCCGAACAGTTGAATGTCCCGGTAGACAGAGGCATTCTGATAAATGAAGTTTATGTTAATTCCCCGGCTGGCGAGGCGGGATTGAGGCGCCAAGATGTAATTATCCGTTTTGACGGGAAAAGAATCACTGATGAAACGCAAATAAGAACCCTGCTGGCGAAAAAGAAGCCTGGCGATAAGGTCAAAATGACCATACTGCGGGGAAGAAAACGACTGGATATCAAATTTGAAACCGCGGGAGGCGGCTGGTGGCAGGCTCAGCCGGCGGCCGTACAAAATAAGTCCGTCAATCTATTGAAAAATGCGGAAATAGAGACGGGGAGTGCGGAAATCGTCTCCCTGGGAATTGCCGCGCTTACCATAACACCGGAAATTGCATTTACCTATGGTTTACCCAAAGATGCCAGGGGCATAATTGCCACAGAAACAGAAGGCCTGGCATTAAACTGCGGAATAAGAGACGGCGACATAATCAAGAAAGTGAATAATAGAGCGACCCCTGATCTGGTAAGCTTCCTGAAAGCAATAAAGAGAGGAGATCCCTCCCGAGGTATCGCTTTGTCGTTGATTCGCGGAGGCATGCCCATAGAGATAGTAATCAAAGAAAAGCCTGAGCTTCTACCAAGGGGACTATGAATGGCTCAACAACAATGCGAGACTTGCGGTCGTAGAGCAACATGGCTAAGTGCGGGGCAGAATGTTGTGCTCGCTTCACTTAAAGGACTGGTCGGTTACGCAACCGGCAGCAGGGCCCTATTGGCCGATGCTTTGCATTCAGGGGCGGATGTAGCTTGTGCTCTTCTCGCGGCGTGGGGCACGCGGTTTGGCGAGAAACCTGTAGACAAAACCCATCCTTATGGCTATGGGAAGGTAGAATTCGTAGTGGGGATAGTTGTGGGCATCGTACTCATCTTTGCTGCCGGAGAAATACTCTACGGCTCGTCAAAAGTCCTTTTTTCGCAACTAAAAATAACCCCACCGAAACTCCTGGCCGTCTGGGTAGCGTTACTCTCGGTTTATTCAAACTTTGTTATCTCCCATTACACTATGTGCGCGGCTAAAGAGTTGAACAGCCCCGCTTTGAAATCGATTTCTGTAGATAACCGTTCCGACGCATATTCCTCCATACCGGTGGTAATTTGCATCCTCGGCAGTCAGCTCGGTTTTCCCCAATTGGATCCGCTGGCAGCTGTATTCGTAGGATTGCTTGTCTTCAAGATGGGTGCGGGACTGATAATAGAAAACTATCGTGGGCTACTGGACGTTTCCGTGAAACCGGAACTAATGGAGGAGATAAGAAAATTGATAATTTCCTTGCCGGGAGTGAAAAAGATAAGCTACCTGAGGACGAGACAGATAGGACAGAAAATATGGGTGGATGTAGAAGCGTGCGTCCGGGAAGAGAAAACGTTTAAAG
>CAYFRM010000037.1:0-9533 GCA_964345635.1 uncultured Clostridia bacterium
GTGCCCGCTCCTAAAAGCACTTCCTTTCCGAACTTCCCCGCCACTTTCTCCATCACTCCGATAGCATTGGGAACGGTCATTGTTATTTCAATAGTCTTGATCCCGCCTTCCCTTATGGCATCGACTATCTTCATCGCCTGGTCAGGAGATTGGGCTCTGATTACCGGCACCACTCCGCACTCGAGCATAAGCTCAAGTTGCTCCGACTTCTTATCCATAAACTCCCCTCCTTTCGCTTCGCTTCAGTCGGTGACCTGCCTGCTCACCGACTCGCAGGCGTCGCTAACACGTTCCTCCTTATTCGTCGGAACAGCGACCCTCCTACCAAAATTGCTATCATATCACTCTCCCCTCACCTTTTCTTCCTCTCCCCAAAGGGGAGAGGGTTGGGGTGAGGGGGCTAATTCTTACCTTTGAATTCTATAACCGGCAGCCTTAATCTGTTTCTTAACTTCATCTTCTGTAAACCAGCTCAAATCGCCGGGAACAGAATGCTCCAACGCAGCCAGAGCATCCCCGTAAGCAACAGCTTTTTCCACATCGCCCGTTAGATAACCATAAATAAAACCAGCAGTGTATGCGTCTCCGCCGCCGACCCTATCAATTATTTCTACGTCGTACTTTTTGCCCCTGTAGAGTTTATCAGCCAGGGCTATGCTCGTCCATCCGCCGGTAAGAACCGTGCGCACCTCTCTTAGCGTAATGGCAACTACTTCACAGCCAAACTTATCTTTCAACTGTTTTGCTATCTCCTCGTACGAACCTTTATACCCAAAAACTTCCTCGGTATCAAATTGCGTGGTTACAATAATATCTACTTTGTCTAGTATCTTGGAAAGGCACTCCTTCGCCTCCTCGGCCGACCATAACTTTGCCCTGTAGTTTATGTCAAAACAGATTTTGCAGCCCTGCTTCTTTGCCTCGTTTACGGCCTCGATCGTAGCTTCCCGGCAACTTGGACTCAGAGCAGTGGTAATTCCGCTGGTAAGAAAAAGTTTTGTACCCTTCAGAATATTGGGCCAGCTTACCTCACCGGGCGCGAGTTTACTTACGGCCGAGTCTTTGCGGTCATAAATGACTCTACTTGCCCTGGGAGTGCTTCCTAATTCCAGGTAGTATATCCCCACTCTACCTTCGTCAGCCCAGACTATATGAGAAGTATCTATACCATGTTCCCTGGCCTTGTTAGCCACCATCTTTCCCAAAGGACTGTTGACCAGTTTCGTAACCCAGGCCGTTTTCAGGCCAAATCTGGCCACTCCCACGGAAGTATTTAACTCCGAACCTCCCACGTTAACGTCAAAACTATTCGTCTGCTCCAGCCTCATATAGTCAGGCGGGGAAAGTCTCAACATCGCCTCGCCCAAACCCACAACATCGTACATTTTACTCACCTCCTTATTCGTCGGAACAGCGCCCTCCTTTCGTCTCGGTGTCGGGGACGACCCCGAATACCTGAGCGAATATCTAGAAATATGGCCAGGACTTTCCGTACAATTCGTTCATATACTCTATGCTTGCTTTCAGTCCATCACGGCAGCCCTTAGCCGGTTTCGGCTCCAGGCATATGATACCTTCATATCCCATATCGTGGAGTCTGTCAATAAGTTTCTTGATATCAATATCTCCTCGAGTGATACGTGTCTGAGGCTCGCCGTTTATCGTCTGTTTGAGATGGACCAATTTTATTTCAGAAACTTTTATCGACTCCAAAGCTTTCAGCGGGTCCTCCTTTTCTATGGAAATGGAAGTGAGGTTGCCCGGGTCAAAAGTCACTCCCATCAAAGACGATCCCACACGGTCAATCAAATATCTTATGTCTTCCATGGGTTCTCTGGCATTTTCCAGTCCCAACATTACCCGATGTCCAGAGGCTATATCGGTATATCTTTTCAACTTATCGACTATCTTATCCTTTTCTTCAAAAGTATATCTCCTCTTCTCATTCTTAATAATTCCGCCATCGGCAACCAGCCGAAGAACAGGTTTTCCGCTCAGCGAGGCAGACAGTTGAATCGCTTCTTTAACTCTTTTTTCATCTTTTTCGTCAAAACAGTTATTTTTGATTGCATAGGTAAAATGGATTTTCTCGTACCGCCGGACAAGTTGACGCAACGCCTCCCCATCATAATCGTCCACACATCCTTCCCTCAACTCAATAGCCTCAAGCTTATTCTCCCCGGCAAAATCCACGGTATCCTGGAGAGTAACCTCCTTGTCTTTCAATTCGTTGGCAAAGACAGCAGTGGTAAATCCGAGCTTCATAATCTCACCCCCTTCCACATGGAGCTTCGCCCCGCTACTCCATTCGTTACAAAAGCAGCCTCTTCAAAAATCTACGGTTCGAATTCCCTGAATTCTTCTAAATCTTCAGTTTCTCCCTCTATTTCCCGGTCGCCAATCTCTCCCTCCTCAAACCCTCCCTCGATTGTGGGCGCAACTGTCCCTTTCTCCACTTCAAACTCTTCCACTTCTATTTCCTCCCCTGCCCTCAATCTTTGCAGCTCCCTTAGCTTTTTTTCCATTCCCGAGAGGTCCGCATCGGCGCTTCCGAACTTAATTAGAATTCGCTTGAGGGCAGCGATGCGTTCGTCAACAGTCGCACCCCTTGCCTCAAGCTTTTTATAGAAATCCCGGGAAATATTGAATTTCCTGAGAATCAGTAATTTTTCTCTGACGGGAGTAAGATTTACTTCAATATCACTATAGTTCTGCAAAATCTTCTGTAGAGTAAAGATAAGTTCTTCCACGCTGACCTTTTTCTCCACCAATTTTCGGTAGAAATTCATAGAATGTTTGAAGTCTTTTTCGGTCAGCGCAAACGAAATATTGAAGAGAAACAGAAACAAAAAGGAGAGAAGAACGGAGATATGTCTTTTCATAAATCTTCCCCGAAAAACACTTTTTTAGTATATTATAGATTTTAAGTCTAGTCAAGTAAAAAGATGTAATCGTAGGTATATTGCGAATTTCTATTGCAAGTTATTTTAAATTTGATATAATAATAAAAATTTCGGTCTTGCGATATGGAAAAGAGAGCCAGTACAAAATTTTGGAATTTCGATAATATGCACGAAAAACCGCAAAGTGTAGATATAGTAATTCCTGTATATAACGAAGAGAACTGCTTACAAAAAAATGTACTTATATTATATGCTTATTTAAAAGAAGTAGCTGATTTTTCCTGGGATATTATCATAGCTGACAGCGGTTCTACTGACAAAACTTCGCAAATCGCAACATACTTATCATTAAAATATGAGAATATACGATATATTAACCTACCAATAAGAGGCAGAGGTTATTCTCTTAGAAAGGCATTTCTTCAAAGTAACGCTGATATTTTATGTTATATGGATGCAGATCTTTCTATTAATTTTCATTATTTAAAACTCTTAATTGAAGGTATAACTTGCGGTTTTGATATATCTGTAGCTTCAAGATTAATGCAGGGCTCGAGAGTGAAAAGAAGGTTAAATCGCAAAATAATTTCAAGAGTGTACAATTTTTTGATTAAATCTTTATTTTTTAATAGCTTTTCAGATGCGCAATGTGGGTTCAAGGCGCTGAGAACTGATGTTGCGAAGCGACTTGTTCCACTGGTGAAGAATAATAATTGGTTTTTTGACACAGAGCTTTTACTTTTGGCAGAGTATAATAAATATAGAATATTTGAAGTTCCGGTAAAATGGACGGAAGACATAAAAACAAGAGTTCCTATAGGAAAGACCATATGGGAGAGCCTAGCCGGCCTTCTACGTATGCGATTTTCAATTCATAAAAAGGCCAAATAATACAAAATAACAACTATGGACTATAAAATTAAACTAAAAAGGCATAAGAATGACTAAACTTAAGTTTTTAATTGAAGAAAAATATAAAATTGTAGTATGTCTCTTTTGCAGTTTTTCTTTGCATTGGCATAACTGTTTTTAAAGATTACGGCATTTCTCGGGATGAAAGTAAGCAAAGACATAGTGAAACAATTAACACCTTATACGTTTTACAAGGGGATCAAAGATTACTTACAGATAGCGAGAGATGTCATGGGCCAGATTTTGAAATGTCGTTGTTTCTGTGGGAATTGACAAAACTGATATGAAACGGAAATTTAAACATTTTTCTTCAAACGTAATTTTCTGGTACAGTTTCCTGTCTTTGATATTGGGCGTAGTTTATGTGTCCACATTATTACCGGGAGTTGGGTATACAGGCGATGCAGCGAAATTTCAATTCGTAGGCAGAGTTCTGGGAACCCCTCATACCTCAGGATACCCGACCTATATCATTTTGAATCACTTCTTTGCAAAGTTGTTTCCAATCGGGAGTTTGGCTTATAAGGCAAATCTTTTGTCAGCTCTATTCTCTATTGTATCATCTCTCTTTTTATTTCGCATTCTTAAGGATGTATTCAATTTGGAAAACGGTATAGCGTTTATTACTTCGCTGACATTTGGTTTGACTCCTACATTGTGGTCGCAATCCATTGTGGCTGAAGTATATACGTTACACATTCTGTTTGTGACTATCGTGTTTTACTTCCTCTTAAAATGGAATAAAACAAGAAAAGACCGTGATTTCCTCATTGCATGTGCTTTCCTTGCACTCTCTTTTGGAAATTTCCCAGGGATGGTGACTTTCTTACCAGCTTTGATTTATTTTTTCTGGGTCACTGATAAGAAAGTTTTTACCAACACCAGAAAGATAATTTGGGTCATTTTATTCATTGCTGTGGGGGCATTACAATATTCATATTTTTTCTGGCGTTTTTACGCCTCCCATACTACCTACTTAGAAATGCAGACACCGAATTTTAAAACACTTTTATGGTATGTGGCAACTGGTCCGATCAAAAAACAAATGTTTCCATTTTCCATTGCCCGGGTTATTTTTGAACGTATTCCAATGTTTCTAAAATTATTATTAAGAGAATACCTTTTTCTGATACCAATTGCTATATTTGGCATGTTCAGATTCAAAAACAAAACTGCGAATACTTTTCTTCTGTTGTGCTTTCTGGGAAATATGTCTTTTGCAATAAATTTTGATAGTTTGGCTATATTTGCTTTTTTCATACCGAACTTTCTTATCGTCGCAATCTATGTGGGGATAGGTTTAGATTCAATCGATACACTATTGTTTAAAAAAGGTTTCTTGTTCCAGTCTTTTTTACTCTTTTTGATCCCCATTGGTCTACTATTCGCTAATTATAGTAAAGTAAACCAGCATAATAGCACCCAAGTAGCCAAAGAAATAGAGGCTGCTTTGAAAATAGTGAAAAAAGATGCAATTATCGTCTCTCCAAACTATAACTATTCAGAATACTTTTGGTATTACCTGATCGGAGAGGGACTGGAACGCAATAATATTTATATTATGCACCATTATTCTACTGAGGAAATCCAGGCGTACATCTATGAAAATAGGTCATTCTATTTGCGGGAGCGAAGAAAGAACGTACCTACCGGGTTAGCAGTGTACGCGTACCTCATTGCTCCTAAGCGCAGAGCCATTCTGGAGCACGCTGGTTTCAGCCTGTCAGAGGTAGGAAAAGACCTCTATAGGGTGGAGCGTTAAATTTTTTGAGGTTGCGTCTCAAAAAGTAGTAAAATGAATCTTGTAATTAAAAAGCAAGGGATATTTAAGCGGTTTCTTGACGCCCGCTGGGCCTGGGATTTAATTCAAGGACCTATTTACAATCGCCTGATATTCAAAGCTGCGTCCAAATTATACCAACGGTTTATACGTGAAATTAATCTTCCGGAGCACGCAACGATATTGGACATAGGTTCTGGGCCTGGGTTTTTGACACTTCTTTTAGCCAGAGAAAACCCGAATCTGTCAGTTGTCGGTGTTGACTACTCGCCTACGCAAGTGCGCGCTGCAAACCGCCGGCGGATTACGAATCAAATCCCCAACTGCAGCTTCCGACAGGGCGACGCTTTGAATCTTCCATTCCAGAATGCCTCATTTGACATTGTCATTAGTGTGGCATCAATCAAGCATTGGCCGGAGGGAAAGAGAGGATTGCAGGAGATACGGCGTGTTCTCGCACCAGACGGAACCGCTTTCATAGGAGAGGCGGACAAAGACGCTACAGAGGAGGAAATATACCGGTTCGCCAGTAATTTTACCGCATGGTATGTTTGGGATCCGTTTATCAGATGGTACCTCCGCCGAATTGTTTTCGGACAGAGTTATACGCGAAAGGAAGCTGAATTGACGGCCAGAGCAGCCGGATTCAGCCAGGTATCGGTGGAAAAAGTATCAGAATCGCCTTTTTTCCTGATGAAATTGCGAAAATAATCCCGCTTGGCGAACGTGGTAGATGGCAAAATGATACAGGATATATTAATTCCATTCATTATTACTGGTTTGGCGGAATTCGGGGACAAAACTCAGTTATCTATCCTACTTTTATCCTCAAAAACAAAAAAACATCTGTATTTGTTGCTTGGCGTTATGCTTGCTTTTTTGATAGTGGATGGAACTGCAGTATTAATAGGTTTGCGGATTACAGATATTGTGCCTATGCGTTTCCTAAAAATAGTTTCGGGAATCATTTTCGTAATTTTTGGAGTTTTGATATTAAGAGCCAAAGAGGTAAAAGGCGAAAGCAAATTATACTCCGGAAATCTGTTTTTTTCAGGATTCACCCTAATTTTCATAACAGAATGGGGCGATAAGACGCAAATTGCCGCAGGAATATTCGCCACCAAATATAACCCTCTGATGGTACTGACCGGAGCAATGACGGCGTTGGCTCTGTTATCTATTATGGCGATCTATTTAGGTAGGTTCGTCTCTAACAGAATGAATAAAAAAGTGGTAACAAAAATCGCGGGAATTTTATTTATATTGATGGGCATGTCATTCTTTTTGTTTTAGAAAACTCCTCTTAGATTTTCCGCGGAGCAATCCCTTCCTCTATTCTCCAGTTCCTGTCTTTTCCCTGCATTCGCTTATCTTAATCGGTTAAGCTCCTCTTCCATTCCCGGAAAGAACCCGGTGAGAGCAAATGAAATAAACGGAGAAGAATCAGGATATTTTTTATGAATTTTGTACTTTAACTAGTAACAATTTTGGTATATCATAAATTTTGAGGTTATCTAAAAACACCGGGAAGACAGATTGGTTTCAAAACGAGGAAAGCCGCTCATTAACCTTTAAAACCAGCTCGATAAAGCGGAAAGGTTTGAGCAAACAATCATTTGTGTCTATCGTCGTATTATTTCTGGGAAGGGTTCCCGTCATTAAGAGGGTCTTGCAACGAGGATGCTTTTTCTTGATTTCCCTAATCAGTTCCAGGCCATTCTGCCCGGGCAACTCCAAATCTGTGAGTACAAGCTCGTAATCTTCGTCCTTATCCAATAGTTCGAGAGCTTCTTGTACGTTCTGAGATACAGTGACTCGATATCCAGCGCGTTCCAGTGCACTCTTGCATATATATCTCATTCCCAATTCATCATCAACCACAAGAATTTTATGCCTTTTCATATTTTAAAATACCTCCTCGTTATAAAGTAGCTGTTCTCAGAAATTTGACGATAGTGTAACCCTTGACCCCGTTAGAAATTCCTTCAAGAGAATTTCTAACGGGGTATGGGCGCCCCGATTTATCGGGGTTGGGCCAAGCGTCACTATTCATAAGCGTACCACAATGTTGCCTATTTGTCAACAAATTTAATGTTGCCTATTGGGCTATTCATAGGGCGGGCAAAAAAACATATAATTTCGATTAGAGGTGTCTTATGGAGACTATTTACAGAATGGTGGGCAAGAAAATCCGAGAAGAGAGAAAAAAATTAAAATTAACTCAAGAGGAACTGGCAGAGAAAGCTGATATCACTGCCAACTTTCTGGGGCATATTGAGAGGGGAACGAAGAGGCCCACTTTGAATACTTTAAGGAAAATTGCCGATGTCCTGCAAATACCAATGGCCGCCCTATTTGCTACTGAGAAAACTTATAGGTTACCCAAAGAAGACCTTTTCATTAAAAGATTTATGTCGTTACTCAGGGATAAGAGAGGGAAAGAAAAAGAGCTGGTTTTGAAAATCGCCAAGATGATTTTCAAAAAACCAGCTCGAAAATAATCGGCTTTGAGAGTGTGAAACGTCCCGACAAGTCGGGATACCTGGTCAAGCTTTCGCTTGACACTCCAGAGAGACATTATTAAAGGAATTTTTTTAAGTATCTGCCTGTATACGATTTCCTGGACTGGCAAAGTTCTTCCGGAGCCCCCGTCGCCACCACCTCGCCACCCTGCTCCCCGCCTTCGGGGCCCAGGTCAATAATATAGTCCGCGGTTTTGACTACGTCCAGATTGTGCTCAATAACCAGAGCCGTGTTCCCCTTATCTACCAGGCGATGCAGGACGCTCAACAACTTTTCTATGTCCGCAAAATGTAATCCCGTGGTGGGCTCATCCAATAGATATAACGTCCTTCCCGTACTCCTTTTGGAAAGCTCCTTGGCCAGTTTCACCCTCTGAGCCTCTCCGCCCGAGAGAGTGGTCGCCGATTGTCCCAGCTTTATATAATCCAATCCCACGTCGGATAGAGTCTGGAGTTTGTCTTTAATCCTGGGTATATTCTTGAAAAATTTCAGGGCTTCTTCCACGCTCATTGACAGGACATCGGCAATATTCTTACCTTTGTACCTGACTTCCAGAGTTTCCTGATTGAACCTTTTTTCTTTACAAACTTCACAGGGAACGTAAACGTCAGGCAGAAACTGCATCTCTATCTTAATCAATCCCTCTCCCGCGCAGGCTTCACACCTTCCCCCCCTGACATTAAAACTGAACCTTCCTGGTTTATAACCTCGAATCTTCGCCTCGGGAAGCAGAGAAAAGAGCTGGCGGATAGGAGTGAATAGGTCCGTATAAGTGGCCGGGTTGGAACGGGGCGTTCGGCCGATTGGCGATTGGTCAATATTGATTACCTTATCAATGTTTCCTGCCCCCAGGAGTTTCTTGTGCTTCCCCGGTTTCTCTTTGGAATGGTATATTTTCTGTGCCAGCGCTTTATACAGAATCTCCTGAACCAACGTAGACTTACCCGAGCCGGAAACGCCGGTAATGCAGACAAAAATTCCCAATGGAATTTTCACGTCGATATTTTTTAAATTAAACTGGGCCGCACCCTTTATTTCCAAAAACTTGCTGAGGTCTATTATTCTTCTTTTTGCCGGCAAGGGAACTTTCAGCTTACCTGAAATATACGCACCGGTCAAAGATTGGGGATTAGCTATTACTCTGGATAGGGTGCCACTGACCACAACCCTGCCCCCTTTTTCGCCTGCTCCCGGCCCCAAATCGACGATGTGGTCAGCAGCGTGGATTGTGGCCGGATCGTGCTCCACGACCAGAACCGTGTTGGCTAAATCCCGCAAATCCTCCAGAGTCGATATCAGTCTGGATACGTCACGCGGATGTAATCCGATAGTGGGCTCGTCGAGAATATATATTACACCTACCAGTCATGACCCAATCTGGGTTGCCAGATGGATTCTCTCTGCTTCTCCGCCAG
>CAYFRM010000038.1:0-4008 GCA_964345635.1 uncultured Clostridia bacterium
TCCATAATTTTTCTCTTTATTTTTTATGACTTTTAACTTAATTATTTTCCTTCTATCTGCTTCCTGCACTACGAATTTTAAATTGCCGAATTTTATCTCTTCTCCCGCGTGGGGAACCCTTCCAAACAAATCGACAACCAATCCCCCCAGTGAATCAAACTCCTCCGCCGGCAATTCCAAGCCTAACTTCTCATTAATCTTATCCAGATCCTCTTTGGCATAAACAATAGCCGTTCCGTCCGGCAATTTCACGATTGTCTCTTTTTCCACATCGTATTCATCCAAAATCTCTCCCGTGATTTCTTCTATTAAATCCTCTATGGTTACCAGGCCCGTGGTAACTCCATACTCATCGACAACTATGGCCAGATGCATTCTTCCCTTTTTGAACTCCTCTAATAACTCGCTAATCTTCTTCGTTTCGGGCACGAAATATGCCTGGCGCATTATGTCTTCCATAACTATCAATTCTTTGTTTCGTAAAGCCGTCAACAAATCTTTAGTGTATACAATTCCAATGACATTGTCAACATTTCCTTTGTAAACAGGGACACGGGAATATGGCATCTTCATTATCTTCTTGAATATTTCCTCCCGCTCATCATTAAAATCCACGCACTGCATATCAATGCGAGGAACCATAACTTCTCGCACGACAGTCTCCCCGAATTCCAGGCTACTTTGAATCATTCTCTTTTCCTCATCATCCAGTGCCCCTTCCCTTGCTCCCACTTCAATTAACGTTCCAATTTCTTGCGTGGTGAAAAGGGGTGTTCCTTTCAAACCCTTTCCACCAAACACCCGAATCAGCAAATTGGCGGGGACAACAAATACCTGGCTCAGAGGACTGAGTAACCTCGCAATCCATCTCAGAGGCTCGCTGCCAAAGGCAGAAATTTTTTCTGCATTTTTTCGCGCATATGTCTTGGGCATAATTTCTCCAAAGACAAGAATGAGAAAGGTAACAATCGCAGTGGCGTAGCCCACAGCCAGTTTTTGACTCCAGCCATATGAAAAAGAGAAGTCTAAAGCTATTGACGTTGCCAGGACGGAAGCAAAAATTACCGCCAGTGCATTGCCGATTAAGATCGTCGTTAAAAGCCTATTAGGGTCTTGTAACCACAGAGATAGGCCCCTCGCTGCTCTAATTCCTTGAGCAATAAGCCTCTTAATTCTTATCCGGGACAACCCGGTGAGGGCGGTTTCGCTCCCGGCAAAAAATATCATCACCCAAAAAACGATTAGAAAAGCAAAAACTTTTATGATAATCAAAGTCATTTATATGAATCGCCCCCGGACTTAAACCCTTATCAGGTCAAACTCGTCAACGATTTCACCCAGTATTTCTTCTATCAAATCTTCCATAGTCACGAACCCAACGATTTTCCCCTTTTCTTCTATTAGAGCAGCGTGAATTCTTTTTTCTCTAAATTCCTGGAAAACCTCGTTGCATTTCTTCCCCGCCGGAACATAATAAGCAGGCCGCAAAATCTCTTCCATTTCCACTTGACTCTCTGACTGCAAGGCGTTCAAAAGGTCCCGGGCGTAGACTATTCCCACGACATTATCTATCTTCCCGCGATAGACCGGTACGCGAGACCGGCCTGTCTCTACAACGATATCTATAAATTTCTCCCTCGGAAAATCTATATCTACCCAGTCAATATCTAGTTTTTTCGTCATCACATTTTTAACCGGTATCTGGTCGAAACTCAAGACCTTCTTGATCATTTCTTCGGCTTTTTCTTCAATTACTCCCTCTTCTCTCTCTTGCGCCATCAACCCCTCCAATTCCTCTCTGGTCACTTTACTCGCCTTGAAGGATAATTTCATACCCACGACCGTCTCCGCAACCTTTACGAAAAATTTCACCAGTGGGGAAAGGAGCCGATAAATGAAGAAGAACGGACGGTATGTCAACAGGACAATTCTCTCGGGAAAAGTATGAGCAAAAGTCTTGGGTATAACTTCCCCAAAAAAGAGAATTAAAAAGGCAATCACTATTAAGATAAGAATCTCCGCCAGGCCCCGAGCCAAATCGGAAAGAAGAGGAAACTTCAATGCCCAGTAAGTAAAAAGAACACTGAAAAGGATATTAACAATATTATTACCAACCAGAATTCCGCTGATTGACTCAGCTGGATTATCCAGCCAGTTTTGCAGAACATAAAATCTCTTCTCTTCGATTATCTCTTTCGTTTTCAACTTTCCCAAGGAGATAAGGGCAGTTTCAGTTGCCGAGAAGAAACCCGACGAGATAAGCAAAATAACTAATACCAATACCAGCAAAAAAATTAGAGCCCACCTGCCTTAACCAAATATTTGAAAAATCAATATAGTAGCCGTTACACCGATCAAAGCGCCCATAAACACTTCCCATTTCGTATGAATTCCGGACCTTACTCTACTTTCTCCGATCATAATTGCCAGGATCAGCGTCAGTATGCCTAAAATGATGCTTTTAGAAATAAACGCGCACGCAGTGGATAAAGCGAAGGCAAAAGCCGTATGTCCGCTGGGCATCCCTCCCCTCAAAGGAATACTTTGCCTGGAATAAGCTTTGCCGCCAATTACCAGAAGAAGAATCACCGCCAGACAAACGGCAGTAATGTATTCCGGAGAATTCTGAATTTTTACAAAAATAGAAGAAGTAAACTGGTCACTCAGGCGCATTTTCCTAAAAAAGATTAAATAGCCAACCAAAACGGCATTTATAGAAGCAAATAAGACAGCTCCCGCGGTAATATCTTTCACTGTCTTTGCCAATGGATGAAATTTATCCGTAATCAGATTAACCGCCAGTTCTACCGCAGTGTTTAACATTTCAGTAATTAATACGAGAAAAATCGTGAAAGAGATAATTATTACTTCTTTTCTGTCTAAATTCAAGAATATACAAATAGCCAGTATGGCCAATGCTATGAGCAAATGAATACGCATATTCCTCTGCGTCTTGAGAACGTAAAAGATTCCTTTTAGCGCTCTATTGAAGCTGATAAATAGACTATCCCTTTTCGGTATCTTCATTTTTTCAAATTCTCAATCCGGTTTAATACTTCTTCCTCTTTTTGTTTCATTACCCGGCGATCTTCTTTCTTCTCATGGTCATACCTCAGAAGGTGTAATACGCCGTGGATAGTCAAAATGGTAACTTCCTTCTTTACGCTATGCCTGAAATATTTCGCCTGCACCTTTGCCCTTTCCGTAGAAATAAACACATCACCTAAAAGGCAAGGGGAAAAATGCAAAGACCGAGCCATCTTTTCGTCTTCCTCCATGGGAAAAGCGATTACATCGGTTGCCCGGTTAACCTTCCTATACCTTTTGTTTAATCTCTTGATGTAACTATTATTAACAAAGATTATTTCTACTTCGCATCTCCCGGGCCCCGATTCCCGCCTATTCTTATTTCCCAAACTTACCGTCTTTCTTGCTACTCTCTCTATGTATTTCTTATCAACTCTAATTCTATTTTGCAAATCAACCACATTCACCAAAATACTTTTCCCCGGTTTCCCTCTTTTTCTCTCCCTTAACTTCATCAACGAATTCTCCTCACCTTTCAACCCTGCAGAGATGACGGGATAACCTAAAAATGTCATTGCGAACGAAGTGAAGCAATCTCCAGATTGTTTCGTCGCTTCAGCTCCTCGCAATGACATCTGACCGAGTACCGTTAGAACTTACCCCCATTCTAATACACCCAGTAACTCTTCCTCGCTGGCAGGAAAGTTCTGACTTGGGCAAGTTGGAACAAGTTCTAACGGCACGAGCGACTCCGATAACTATCCCCACCTCTTAACACCCCAGAGATGAAGGGATAGTTACAGGAGTTTTAAATCGGCCAGGTTTCACGTGAGCGCTGGCCGATTTTGAGCGAGGTTTTTCTGACCGAGTACCGTTAGAACTTACCCCCATTCTAATACCACCAGTAACTCTTCCTCGCTGGCAGGAAAGTTCTGACTTGGGCAAGTTGGAACAAGTTCTAACGGCACGAGCGACTCTGAA
>CAYFRM010000039.1:0-11655 GCA_964345635.1 uncultured Clostridia bacterium
TCTGACATGCGATTATCTCCCGAATCACATTTTTCAATTAGCTCTTCACTAAGCAGTTTTTTGATATCATACGTTTCAACGTATTTTTTGACCTTCTGTTGTAATTTTATTCTCATTCCACTGGGTATGTTATCAAATACTTTTTCCATATCAATACTTTTCTTCATAGCAATCCCCCTTTTCTCTCTTTCTTTGGTGATCGCTTCATAAGCTCTTTTTGCCTCCTCTATGCTAACATCACCAAAAGATGTGTTTTCTCCTAACAAATCAGGATAACCTTTTTCGGTTAGAAATATTTTATCATTTCTCCAGGTATGAAACACTGTCTCAACTTCAACATTAAATGCTGTTCTTTCTGCAAAAGTCATTACACTCTCAAACATCCTGTGAGGATTGCGTCTTTCACGTAAATACCTTTTCTCTATTTTCTGTTTTTCAGCGTTTTCAAACGATATCGGGTGATGGATAACAATAGAGTCCGGAACATTAAGCATTTTATATCCTAACTCTGCTATCTGGAAAGAATAGTCACAATCCTCCGCCCCGCTTAGGTAAGAAACATTGTAGCCAATCTTCTTTGCAATTTCTTTTTTAATCAACATCGCGGTGCCAACGGACCAGTCACATTCCATCTGGCCGCTAAGCCGGTCTTTCCCATAAACTTTCGCTTCATCTACACACACAAACTTCATAAAATAATTCCCGATAATAATAAGTCTTCCACCATTCCAATATACACATAATTTTCCGTCTTTATGAGGTCTTAATATCAGGGGACTTACAGTTGCAATTTTCTTTGATTTTTCTACTTCAGAAATAAGTTTCTCCAGCCAACCGGGAGTGTAAGTCACATCATTGTCAACTGTAAGTATGTACTTTGACTTTGATTTAAGAGCAAGTTCAGTTCCTAATTTTCTTCCACCTGAGCAACCAAGATTTCTTTCATTATGGTGGACAAATATCCTGTCATTTGCTTTTGTTCGCTGACCATCAATCTCGTCTAAATAATCCAAAGTTTCTTTCCCTTTCGAGCCATTATCTACTATAATAACATCATAAGGAACATTAACCGTTTCTCTTAAGCTTTCGATGTTTCTCCTTAAGTCTTCGCCCCTCTCCAGATTTAAAATAACTATAGAAACCAGTGGGTCTACTGATGAATTTAGCGGAGTTATCCTCATTTTTTGCTTTTTTTACAAAATGTCATATATAAACTAAAAAGGAAGTCGAGCATGTGTTTTAACACATAACGGATAAGTGGTAACTTCTTTAGATTCGAGCCCAGATAGGAAAGCAGTCTGTATGATCTTGAATTCAGAATCAATTGTAGTTGCATTTGAATTGATTGTAGTTGTGTCTGTAACATTGTCCATTTTTCGTGCAATGCCAAATATTTCTTTGGATGAACTATCGAAAGCTGAGAAATAGCGGTATTTTCAACCCCCTTTTTAAGTAAAGGGTGGTTTTTTAAATAGTCTTGTCTCACAAACATTAATATGTTTTGAGCATACCACATTTCTACGTTAGTGTCTTGCCAGACCTTCTCTCTTATACAATCAATTACTACATATTCTTTCTGTTGAAAGTATTTGACCCAATAATCTGGCCACTGTTCATTTATATGGTGTACTCCACCTTGAAAGGGTATAGCAGCGGAGAAAAGAATAACCGGCCCAAGCCTTACAAGGCTATCTACGAATCTCTCTGCGCATTTGCTGGGAAGGTGTTCAGCGACCTCCAATGAGACGACCAAATCAAATTGCCTGTCCATTCGTAACGGTTCACTCAGGTCAAAAGACAAGAATCTTTCTTGTGGAATTTGTAACATTTTCTTATCTATATGGTCCCCATCTACTCCCATAATGTCCCTAACACCACATTCTTTGAAGACCGATAACCAAGTGCCTACACCGCATCCGACGTCAATAACCGACATAGGGTGAATCAATTCCAAAATCAGAGGAACAATTTCCTTAGCTGACCGTCGGGAATTCTCTTGTATATCCTTGTAGTAATCTTTTGTGTACAAAAACTCAATATCCATAAAACATTCTCAAAAAATAAATTTTTCAAAATAACTATGGAAACTAAATGGATCTATCGATAGATTTTGTGCGAGCATATCTACGGTGTCGGGATGCGAAGCTTTGCTTCGCTACTCCCTGCTTACAATGATATCTTTCCTGCTTTTTGTGCAATAGCTTCTTGATAAGAATCTATTACTCTGCCGGGAGTCCCAATTTCTCTTATCACCCCATTGTTCAGCCAGATTGCTTTATCGCACCATTTTTCAATTGCTTTTGATTCGTGGCTCACAATTACCATAGTCTTACCCATCTTTCTAAATTCAGCGATTTTCTCTGCGCATTTATGTCGGAAATATTCATCTCCCACAGATAGGATTTCATCAATTAATAATATATCGGGGTCCACATTAGTAGCTATCGAAAATCCAAGGCGCATAAACATCCCATCAGAATAGATCCTTACAGGGTCATCAATATAATCTTCCAGTTCGGCAAATTTCACAATATCATCAAATCTTCTTTTTACCTCTTTCTTTGAAAGGCCCAAAATTATGCCATTGATGAAGATATTCTCCCTGCCCGTAAATCCGGGATGGAAACCTATTCCCAAGCCAACCAGAGAAGCAACCCTTCCATTAACGTATACTCTGCCTGAATCGGGCTTATATATCCCTGCCAATAATTTAAGGAGAGTGCTCTTACCCGAACCATTCATTCCGATAATTCCCACACTTTCTCCTTTTTCTACAGTCAAATCAATATCTCTCAAGGCATTAATATATCTCACTTTCCCCCTATTTTTCAGCCAGTCAAAATTCAGCAGAGTCTCTCTGAGTGTGGTATACTTTTTCTTCAATGGTGACCTGGTAAATATTTTTGAGACCTTTTGCAATTTAATTGCAATCAATTTATACCTCTTCAGGAAATGACTCTTTATATTTATTGAATACCAAATTCCCTAAAAAGAACACTAAAAATCCAAAACAGAGTGTAATTCCCAGAAGGACCCAGTCGGGGAACTGTCTGTAAAATAGGACGTCCCGATAAGCTTTAATTAACGTCGCCATAGGATTTATATGGGATATGAACCTAAGTTTGACTGGTATTGAGGTCAGAGGATACACAATTGGTGTGGTAAAAAACCACATTATAATCAGATTACCAACGATATGTTGAATATCTCGAAAATGAACGTTTAGAGCAGAGACCATCAAAACCAGCCCCAAAGTAAAAACTGCCTGGATTGTCATAACTATCGGCAGAGCAATTAAGGCACCACTTATCTTAACCTTGAAAAGCAGGAGGAAAATGAATAGTATGGGAAGGCTGAAAACAAAATTTATCATGTTGGAAAAGACAGTTACAGTGGGAAGGACTTGCGGAGGAAATAACACCCTCGTTATCAAATCACCACCCCTGGTTATAGAGTCTGCTCCCTCCAAAATCGAAGTAGAGAACCATACCCAGGGAATGAGCCCGCAAAATAAGAATACGGGATACTTATCAACCTTGATTCTGAGAAAGGTGGAGAATACGATTGTATACACACCCATTAAGAGAAGAGGATTTAGAAATGTCCAGAGAAATCCCATGACTGAACCATAGTAGCGAAGTTTCACTTCTTTCAAGACGAGACTCACTATTAATGCCCGACAGCGATAGAGTTCTCTAATGTTAGAAAACATATTCCTACCCCTTATAATTATGGGGATGAAGGGATAGTTGCAGGAGCTTCAAATCCGTCAGGGTTTCTGTAGTGTAGCCCTTTATGGGCGTAATTTTACGGGCATAAAGCCCTACACTACCGATCGACTCAGATAACTGTCCCTTCATCCCTTCTCTCTTCTTGCCACGCTCGCCAACAGAGCAATAATGGACAGAACAAGCACTGCCTGAATAAAGATAATAATCCCTCCCAAAATATTTACCTGGGTAAGCAGGGTGGCTGTAATTCCTAAACAGAAACTTATTAAATAGATGAACAGGACTGCCCCTCTCTGGCTAAAGCCCAGGGCGACCAAACGATGGGAAAAATGGTTTGTATCTCCACCAAATATCGGTTCTCTTCTCCTGATTCTTATTGAGATAACTGAAAGTGTATCAAAGATGGGAACTGCCAATATCAAGATGGGCATAACTACCGGCAAATGAGTGGGAAAGCCTTCCCTATAGTAAGAAGCTGTGATTGTTAAAACAGCCAGCATATAACCAATGAACATACTCCCTGCATCTCCCAAAAATATCTTCGCTGGATTAAAATTGTAGCGAAGAAATCCCAGAAGAGCACCGGCAACAGCAAGGATGACAACACTGGTAAAGGTCTGATGTTGCTGAGAGGTTACTACAAAACAGATGAAACAGGCAATAAGCCCCACACCCGTGGTTAAGCCGTCCATGTTGTCCAAAAGATTGAAAGCGTTGATGATAGCCAGCATCCACAGGATAGTTATCAGGCTACTGATATAGAAATTTGGTATAAACAGCGTAATCCTGACTCCCAGAGCAATCAGTGGTAAGATTACCAGAATCTGGCCCAAAATTTTGGTTTGTGGTCTTAAGCCTTTTATATCGTCTATCAATCCTAATAAAAGTATGACAGTCCCTCCCAGCAGGATACCGGTCAATTGTGGCAAGAGTTTCAAGAACCCGGGTAGGTTCTTCATAAGATTCGAACTAAGGGCGTCGGGAAAAAGACTGAGAAATCCCGGGCTCGACTTCATCATGAGTAGAATAAGAATGTTTACTACTATGGTAACAAGAAATGCGAGAAAGATTGCCAGCCCACCCAGTAAAGGAATCGGTTTCTCCTGTAACTTTCTCTCTCCGGGATAGTCCAGAACTTTGAACTTAATGGCTAACCTCTCTGCCCAGGGCGTCAACAATAAGCTCAACAAAAGAGAAAAACAAAATACATATAAATAGACAAAACTCCACATTTTTAACCAAACCTCCTCTCTTTAAAGATGAATTTCGGCCTTCTTCTTGTCTCTATGGTATTCAATGGTTTTTTTGAGAGCATCATCCAGCCCTACCCTCGGTACATAACCAATCAGATTACGTACCTTAGTAGTATCCGGTATTCGGTGTCTCATATCTTCAAAGCCTTCTCCATAGACCTCTTCGTAGGGCAGGTAAACTATCTCCGAATTACTTTTGCTGAATTTCTTTATCTTTTTGGCCAAATCGGAAATGGTAATCTTTTCGTTACCTCCTAAGTTAAAGATTTCTCCTGCTGCTTCAGGATGGTCGGCTAAACTAACCATCCCGTTTACAACGTCACTTACATAAGCGAAACTTCTGGTCTGATTTCCATCTCCATAGATAGTGATAGGGATTCCAGAAATTGCCTGTTCAATGAATCTGGGCACAACCATCCCATAGTTACCCGTCTGCCTGGGACCGCAGGTATTGAAAAGTCTTACTATTACAACAGGCAAGCGCTTCTCCCGCCAATAAGCCAAAGCTAAAAATTCGCCTAGAGCTTTACTGCAGGAATAACTCCACCTATGGGTAAGTGTCGTTCCCAGAACCCTGCCATCGCTTTCTTGGAAAATTTCCTTCTGATTCTTACCGTAGATTTCCGATGATGAGGTTATTATTACTTTCTTTCTATTCTTCTCTGCCAGCCTCAGTACTATTTCTGTCCCCAGCGCGTTAATTTCTATTGATTTTACGGGATTGCCCATGATGAACTCTACGCCCACAGCAGCTGCCAGATGGTAGACTATATCACACTCGTCAACCAGCCTTTCCATTAGCGATTCATCCAGAATAGTACCCTGAATAAACGAAAACTTTTCGTCTCCTTCCAGATGGCTGATATTCTCCCTCTTCCCGGTGGAAAGGTCGTCGATTACCAGAACTCTATTTCCTCTTTTGAGGAGTTCTTCTGTTATGTGTGAACCAATGAAACCGGCTCCTCCGGTTACTAATACTACCATTCAAAAGACACCTCTCTATTGAATTAACTCCTTATAAACGTCACTGATGCGCTCCACCATTACTTCCATCTCAAAAGCAGGACCAACCATGCCTCGCCCGGCTTCTCCCATTCTTCTTGCTTTTTCTTTATCCTGCAAAAGATGGATAATCGAGTTGGCTAACTTTCTTGAATCCTTGGGAGGAATCAGGTAGCCGTTTTCTCCATCTTTTATTATCTCCGGCATTCCATCTATCTCAAATGCTATAACCGGCTTAGCCATTGCTAACGCCTCGGGCAAGACCCGGGGAAGCCCTTCTCTCAATGATGTGTGAACAACGACATCCATAACTGATATTAGTTTCGGAATCTCTTTTCGTTCTACAAGGCCAGTGAATACAATATTATCTCTTATTTTCAAATCTTCTGCCTGGCGTATCAATCTCTCCCTCAGGATGCCATCGCCCACTAAAAGGAACTTCGCTTCCGGAAAAACCTCCACTACCTGAGAAGCAGCCTCCAAGAGATAATTATGCCCTTTAAGGTCAAAGAGGCGAGATATATTACCCACTACTGGAACAGCGGGGTCCAAATTCAGCTCCTTTTGCTTTTCAGCTATTGAAATGTCACTATTAGAATAATGGTTTAGTTCTATGCCACTATATATGGTTGTAAATTTGTTCTCCTTCGCCACACCAGCTGCTACTGCCTTTCTCGCCATTGCATCACATACGGAAATTAACCTATCGGTAAAAAGAGCAGCGAACCTTTCGCATAAAATGTAGATGTAATTTAAGAACCTGTTCTGATACTCAAAGAAAGGCAGACCATGAACACTGTGAATTATTATTTTCACACCTGCCATCCTGGCAGCTAATCGGCCCAGAATACCGGCTTTGGAACTGTGAGTATGGACTATCATATATTTTTCTTTTCTAATCAAAAGATATAGTTCAATGAAAGCCAAAAAGTCTCGAAAAAAGTTGATTTCTCTTCTCATACGGGATATTATTGTTAACTTAATTCCTCTCTTTTCAGCCTCTTCGATTAGACTTCCTTCCGGCCCGATGGGAGGTCCTGTGGCTAACTCTACTTCATAACAATCGCTCTTATTTAAGCCACAAACAGTAAATATCGTATTCTCCTGCGCCCCGCCTAATATTAAACGAGTAATAATGTGCAGTACTTTGATTTTTCTCATTTATCTCCCGTAATGATGGGAAAGGAGTATCAAGAGATGCCGAAACGAGTTCGGCATGACACTGAGTCTTTTGGAATAGCGAAACTCGTTTCAGGACCTTGTCTGTCATCCTGAACTTGTTTCAGGACACTGTCTGTCATCCTGAACTTGTTTCAGGATCTTGTCTGTCATCCTGAACTTGTTTCAGGATCTCTCCTTTCAGCATCTTATACAAATTCTTCGCTTAAATCTTTCCAATCTGGATTACGCTCATTTACTAAATTCATTTTCCAATCCCTATGCCAATTCTTCAGTTGTTTTTCTCTCCTTATGGCGCTTTCTACATCTATTGTTGCCTCATAATAAACGAGTTTTGTGAGCTTATATTTTTTTGAAAAACCTTCCATTAGCTTATTTTTATGTTCAAACATCCTACGCACAAGATCATTTGTTATCCCTATATAGAGGACTTTGTTAGTTTTGTTTGTGAGTATATAGATATAGTATTGTTTGTCATCTCTCATGACTTTATTTTATGTCACCCTTCCCTGATCCCGATACTCCAGCAAATCATCGGGACAGCTACATTTTATTAACCTTCTGTAAAATTTCAAGAAGTTTGGGACCGTTAACTCTAACCGAGTATCTTTCCTCGACTGTCTTTCGTCCCAGGAAACCAAATCTCTCTCTTAGAGTTTCGTTCTCAATAAGTTGCGATAACTTCTCAATCCATTCCTCGTCAGAATCGGCCAGGAAGCCATTGACACCGTCATTGATAATTTTTCCGTTTATCCCCACCGGAGAGGCAACTGCGGGAATTCCTACTCCCATATACTGAATGATTTTACATCCACACTTACCTAAAGCCCAGCCATCATCGATAAGAGGGGCTACCCCGATGTCAAAACATTGCAAATCTGAAATCTCTCTTTCCGGTCTCCAGGGCCGGGTAATCGTTTCCACCCCGTCAATTACATAACTCCCTGTGCCAATGACAGTTAGGCGGATATTGTATCTTTTAGCAAGGGTTGTAAACAAATTTCTCAGCCGGTCAAGATAGAACATTGTACTTTTGCTTCCTATCCAGCCAATGTTTATTTTGTCTTTCTTGTCTTTATTCTTAACAAAATATGTTTCCGTATCAATAGATGTGGGTATTACTTCAACGTTTCCATTAAATCTTAAAGCGTACTGTTTCAAATATTCATTCCCTGCAATGACATAGTCACTCATTCTCAAAATTCTGGGAATGCTATCTTTATACCGAAAATTATAGAGGAGACTTCTCCTCTTTGGTGGTACAAGGAAGATAGCGTCATCAAAATCGAACACTAATTTCCTATTCAATTTCTTAATAAACTCTTCTATCATAGGATAGGCTTGCGGCAGGACTTCTTTCTGCAGGAAGACGACGTCACCCGCTCCAATCATAGTTAAATCTATCAAACGTTTCAATACTACTAAACCAAAATATGGCAGTTTATTGATGGGTCTATGGGTGTTATATACTTTGGGGAAATGATCAGAGGAAACAGCAGGGCTAACCCTACAATTGACGCCTTCTCTTTTCAGGAAATCGAGATACTGGTAAACCCGATACCTGCTAGAGGGGCCCAATTCTGAAGTTTGAGTTAGAAAGATAACTCTCATAAATCAAAATCCGGCCTGCCAAATTGCTATCCCGATAAATCGGGATAAATTCACTTTTGCCTTAATATACGTTTTATTTTCTTTAAATTCGATCTCGCCTGTTCATAATTCGGATTGATCCGAAGAGCTCTCCTGAATTTCTGTGCTGCCTCTCTCAGTCTTCCCATTTCAGCGAGGCTAACCCCAAGGTTATTGTAGGCTTTAGCAAAACGACGGTCGATACTTATAGCCTCCTTGTATTCCTTTAATGCCTTATCGTATAGTCTTTTTTTTCTATATGTATTCCCTAAATTATTATGGACCACTGCCAGGTTGGGATTAATCTCGATGGCCAACATATACTCCTTTATTGCCTCGTCGTACAAACCTCTATTAACGTAAAGGATGCCCAGATTATTGCGGGCCTCAGCAGAATACGGATTAATCTTTAAAGCTCTCTCGTACTCTTTCAATGCTTCTCTATGCAATCCTATATCCCTGTATACATTCCCCAAATTATTATGTGCCTTCTCATCTACAGGATTCAACTTTATACTCTTCTTATACATGGCAATTGCTTTATCGTAGTCGCCGCTCATGGTATAGTAAGTTGCCCTGTCAAAGTAGAGACTTGCCATAAAAGGCCTGGTCACCCAGAGCAGAAGAAGAACGGTTATGACTACTATTGCGCTCTGTCTTATTATTGAAGGACGGATATTCTCCTCGGTTCTTTCTAATTTACTACCGCCAGTATTTAACAACCCAAGCCAGAGCCAGAATAACATGCTTGTTGTTGGCAAATAGAAAGAGTAATGGAAAAAACTATGAATCAGTACTGCTGTAAGGCTCGACAGAATGACGATGAGTAAATTTGGAGAATATTTTGACTCACTTATTTGCTTAAGTCGCTTAAAGCCTGTCCAGTAGAGAGTCACAATAAGCCAGAGAAAGGTTCCCAATCCTAATATGCCCGTATTTGCGGTTATTTCCAGGTAGTCATTATGGGCAAACCTCGACAATCCTTCAAACCTTCCATATTTCTTTGTCCTGAGATACTTACTTTGATATTTTAGATGTATCTTTTTAAAAGTGCCCATACCAGTCCCCAATAATGGGTGTTCTCTTATTACGTCGATACCGGTGCGCCACATAACAAATCTGTGCCTTGTCGCCGGATCTTCGAGGTCAGCAATCGAGAGAAATTTCTCGGTGAAAGAACCGGGCCTCCTGTAATCGTATCTTATCAATAAACCAAAACAAATAACCATTAAAGAAATAATAATAAGAGATTTTTTGCTAAACAGGCTCTTAAAAATTTTCTTCATTCCTCCCCCTGCCATCAGTTTCGCGCCAGCAAAGAAGGCCATAGCTCCCATAAATCCTACCCAGGCTCCACGGGTCCGTGTATAAATTAAGGCAATCAGAGTTATTATCCCTACTAAACCAACCATTATCTTCAATTTTCTACTAATTTTTTCAAAGAGAAAACCTGCACTTACCGGCATTACAAACACCAGAAAGCTTGCCAGAACATTCCGGTTTTCAAAAGGCCCTGAAATATAACCGCTTCCAACAACCTTTAAATTTAGCAAATCTATCCCCAAGTACTGGACTATGCTGTAGATTGAAATGAGCCCGGAAACCAAAATTAATGAAACCATTATTTTTCTTATCTGTTTTCTTTCCCTAACAACATTTGGCACAAGGACGTATAACCCGGCAAGAACAATAATGGTAAACAGGCTATAGAGACTGGTGTAAATATCGGTTGAGGATAGGAGCGATATAGTGCAGGCAATAATGAAGGCAATGACTGGATAGTTCAATCCACTTTTGACTAATTTGTATCTGCCTTCTGTCAATAGATATAGACTGGCTGCTATGATGACCAGTACCTGAATAAACGTTATCTTCATTGTTGATATAAACCAGGGATTATAGACAAACCTTGCATAGAGAAGCGGTGTTCCAATAACCAA
The DNA here is from genome assembly GCA_964345635.1 of uncultured Clostridia bacterium. Lineage (GTDB taxonomy): Bacteria > UBA6262 > WVXT01 > WVXT01 > WVXT01 > WVXT01. The sequence goes on from CAYFRM010000039.1 coordinate 10,735, forward strand.
TATCAATATGATAGCCCTTATTATTTTATCGACATTTTTCTCAGCGACTCTATTTTTCAATCTAACATCCTTTTTCTCATATCCAAATTTCCCAAAATCTCTTAATAACCCCACATAAATCTCCTAATATTTCTCTACTTCCTCGGGAGTACTGTTTGTCGTGGTTGTTTCCATTCATTGAATTGACTGATATGATGGCGGTTCTATATAATGTTTTCAAAATCAATCCCAAAAGGTCCATCTGTTTCACTATCCATTCCGAAAGAATTCCATAGTGTTTTCTGAAAAACCTGTGTCTGCTTTTATATCCTTCAATTCTCATCTTAGTCATATTCAGGCCGGCGCTTTGACCTCCATAATGGATTATTTGCGCTAAGGGGATAAAGTATATCTTCCACCCTCTTTTCTTAATCCTAAAACACCAATCTATATCCTCATAATACATATAAAATTGCTCATCCATTAGTCCCACCTGAGTAATTATTTCTCCTCTTACCATAAAAGCTGCGCCCGTTGGTTGGTCGACTTCTCGAATATCATTGTGACTCCAGTAACCAATTCGATGTCTCCCCATAACTCTATTCTTCGGAAATAATTTTTCCAGTCCCGTATTTTCCAAGAAGGCAGTAGTTAAGGTGGGAAAACTTCTGCAGGATGGCTGTAATCTTCCATCAGGATAAAGTAACTTACATCCCAGGGCGCCGGCATGGCAATTTGCTTCCATAAATTCTACCATTTTGTCTAATGCCCTGGGTAAAACGATTGTGTCCGGATTTAGCAATAGTATATATTTTCCTTTGTTCTCTCTTAGACCTTGATTAGTGGCCTTGGCAAAGCCCAAATTTTTGCAGTTTTCTATTAACTTAATTCCAGGAAATTCACTCTTGAGCATATCTACACTGCCATCAGTGGAATTATTGT
>CAYFRM010000040.1:0-63564 GCA_964345635.1 uncultured Clostridia bacterium
CTAATTGGCAAATTATGAAGTGCCCTCGTAGCTCAGATGGATAGAGCAGCGGTTTCCTAAACCGCGTGTCGGGCGTTCGAATCGTCCCGGGGGCACCAGAAAAACCTTGTCTGTTAGAATTTTAAATGATTGACCTTCACACGCATTCATTTTTTTCTGATGGTTCGTTAATTCCTTCGGAACTCGTCTTCCGCGCCAAGAATAAGGGTTACGAAGCAATAGCTATTACCGACCATATTGATATGTCTAATCTCAATCTCGTAATTCCGGAGATTGTCAAGGTCTCTTCAATTCTCACTATTGAATATGAAATAGAGGTTCTTCCGGGAGCGGAACTGACTTATGTTCCTCCTAATTTGATCCCCCGGGTTGTTGAGGAATGTAGAGCGCTGGGAGCAAAAATTATCCTGGTGCACGGAGAAACCACTGTTGAACCTGTGCCCCCGGGCACAAACCGGGCTGCCCTGGAAAGCAGAATAGATATACTTTCCCATCCGGGAAAGATAAGTAGCGAGGAAGTAGACCTGGCAAAGGAAAACAACGTGCTCCTGGAAATTACTTCCCGCCAGGGACACTCTTTAACTAATGAACACGTGGGGAGCCTGGCGAAGAAGAGGGAAGCAAACTTAATTCTTAACACTGATACGCACGAACCGGAGGACTTGATTACTGACGAGCAGGCTTTGGAAGTGGTTAACAAAGCAGGAATGGCGAAGGCAGATCTGGATCTTATGTGGAAAAACGCCAGGTCATTAATTAGCAAAGCACTTAGAGGAGCTTGAATGCCTCGTAGATGGGTAAAAGAAGAGCTTAAAAGGGACCGTTTAGCAAGCTGGGTGGAGAAGTCGGTTAACTGGGTCAATGAGAATAAAGAGAACGCTATAATTGGCGGAATAGTTATCCTCGCCATAGCAATCTTTATTCCTTTCTCATTGTCTCGCCGGGCCAGGATGAACGAACAGGCATATAGCCTTCTGGCGAGAGGGCAACAGGAAGCTTTTAATAATCAGCTGGATAAGGCTATCTCTTTCTATGACCAGGCATTGAGACACTCTGGCTCAAAGGCGATCCCCTTAGTTCTTCTGTATAAAGGTAATACTCTTTATAAAATGGAGAAGTATAGCGAAGCTACATCTGTTTACAGAAGATACCTGAATAAATACGAAACCAGAAAGTTCACTCCCGAAGTCCTGATAAGCCTGGGCAATAGTCTGGAACAGGAAGGTAAGTTTGAGGAAGCTAAAGAAATTTACCGGAAATTTCTAGACGGGTTTCCGGACCATTATCTTTCGCCGGGGATCTACCAGGGGCTGGGAAGATGCTATGAGAAACTGGGACAGAAAGACGAGGCAATTAGAACGTACCAGCAGATTTCCCAATTCTACTCCGGCACGGTCTGGCAAGATATGGCTGAGGCGAAAATAAAAGCGTTGTCGCCTGCGCCGTGAATGCAACATAAGTTAGATTTTTCCGAGAGGAGAATTCAAGTTTTTTCTTGACTTTTTCCTCTTTTTCTTATAAGGTATCCTAAAATATATACCGTCATTGCGAACAAGGAGAGAGTGTGTGAAACGAACAATTATACCGGTTCTTCTGATGACTCTTATCCTTTACATACTTCCCCGGATTGGTCTTGCCGGCGTGAGAGTGGGAGAAGAGGTGAGGATAAGAATGGTCCCGGTAAGCAATGAAGACGAGAGTTACGTCTATCAGAGGACGAGATTATTGATGGAAGGAGTATTGGCAGAGGGAGTTACCATCGGGATAAAGGTACAATCGAGAGGCTTCTGGGGCGTGGATAGTTCCACAGTAACCATCGAGGGATTAACGCGCCGGAACATGTTGCCCTGGATTGAAAATGCCTACTTAAAAGCTGATGAATTATTTGGCCTTCCGTTGTACCTGGCTCTGGGAAGACAGCCCCTGTTATACGGAGACGGGTTATTGGTAGATGATAACGCGTCAGGTTACGATGCCATTAAATTATCGGGCATCCTGCCCTGGCAGGTCGATTGCGAACTAATCATGCTAAAACCGACAGAGGCCAGCGGGGTTAGCCCTGATAACTGGAAAGAGAATAACGCTTACGGACTATTCGTTAAGAGAAAGTGGAAAAGGATTACTCCTCAGGTTTCTGGTTTCTGGCAGAGAGATCGAACTATCGGTGTGGAGAAGAACTTTCTCGGTTTCCATGTCAACGGAAGACTGGGAAAGGAAGTAGATTATCGGGGTGGACTAATACTTCAATCGGGAAAGGGGGGAGGAAGGGATTATAAAGGTGTGGCTTATATATTAGGCGGAGACTTTGAAGCCGATACGCGATTTGGTAAAGGCATGCTTGCCTGTGAATATCTCGCGGGCAGCGGAGAAATAACACCGATTACGGGAAAAGATGAAAATTTCTTTTCCGACTACGCTCACCTGTCCGAGGAAGATTACGGGGAGTATTACTTAGAGAATAGAAGCGTGGTGAGGCAGGGAGATACGGATTATGCAATTACTAACTTGAAACTATTTAAATTGGGATTGGCTGTATTTCCCCTGCCGGAATTGAAAACCGGACTCAACTATTATATATACAATTCTTATAGTCCCAAGGGCTCCATCGGAGATGAGGTAGACATCTCCGTTAAGTACTATTATTCAGAAAATCTTTCATTCCGCCTGGTGTATGGCATATTTATGGCGGGAAAGATTGCTGAGGATAGCGCGAATAAAGTTCTGGGGGAGGTGATGGTAAAATTTTAGTACTGGCCACAAGATTATCCTTGTGGATAAACGAAGGTACCAAATCAAAGGAGGTAAAATGAAAAAATTAGTAATCGGTCTGGTAACATTAAGTATTCTTTTCTGCTTGCCCCTTAAGGGAGAAGCAGTTAGTCTGAAAAATAGATTGGGTGTCGGTTTTTCTGCTCTTTCACCACTGGATGGCTGGTCCTTCAGGTATTGGCTGACGGATAAATTTGCCGTGAACCCGGTTATCGGCTTTCATCTGGAGACGGATAATAACCAATTTCTTCTGGGAGGAAGAGCCCTCTATAAAGTACAGGATGAGAAGAGTCTGAACGTATATTTGGGCGGAGAAGTCGGCGTAGATTTAAGACAGAACGCAGATGATAATTTTTCTATAGGACCCTTTGCCGGAGTAGAGTATTTTATGATGCAGCTACCCAACCTGGGTCTGGGAGCGGAAATCGGCGCCTATTATGAAAGCGCAGCTTCGGCTTTCGCCACGGCCTATGGCCGGCTCGTAGTACATTACTATTTTGGTGGCTCTGAAAAGGCCAAAAAGCCTGCCAAAAAGAAGAGTAGTAAAAAGAAGTAAGAATGCCTCAAAATAATGTTCTCCATATTTCCTTCTTATGGCATATGCACCAGCCATATTATAAGGACCTCCTGGAAAATAGATTTGTCCTTCCCTGGGTAAGGCTCCACGCGATCAAGGACTACTATGATATGGTGGCCTACCTGGACGATTTTCCCAAGATTCATCTAAATTTCAATCTTGTTCCTTCCCTGATAGACCAGATAAACGATTACGCCCAGAACAATATAACCGACCAGTATCTGGACGTCACTTTGAAACCGGCCAATAAACTGTCCCCGGAAGAGAGAGTCTTTATTCTCCAGAACTTTTTTACGGCAAACTGGGAAAATATGATTAAGCCTTTCCCCCGTTACTGGGATCTCCTGTCCAAGAGGGGAAGGTATGTGGCCAGCAAAGAACTAAAAGATATTCAGAGAAGGTTCAGCACGTATGACTTTTTGGATTTACAGGTGCTTTTCAACTTATGTTGGATTGACCCTTACATAAGAAGGCAGGACCGCGAACTGGGAGAATTGGAAAAGAAAGGGAAGGGATTCACCGAGGAAGACAAGAGATTGGTCATAGATAAACAACTGGGAATTATGAAGAAAATCATCGGCAAGTATAGAGAAAAACAGGAACAGGGACAGATTGAAATTTCGGTTACTCCTTACTACCATCCCATCTTGCCTCTATTGGTTGACGTTGAGGCGGCAAAGATGGCCACTCCCGAAATCGCCCTGCCCAGAGAAGAGTTTCGCCACCAAGAAGATGCCAAGACTCAGATTGAACTGGCGGTGGCCTGTTACGAAAAATTCTTCGGCCGAAGACCAAAGGGAATGTGGCCCGCCGAGGGTGCGGTTTCAGAAGCAATCGTGCCTTTAATTTCCCGTGCAGGCATAGACTGGATTGCCACTGACGAGGATATTTTAGCATCTTCAATAGGCGATTCTGCCCACAAGGCGGATATACTCTACAAACCGTATCGGTTTAACGTGGACAGTAGTTCGGTGAGAATTGTTTTCCGAAATAGGAAACTATCCGACCTGGTTGGTTTCACCTATGCCAGGGTCCCGCCTAATGAGGCAGTGAGACATTTTACCGAGGAACTTCACAATATTCATAAGAGAGTAAGCCACTTCCCCGGGCCCCATCTGGTGACCATTATACTCGACGGAGAGAACTGCTGGGAGTATTATAAGAACGATGGATGGGATTTTCTCAAAGTACTTTATCAAGCGTTAAGTGATGATCCGTTATTAGAATCGACAACGATCGGTAAATTCATAGAAAATTACCCGCAGCCTGTCTCCCTGCCCAGATTATGGAGCGGCTCCTGGATAAACGGCAATTTTGGCGTGTGGATCGGACACGAGGAGGATAATCTCTCCTGGGATTATCTCGCCAGGACGCGCAAAATGTTGGCCCATTTCGAAAAAAGACACCCCGAAAAACAGCCGCAGGAGATACAGAAAGCCAAAGAGGGAATATATATTGCCGAAGGCAGCGACTGGAACTGGTGGTACGGAGACGAACATCGCTCTGCCAATAATGTTGCTTTCGATAATCTTTATCGAAAGCACCTGATGAACGTTTATACTTCCCTCGGTGAAAGAGTGCCGGACTGGCTGCACATTGCCATTTCCGGCCTTGAGAAGCCCTGCCCCAAACGCGAACCCGCTGATTTCATAAACCCTATATTGGACGGTGAAGTAACCGATTATTTCGAATGGCAGGGCGCGGGACAATACGATGTCTCCGAGACGATAGGGCCGATGCATCGTCGGGGAAACATTGTCAAGAGTTTCTACTATGGATTCGACCTGAACAATCTGTATCTGCGCATCGACGCGAATATGGAACTGTCCTATGAAAATTTAAAAGACCTCACAATAAAAATCAATTTCTTTAAGGATTCGCCCCAACAGGCGAGAATTCAAATGGTCCGGAAGGGAAATCTTGCTCTTTCTCTTTTTGATATAGTCCAGGTAGAGCACAGGGAGAATTATCAAAAGTTGAAAGATTTGACTTCTGTAAGCTGCAAGAAAATTATAGAATTGAGTATACCTTTCGTCGATTTGAGAGCCAAAGTCGACCAGGCAATAGAGATTGTAGTCGTTTTGGAGCGTAACGACGTGGAACTGGAAAGATGGCCTTCGCACGGCACGATAAGTTTTTTTGTACCGGGAGAAGATTTTTCGCTCCGCTACTGGTCGGTTTGAAATCTGTAATCTGTAATCTGTAATTTGTAATCTGTAATCTGTAATCTGTAATTTCAAATTTGTAGTGTAGGGCTTTATGCCCGTAAAGTTAAGGAGGTGAGAATTATGTCAAGTTTGGCCTTCTGGCTTGTCTTGATCCTTCTGGCAATACTCGTGATCATCGCCGTGGTATTGGCTCTCAAAGAGTTCCGAAAGAACAAGAAAATTGGCAGTCTACTTGTCAATTACATCCTTTTAGTCGTGCTCGCGATAATCCTGCTGAAACTACTGTTCGCTGTTTCTACCCTTATGGCACTCCATTTTTAAGCCAAAATAACCTATTCAACAACCCATAGACCTGAACAAGAGGCTAAATTTTGCGTTTTAAGGCCTCTTTTTTGGAAAAGCATGTTACAGGTTCCTGTCTTCCTGTTTTTTGCGCCATTTTGGCCTGCACTATTAAAAAACGCATACACGGCGCCCCATTTCATCCCGGGACTCCACAAGTGGCTTCCACCATGGAAAAAGAACTGCAACAACTCAAAGAACTCCACCGCTTCTACCTGTACCATGATTACAAGACCGGGGAAATAGCCAGGGAGATGGGAGTCTCAAGAAGAACAGTCCAGCGCTGGTTGAGCGGAAAGTCCCGGCCCAGCGAGAAAAAGCTGAACCAGTTAGGGAAATTACTTAATAAGAAAAGACGAAAGACATAGACCCGCCGAAGTTTCCCGCCCTGGCTGTCGCACAAGTACATATAATCAATATTATGTTAACTTCACGATAAAACATCCGCATTAACTAACTTATTAAGATTATAACGTATAACCATACATTACAGGCATAAACGGAACGAATTTAATAGCTTACTTTAAATTTAGCCAAAATCGGCCTGAAAATCTCCTTTCTTTAAGGAAATTTTTACTCACGGGAGAAATTATTTCTTCCTGGGAGGACTTTTCGGGAAGGTGAGAGTATTTTGTTGGGGAGAATGAGGAGGCTTCCCCTGGTAAACAATCGGATTACTCGCCCAGACCTCCGGCCTTCTCCAGGCAGGTACTGCAGGATTGCAGGATCTCTTCCTTTTGCAGCTCGTACTCTTTCCTTATCCTCTGGATCATATCGGTTCTTCCAGAGGATATGGCGAAGCAGCAGGAAAGGCAGGTATTTTTATTTAATAGCGGGCACCTGATTGTCTTCTCTACCTCTTTTTGGCAGATTGCACACTCTTCTGGCATAGCTTTCCCCCTCTTGGGGCCTTTTGTTTCTCGCCTCTGGAATATTTTATTATTTTACCATAAAAATGGTCAAAATGCACGAAAAATATGACTCTTGTATCTCTACTTGCAGAAAAAGTATTCACCGGGCAAGATTTCCCTCCCGGGCCGTTAAAATATAACTCGTGATGGGATTCTAGGCCCGTTTTACCTTCCCGGCGACTATTCCCCCCTCCCTGACCATAAAAATGGCCAGAATGAGCAAAATCACGCCGATTATCGCTAACAGGTAGTTCTGATTCCTGATAAATCCACGCACCTGGTATATCAGGGCTCCCGTGGTAGTAAGCAGAACAAAAATTCCCGGATATATCGTATATTTTGTGGGTTTTTTCATCGCCCAGAGATAAGAAGTAACTACCAGAAGAGCCAATGCCGCCACCAGTTGATTGGAAGCCCCGAAAATTGGCCAGATTGCCTTCCAATTGCCAAATGCCAAGTATCCGGCACAGAAGATGATGACTGCCGTGGAAAAATAACGGTTCTGGAAAATTTTCCACTTCAAACCTTCGCCAAATAACTCTTCTGTTATATAGCGGTTAATTCTTGTGCCGGTATCCAAGGTGGTCATTACAAAGCTGTTAAGCATTACCATAGCCACCAGCGGCCCAAATGTGGCCCCCAGAAGAGGCGCTGCTATCCGGCCAAATCCCCGGGCAAAGGTCACAATCCAGTTCCCTCCCTTAATCAATTCCGGATAGACCAGTCCCTCCCTTCCCGCTCCGCCCGTCCAATAAAGACCGGCTGCCACAGCAATGAGAGCCAGGCTCGCCAGAATACCCTCCAGTATCATTCCCCCGTACGCCACCTTCCTCCCATCTCTCTCGTTTGTCAATTGCTTGGACGTTGTTCCGCTGGCAATCAAGGAATGGAATCCGGAGATTGCTCCACAGGCAACGATGACGAACAACATCGGCCAGAGAGTCCCCTGAGCGCTGGACCACTGCACAAGGGCGGGAGTGTGCATCCTGGGATGGGAAAAGAATAGTCCCAAATAGCCGAAAATTAGTCCGAAAAACAGGATAAAAGTGGATAGATAATCCCGCGGTTGAAGGAGAATATTTACCGGGGTAATAGAAGCAATAAATGCGTACCCTAACAATATGACCATCCAGATTTTTGCGCTGCCTTCTATCCCCAGGGATACAGGAAAATGGTAGCCCAGAACAAGAAGCCCTGCCAGCAAAATCAGACCTGCCAACGTGGCTACCACCTGGTTGATTTTCCATTTGTAAATCATAAGCCCCGTGAGAATGGCAACCAGAATGAGGCCAAAAGTAGGTATCACTATCCTCGGTTCGTTCACTAAAGTCGTGCTGGTGACAGCGGCAAAGACTGCCACCACCAGAATAAGAGTCAGCCACAAGAAAGTAGCAAACAACATTTTTGCCCGGCGGCTCATTGTCGACTCGGCAACATCGCCGATCGACCTGCCCTTGTGTCTTAGAGAGCTCATCAAACAGGAGAAATCATGAACTCCCCCGATAAATATGGACCCTATTACTATCCATATTAGAACCGGCACCCAGCCCCAGATAGCCACCGCAATTACCGGCCCGATGATAGGCCCCGCCCCGGCAATGCTGGCAAAATGGTGCCCGAAAAGAATTGTCCAGTGCTTTGCCGGCACATAATCTATCCCGTCATTATTCTCCACTGCCGGCGTCTTTCTCCGCGGGTCTACATCCCAGAGTTTCTCCATAATCTTTCCATAAAATCTATACCCGCACCATAAGAGCAGAATCGCAAAAACAGCTACCGTTAAGGAGTTCATTTATATACCTTCCATAATTTCTATATTTATAGTAAATTTATGATTTCTTGTCAACTACACTAAACAGATTACAAATTTCAAATTACAGATTACAAACCTTAGAAGGTGGGTCCCAGGGAAAAATAGAATTTCCCGCTGAATTTATCCGTCCGCCAGCCGTAATCTAACCTGAGCGTAAAGGGAAACATCTGTATGAGAAAAGTGTTTATTCTCAACCCTATTCCCACGGTGTTTTTTATATCTGAAATCGTTTTTATCTCCTCAGGTTCGTTCCAGGCTGCGCCGGAATCGGTAAAAAGGGCAAGTTGCAGGTTCTTCAGATATATCTCCGGCCAGAGAAGTCTGAACCTCCAATTTATTTCCGGAAAGAGCATAAACCTCCACTCAGCGTTAACCAGGGCTAACCTGCTCCCCGAGGAAGCACCCTTGGAAAGCCCGCGTAGCTTGCTTTCTCCCCCCAAAGAGGTCTCTGTCCTATCCTTTCCCTGGGCCAGCCTTCCCAGAAATCTAAATGCCAAAACATTGCGTTCGGATAGCTTGAAATATTTCCTGGCATCGAGGATATACTTTGTATAATCGAAGTCGCCATCAAGCGCTTTGAAAGCTTGATAGACCGTCAAATTGACCCGGCTACCGCTCATTATGTCCACAATCTTTCCCTGGGTTGTATCCCTTACCAGAGAAAGAGCAACTCCGTTCTCCCGGGTTCTGATATTGTCTCCATTCCACTCTCGCTTGGACTCGGTAATAAGTTCCAGGTCTACTCGCCGGAAACGGTCGAAAGGATAACTGACCATAATCTCTTCGGCAAATTTGCTGCTACGGACCGTATCATCATCGTCGTCAGATTCGCGTCGCATCTTTCCGTAAACAAAAAAGCCTAAACTGGGTCGCCACCTTTGATAAATATAGCCTAATTGATAGGTTAGCCAGTCATATTCCGAGGCATACTCTAAATAGGCAATCATCCCGTGGTTTCCCAGCATATCACTTGCCTGCCAGTATCCGGCTGTGTACAGACCTTCTGTTGTGGAGTAAAAGAGCAAAGGAAAGATTAGATCCGTGGATGCCCTGAATCTATAGGGATGAATCCTGGTGACCGGAGAGGGTTGAGGACTTATGATTGGCCCGGTGGGCTCTGGTGGCAGTTGGGCTATCGCTATTTCTTCTTTCCCTCCCTTCAATTTTCTTGCAAACACCTCTTCCCGGGGAAATTCTCCCCGGTGGATGTTCATCTCCCCATTCCGATAGGAAACGAAAAGTAGATGTTCTCCGTCGGAAGATATGTCGGGAGTAAAGACGCCCACTTTGACGTCGGTCAATTGGAAAATGTCCAATTTCAGATTCTCATCCCGAATCTCTTCTTCCCGGCCCCTCACGTCCATGCGGTAAATGTTAAAAATTCCCTCGTAATCGCCGATGTAGACGATACTATTGCCGTCGGGCGTCCAGCAAGGATCCATCTCATCATCGGGGGTGGAAGTCAATCGGGTAATGGCGAGGCTTTCCAGGTCCAGAAGAAAGAGCTCTTTCTGTCTTTCCCTTTCGGAGACGTAGACAATCTTCTTATCGTCGGGAGAAAAGACAGGATAACTGTCGTCGAACTCGTCGGTGGTTAACTTCTCCAGGTTCTTACCGTTGGTATCCACCAGGTAGAGGTCGTTAACGCCCCCTTCCATCCCCACAAAAACAATCTTATCCCCCTGGCGGGAAAAACAGGGCGATTTTATGACTTTTACGGGCAGGCGAAGTCTCTTTAATTTGTTTTTCTTGAGATTAATTATGTACAGGTAATCTTTCAGTTTTTTCTCTCCTGCAAAAACAATCTTTTCTCCGTCCGGGGACCAGGAAAGAGCGTGTCCGTCATAATGGATGACATCCAGACTCCTTCCGATCCGCGATTTTAGAATCGATTCCTGGCTCGTTCCGTCTACGTTCATCACAAACAGGTCACCGTATCCGTTACGGGTAGAAACGAAAGCTACTCTCTTTCCGTCGGGTGAGAAGACCGGATTGGAATTAAACTCGGCATTCTCTGTAAGTTTCTTTCCGTAAGTTTCCGCTTCTTCTTTTCCCTCCGCTTCCATCGTATATTTTTCTTTCATATATTTCTGCCATCTTATGTCAAAACTGCCTAGGTCAGTATCGATTGTGCGCATAAAAACCCCGTTTATTTCCAGGCTCTCCCGCAGATTCTTAATCAATTTGGGAACCTTATCTTCCCCGTACTCCTCTGCCAGAAAACTGATTGCGCTGTGTCCCTCCTGGTAGGCTAACAAAATCTGGTGCATTCTCAAATGATTGAAACTGTGTAACTTACCCAGAGGAATTATCGTATCGGAAATAGCGACGTCTCTCAAAAGCATATGGTCGTAAGTTTCCCATTCTTCTTTACTCTCATATTCCGACAATCCTTCGATTATCCACAAAGGATAGAAGACAAATCTCATCAGGCTCGCCGATTTCCAGAATCCACCGTACCAGATGTTAAAAATTGCGATATGGGTGAACTCATGAGTAATCACATGTTCTAACTCTTTATCCGAACCGGTTACGGGAATTACAAACCTGTTCTTGTAGGGCTCGGAGAATCCACCGACCCCCTCGCCAGTATCGGCAATGTTATTCTGCTCAAAGTGGTTATGGGTCATATATAAGAAGAAAGGCGTTTTCTTTTCTATACTGATATTTAAGTCGCCGGTAACTTTTTCGTAAGCTTTTTCCAGCATCTTGCTCACTTTGGGAATCAGGTGCCTTTCTTCGGGATAATGGTAAATCTGGAAATGTTCGGTCTCGGCAATATGCCAGGTGTGTTGATCGACGATTACCTTATTCTTACCGAAAGAGACGTCCGGGTAGGCAGGAGAATTTCTCAAAAAAAGGAGGCAAAATGAGAGCCAAACAAATAAAAGTGATTTCTTGTTCAATCTATTCCTCATCTTCCGAATTGTTCATTTTTTCACTGATTATTTCGCCCAGAGTGGCTCCGGGAATTTCCTGTTCAATATACTTTTCCATTTCCGCTCTTTCCTGTGCCTTTATATATTCCTTGATGCTCAAATCGATTATCATCTGCTGGGGATCGGCTCTAATAATTCTTGCCCAGACTCTATCTCCCACCCTTAAAACTTCTTTTATATCTTTAACTTTCCCCTTAGCCGCCTGGGAAATATGGATTAGCCCTTTTATACCCGGTTCCAATTCTACAAAAGCTCCGAAATTGGTGAGATGAACCACTTTTCCCTGAACATTGCTCCCCACAAAATATTTCCCATATGGGTTTTTCGATTTCTGTTTCAGTCCCAGAGATATTTTTTCAGCCTTGACATTTACCTCCAGAACTACTGCTTCCACTTGATTTCCCACCTTGAGCACCTGTCCCGGGTGTCTCAATCTCTTTGTCCAGGAAATATCAGAAACATGAATCATCCCCTCAATTCCCTCTTCCAATCTGACAAAAGCCCCAAAGGGTGCCAGATGCGTAACGGTTCCCGTGAGTCTTGTTCCCGGCGGATACTTCTCTTTTGCCTGAGCCCAGGGATTAGGCTGTATCTGTTTCAGCCCGAGGGATAATTTCCTCTTTTCTTCATCTATGCTGAGCACTCTGACTCTTACCACGTCTCCCACTTTCAATACTTCGCGGGGGTGCCTTATTTTCTCCGTCCAGGACATCTCGGAGACGTGAATCAGGCCTTCTATCCCGGGCTCCAGCTCGACAAACGCACCATAGGGGAGAATACCGGTTACTTTTCCCGCGGGAGTCGAATCAACAGGATATTTCTCCCTGATATTTTCCCAGGGATGGGGCTCCATCTGTTTCAGTCCTAATGAAATCTGCTCTTTTTCCCGGTTGAACGCGAGAACTTTTACGTCCATCTGTTCGCCCACCTTCAATGCATCTTCCACTCTCTCCAGGCGACCCCACGTTATATCGCCTATGTGCAGCAGTCCATCAATTCCGCCCAGATCAATAAATGCACCAAACCTGGTCATATTCTTCACAGTACCTTTCAATACGTCTCCCACGGTTATTCTGTTTAACAGCTCTTCCCTCTTTTTCTTTACCTCATCCTCAATTACCAATCTCCAGGAGACGACGATATTCCTCTTTGGTTCGAATTCGATTACTCTTAACGGAACCACCTGGCCGACGACACTATCCAGGTCCTTTACCGGGGGATAACCAATCTGAGAGGCAGGCATAAAAGCCTCGGCAAGACCTTTTCCTTCTTCCAGAATAGAATCAGGCCCTCCCAGATCCACAATCATACCTCCTTTAATCTTCCTGACTATCTTGCCCAGTATTTCGCTCTGCGTGGTATAGGCATCGCGAATTCTATCCCAGGTCCTTACCATTTCTGCCTTCTTCAATGATATAACGGGTCGGCCGTAGGCGTCTTCTCTTTTTTCCAAAAAGACCTCTATTTTATCGCCAGTTTTTACCTTTAATTTCCCTGAAGGAGTGGCTACGTCTTCTTTCTTGAGAATTCCCTCGGTTTTCAAACCCACGTCGACCAATAAAGATTCGCCTTTCACCTGGATAACTTTCCCGGTAACGATTTTCCCTTCCTTGATTTTGTCAAGGTCTTTTAATAACTTTTCCATCCTGGAGTCATGATGATTTTTTTCTTTTGGTGTATCCGTCATCTAACGCTCCGGTGCATCGGAACTACCCCTCAACAGGCCTTTTACTACACTTTTGATTATCCAATCGGGAGTGGAAGTGCCGGAAGTTATTCCTACTCCTCTTTTCTTACTGAACCAACCGGGTCTCAATTCCTCCGCCGATTCTATATGGTAAGCACGGGTAACTTTCTTGCAGATATTGTAAAGTCTGGTAGTATTGGCGCTATTCTTACCGCCAATTACAATCATAAGATTTGCTCTCTTTGCCAGTCCTTTCGCCTCTTTCTGACGCTGGGAAGTCTCTTTGCAAATAGTGTTATGAATTTTCGGGTTTTTAGTCTTCTTCTTTAATCTTTTCACAATCTTCTCGAAGCTTTCCACCGCTTGCGTAGTCTGGCTGATGACTCCTATTTTTTTGTCTGTCTTGATCTTTTCCACATCTCGGGGAGTCTCTACCACGGAAGCTTCACCGTCGGCAAAAGAAAGTAAGGAAATTACTTCCGGATGAGATTTCTGCCCCACTATTACTACATGGTAGCCGTTCTCATGTAATCTCTTTGCCAGTAATTGAGCCCGCTTGACGAACGGGCAGGTAGCATCTATTAACCTGAGCCGCCTTTTCTCTATTCTCTTCAACACTGTTTGAGGCAAGCCGTGAGAAGGCACAATGAGAGTTCCTGCTTTTATCCGGCCCAGCCGGGAGATAGTTCTTACCCCCAGCCTTTCCAGGCGCTCGACTTCCTGAGGATTATGAATCAGTGGCCCTAAAGTATACACCGGGGTTGTGATGGTCCTCTTTCTATTACCCCTCGTCGGTATACTCTGCGCCAGGGAGATAGCCCTCTTTACTCCCGAACAAAACCCCATCTTTCTGGTAAAAATAAGTCTCATCTCGATTACAAATTTCAGATTTCAGCTTGATATCGGTATTGCCCTTCCCGGTCCAGCTCCATTATTCCTTCCATTACTCTGTGGGCGAAATCGCGGTAACGAGACTTTTCATTCTCGCCTTTTTCGTCTGTTCCGAAATATATCGGTGAGCCAAAGCGCACAATTACCCTGGGAAAATTTTTTGCTCTGTGAGTATTCACAACCAGAGTAGGAACGACGGGGAATTTAGTCTTTTGCGCTATCCAGGCAACCCCGGGTTGAGGCGCTCTCAGGCGCCCTCCCTTTCCCCGTCCACCTTCGGGGAAGACCACCAGGGTCTTCTTTCCATTCAACACTCTAAGCGCCTTTTTAAAGGCGGCTACGTCCTGTTTCCCTCTATCCACGGGAAAAGTGTGTATCATCCTCAGGACCGTTCCGAAAACGGGGAACCGGAAGAGCTGTTTTTTTGCCATAAAGTATACCTGGTATCCACCAATTGCCACGCCCACCAGAGGGGGGTCCCAGTAACTGGCATGATTAGGAGCTATAATAACTCCACCTTTGGGAATATTTCTCCTTCCTTCAATGCGAAAACGGAACAGGATTTTGCCTATCAACCAGATTAGCCAATAACCCAAAACATACAACATAACTTACCCCCGCAAAAAAGTGACAGGTACAATATTCATTCGATTCTTTTCAGGATAAACTCTACTACTTCTTTCTTGCTCATATCCGTGGAGTCTATGACTACAGCATCAGGAGCTATCTTCAAGGGAGCCACTCCCCGGGTGCGGTCGCGCCTGTCGCGAGAGCGAATCGCCTTTTCCAGCTCCGCCAGGTCCCCTTTCTCCCCTTTCGCTTTCAGTTCTCTGTATCTTCTCAAAGCCCTTTCTTTAAGTGACGCATCCAGATAGAACTTATAGTCTGCCCGGGGAAAGACTACGGTGCCTATATCCCTGCCTTCCACTACAATTCCCCCCGAAGAACCCAGTCTCCTCTGAATTTTCACCAGCTCCTTCCTCACCTCAGGGATTGCAGCCAAGATGCTGGCTCCTTCAGTGACCCTTTTGTTCCTTATATTGTTGGTGACATCCTTTCCATCCAAATAGACCCTTGCCGTTCCCCCTTTACTCTTTAGCTCCATCCTGCTATTTCTCACCATCCTGATCAATTCTCTCTTAGATTGCAGATCTATCTTTTTTCTAAATGCTTTCCAGCTTATTGCTCTATACATACCGCCCGTATCAATATAATTATAACCCAATTTTTTACTAACCATTCTGGCAATTGTTGTCTTCCCTGCCCCTGCTGGCCCGTCGATAGCAATAACCGCTCTTCTCTTCACCAAATTTCCACCATACCTATCTTACCATCCGATTTATGGCATCCATAAAGCCGGGGAAGGATGTATCGATACAGGCAACATCGTTTACGGTAGTCTCACCATCGGCAATCAGCCCGGCAATGGTCAGTGCCATAGCCATGCGGTGGTCGCCGAAACTATTAACCGAACTACCTGCCAATCTCTTCCCTCCGGAAATTACCATTCCGTCTCTTTTTTCTTTTACGGAAGCTCCCATTCGGGAAAGTTGAGAAACCAGATTGCCTATGCGGTCGCTCTCCTTGACTCGCAATTCCTGAGCATTGCTGATTTGAGTTATCCCTTCGGCTTGCGTTGCCGCCACGGCCAAGACAGGAATCTCGTCTATGATTCTGGGAATCAACTGGCCCCTTATTTCGGTTCCTCTCAGGCTGCTACTTTTTACGACAAGGTCGGCTGCTGGCTCTCCACAAAGCTCACGGACGTTATCAATTACAATGTCGGCTCCCATCTTCTTAAGGATATCTATGATCCCCGTGCGCGTGGGATTGATTCCCACTCCCCTTATTTTGATTTGCGAATTCTGTAAAACAAGGCAGGCAATGATAAAGAAGGCCGCGGAAGAGATATCTCCGGGAACGGTAATCTGTCTTGCCTTTAATTCCGAGATTCCTTCAATAAAAACAGTCCTTCCCTTGACTTCTACAGGAGCACCCAGATATTTTAACATCCGTTCCGTATGGTCTCTCGACGGCGAAAGCTCAGTGAGGCTCGTCCTCCCTGCAGCATATAGTCCTGCCAGAAGAACGCAGGATTTCACCTGGGCGCTGGCAACAGGAGAATGGTAATCTATAGGACGTAATTTCTGCCCCACAATGGTTATCGGCGGATGGTTGTCGTCGGGGCTACTTATCTTTGCTCCCATTTCCCTTAAGGGGAGAATGATTCTTCTCATCGGTCTTTTCCGCAGAGACTCATCACCGGTCATCGTGGAAGAGAAATCTTGCCCGGCAAGAATTCCGCTGAGGAGTCTCATAGTAGTTCCCGAATTGCCTACGTCGATAACCTCTTTGGCCGGAGACAACCCCTTTAATCCTTGCCCGTGAATAGTCAATCCTTGCCCGGCTTGTTCTTCTATTTCTATCCCCAGTTTAACGAAAGCATTTAATGTGTTCCGACAGTCAACGCAATCGGAAAGCCCCTTAACTCTGGTTTCCCCCCGGGCGATGCTACCCAGCATAATAGCGCGGTGAGAAATAGATTTGTCCCCGGGCAAAGAAATTTCCCCTTCAATTTTCTTCTTTGTTTCTATTTTAATACTTTTCATGTTTACGACCCGATTATTTTTTTTCTCGCCAGTCTACCTCTATTAAACAAGTCCTGAAGGTCTTTCTTTTTATTCTTTTCAATTGACTTTTTGATTTTTCCCAGACGCTCTACCATTACCCTGATACTTTTTGAAATCGCTTTGCTATTGGACATACAGATATCTATCCACATTTCAGGACTGCTGTCTGCAATTCTGGTCATATCCGAGATACTTCCCGCGATGATTCTACTGGCTCGCTGGTCTTTTTTACAAACCCTGCCTATAAGATTGGCTAATGTGGACGCCAGTACGTGGGGCAAGTGGCTCGTATATGCTACGAGATAATCGTGTTCTTCAGGTTTAAGCAAAAGAACTCTCGCTCCCATTCTTTTCCAGAGGTCTCCCACTACCTTAACCGCTCGTCGGTTATTCTTATCTGCCGGAGTCAGAACGCAGGTGGTGCCCGAGAAAATATCGGCCCTGGCATTTCTTACTCCTTGCTTCTCGGAACCTGCCATGGGGTGACCGCCGATGAAAGAAACCTCACCCCTTCTCCCTTTGCCGGCAGATTTTGCGAGAATCTCCCGGACTTCCTTAACCACTTTTTCCTTCGTGCTCCCTACGTCAGTTACAATGCAGCCATCTTTTAAATGGGGTAATATCCTCTTAACGATAAGTGGAATCTTGTCCACAGGCGCGGCAACCATAACTATGTCCGAATCTTTGACCCCTCTGGCAAAATCGGTAGTGTAGCTATCAATGGCACCCAGTCTCTTTGCCTCTTTTAACTTGTGGATATGGCGACCGATTCCTACCACTTGCCGGGCGAGTCTCTTCTTTTTCAGAGCTAAACCGAAAGACCCTCCCATTAAACCCACGCCAATTATACTCACCTTAAAAAGTGACAGGTACTTTTTCATTTCTCTTTCCTTTTTTTCGGTTTGCCCTTATGAGACCAAAGGGATACCAATCCTTTCCTCTTCATCTCTTCCACAAACTCTCTCGAACCAAACGCCCCTTCCCTGAAATATCTCTCTTCTCCTCGTCTTTCCTTTAACCCATCTTTCATAAATTCTCTGTATATCTGTTGTCTATCCAGGTCACTATCCGCTAAACCAAGATATTCTGGACTAAAATCTATTAAATAGTCCCTTTCTCCTTCTCCATAGGCTCTGTAACTACTCCAGTAATACCATTTTGGTTCTTCCACTATCCCTGCTTTTACCGGATTTAGTTCTATATATCTTCCACACTCCAAAAGATATCTGCCCTCCTGAATCAGGAAACTCTTGAATCTTTCTTGCCATAAATGTCCTATTCCTCCGTAACTTTTTCTGTAATACTGTGCATATCTCCATTTTATACCTTTCATTGCCTCACTTAGTTCTCTCCCATTAGTAGCCTTTGCTATTAAATGTATATGATTCCCCATTAAAACATAATGGTATATTTCAAGCTCATACTTCTTCTTGTAAAAGGAAAGGATATCCAGAAATTCTTGATAGTCTTTATCCTTATGGAATATAACCTGTTGGTTATTTCCACGGCTTAATATGTGATAGATGCCATTTTCTATAGTAAATCTTGCTCTACGCGGCATTATTTAGCTCCCAAAAAGTACCTGTCACTTTTTCTTTGAAAAAAGTACCTGTCACTTTTTTTATGTCACTTTTTTATCACTATAAGTTTCTGCCTATTGTGCGGGCAAGTTTCTTTAGTTCCTGCATTAAGCTGGCGAATTTTTCTGGCAGGAGAGACTGTCTTCCGTCAGATAGGGCGTGTTCCGGGTCGGAATGTACTTCGATGATCAGACCGTCGGCGCCGCAGGCAATTGCCGCTTTAGACATCGAACCCACAAAATTGCGCACGCCAGTCCCGTGCGAGGGGTCTACAATTACCGGCAGATGGCTCCAGGCTTTTATCGCGGGAATTGCGTTTAAATCCAGAGTAAACCTGGTGGCACTCTCGAAAGTTCTGATACCTCGTTCGCAGAGAATCACGTTTGAATTTCCGTTGGTAACAATGTATTCGGCAGACATCAACCACTCTTCGATTGTCGTAGCTATGCCTCGCTTAAGTAGTATGGGCTTTTTGCTTTTGCCAGCTTCTTTCAAAAGCTCGAAATTTTGAACATTGCGGGCTCCAATCTGGATAATGTCCGCATAGCGGGAAACTAACTCTACCTGTTCTATGTTCATAGCCTCGGTAACTACCGGAAGGCCCGTTGCTTTCTTCGCTTTGGCCAAGTACTTCAATCCCCTCTCTCCCAATCCCTGAAAAGAATAGGGAGAAGTTCTCGGCTTGAAAGCCCCTCCGCGAAGAATTTTTGCTCCTGCTTTTTTTACGTCACTGGCAATAGAGAGAAGGAGGTCTTCCTTTTCCACCGAGCAGGGCCCTGCCATAACCACTATATCTTTTCCCCCTATGGAAACATTGCCCAGCTCAACTATAGTATCTTCTTTTTTGAATTCCCTGCTGACCAGCTTGTAAGGTTTAGAGATGGGAGTAATCGACTCCACGGTAAAGAACGCTTCAAACACCTCTCTGGCAGCAATAGCATTTTCGCCAATAACTCCGATTACTGTTCTCTCAGCACCCTGGGAAATGTGGGCTCGAAATCCCAGCTCTTCTATCTTTTTAACCAGCTCTTCAATCCCTTGCTTCGTGGTCCCTGGTTTTAGTGTTAGGAACATTTGTCCAAAACCTCCCTTAGGGCATTGATGAATCGCCTGTTCTGCTGGGGCAGTCCTACGGTCACCCTGATGAATTCCGGTAAATCGTATTCAACCATAGCTCTCACAATTATTCCCTTCTTCAATAATTTTTCAAACACGTTCTGTCCATTACCTACCTTGAGGAGAATATGGTTAGCCACCGAGGGAACGAATTCAATACCCATCTTCGCCAGATTTTTCTCCAGGTATTTCTTTTCCTTGCCAACCAGTTCACGGCTGCGCTTAATGTGCGCCTTATCGGAAAGGCTGGCCATAGCTGCTATCTGAGCCAGCGAATTGGTATTGAACGGAGGTCTGATTCTCTCCATAAAGCCGATCAATTCCGATCTCCCTACGCCATAGCCGATGCGCAATCCTGCCAGTCCATAAATTTTGGAAAAGGTGCGCAGCACAATTAACGTTTGCCCTTTCTTAATATAGGGAAGAGTCTGAGGATAATCTTTTCTTGTTACGTACTCCCGGTAAGCTTCGTCAAATACCACCATTACCTCTTCCGGAAGACCATCCATAAATTTTTCTACTTCCTTCTCTGTAACATAAGTTCCCGTAGGATTGTTAGGGTTGGCTACAAATACTATTTTCGTCCTTTCCGTTATTGCCCTCTTCATTGCCTCCAGGTCATGGGTAAAATTTCTCATGGGGACTCTTTTGATCTGACAACCCATCAGTTCTCCCGCCATCTCGTAGCGAATGAAGGCATGCCTGGAGACTACGATTTCGTCGACGGGATTCAGGAAAGTTTTCCCGATGATTTCGATTATTTCATCCGTTCCGCTACCCAGGATAATATTTTCCGGATGCACCTTTAAATTCTTGGCCAAAGTCTTCTTCAAATAAAAACCGCTACCATCGGGATACAGGTTCACTCGATGGAGAGCCCTTTTCATGGCGCTGACTGCCCGGGAAGAAGGTCCCAGAGGATTCTCATTGGAAGCCAGTTTATCTACTCTGGCAAGACCTAATTCTCTTTTCACTTCCTCCATTGGCTTGCCAGGGAGGTAGGGTTGAAAATCCAAAATATTTTTTCTGACAAGTTTTTCAATCATTAAAGTATCCTCCCAAATCACTCGCTTCTGGGATAAGAGCCCAATATTTTGAGAAACAGACATTCTTTTTCCAGTTGCCGCAAAGCACTTTTCACATTTTCTTCTTCCACGTGTCCGGCAAAGTCAACAAAGAATATATACTCCCAGGCCCTGAGCTTGGTCGGTCGGGATTCGATCTTGGTTAGATTAATTCTATTTTTCCGGAACGGGATAAGCATATCGTGTAGCGCCCCCACCCTATCTTTGATGGAGAAAAGAATGGAGGTTTTATCCTGTCCGCTTTTTCCGGGGTAACTCTTACCTATTACCAGAAAGCGGGTAAAATTCTGCACGTTATCCTCAATACCCTCGGCGATTATTTTCAGGTCATATAAAGAGGCCGCAAGACGGGAAGCTATTGCTCCGCCCTCAGGGTCTTTCTCTGCCAGCTCCGCTGCCTTGGCAGTAGAAGATGTCTCTACCAACTCCGCGTTGGGCAGGCTGTCTTCAATCCAATTTCTGGACTGGGCAATTGCCTGAGGATGAGAATAAATTCTCTTTATCTCCCCCAGTTCCCTCGCCCGGGAAAGGAGATTATGAGAGATTTCCAGAAGCAATTCGGAACAGATTTTCAATTCCGAAGCGACGAACATATCCAGTGTATGATTGATTACCCCTTCCGTCGAGTTCTCAATGGGCACAACTCCGTAATCGGAGCGACCCTTTTCCACCTCGGAGAAAACGTCGGCTATGCTCTTGGCAGAAGTAAAATCGGCAAATTTACCGAAATTCTTCACTGCTGCCAAATGGGTGAATGTGGCGGGCGGCCCTAGATAAGCTACCCTCAATTTCTTCTGCATCGACCGGGAAACGTTCAAAATTTCCTGTAAGATTCCTTTTAACGCTTCATTAGGTAGCGGGCCTTTATTCTTCTTAAGCAGCCTCTCCAATATCTTCTTTTCCCGGTGAGGAGCATAAAATTCCTGCTTTTCCTTTGCTTTCAATTTTGCAATTTCCTGCACCGCTCTGGTTCTCTGGTTCAACAATTTCAAAATTTGGTTATCTACTGTGTCAATTTTTTCCCTTAAACTTTTTAAGTCCATGGATTATCCCTCCCGTCTTTATCCACTTACCGGTGGTTTTATCTCCTCCAGACTGGGAATTTCGGATAGGTCTTTTAACCCAAAGTAACGCAGGAATTCCTGAGACGTTGCATATAGCATTGGGCGACCCGGTAGCCTTTTCCTCCCCGAAATTCTAATCAATTTCTTTTCCAAAAGCGTCCGCAACACGCCAGAAGCATCGACTCCCCTTATCTTTTCTATTTCTCCCCGGGTAACGGGCTGTTTATAAGCGATGATGGAGAGCGTCTCCAGAGCAGGCAGTGAAAGTTGAAAAGTAGTTTGTGCTTTATAAAGTTTTCTCACCCAGCGGGAAAATTCTCCCCTGGTAAAAATCTGGTATCCCTGGGCAATGTTCAGAACTTGTAGCGCGCTATTTCTCAGCTCGTATTCTCTCTGCAAATCTTCCAAAGCCTCTTTTATCTCGCCAGAATTATCGATTTCCGTAATCTCCCCCAGTCTTTCTATACTCAACGGTCTATCAGAGAAAAATAAGAGACATTCAATTATGTTTTTCAATTCTTCTTTTTCCATTGTCTTTATGCTACCCCTTCCCGCTTTGCCCTGTATATCCTTATATGCCCGAATGGCCTTGCCTGGCGAGCAAAAACCGTTCTCAACCGGATTAGCTCCAGAAGAGCCAGGAAAGTTACTATTAGAAGTCTCTTGGTCCTCTGGCCAGAAAATATGGTTTCAAAATTGATAAATCTTTTGTTTTCCAGAAGGTTCAGGATTTCCCGAATTCTGTCTTCCACCCTGATGTCTTCCTGAATTATTTCCCGCACCTCTTTTTCCGCGCGAAATACCACTTTCTGGAAGGCGTCCATAAGGTCAAAAAGCGAGGCCTCGATGGTATAATCTTCATCCTGGGGAACCAGAGGAAGACGCCCGTATACGTCCCTTTGAATTGCCTCCTTCTCTTTTAAAATACCGGCTGCTTCTTTAAATTTCTTATATTCCATGAGTCTGGCCGCCAATTCCGCCCGGGGATCCTCAATCTCTTCCTCCTCAATTGTTTCTGGTGAGGGTAGTAACATTCTCGATTTTATGTGGATTAAGGTAGCAGCCATTACCAGAAATTCTCCCGCAAAATTCAGGTTCAGCTTCCGGAAAAGTTTTATGTAGTTCAAATAGTCGGCCGTGATTTCTGCTATGGGGATATTGAATATATCCAGCTCGTTTTTTTTAACCAGGTGTAACAACAAGTCGAGAGGACCCTCGAATACCTCCAGTCTCACCTTATAATCCGTTACACTCTCCTCTTTATAGTCCAATCGCTTCTCTCACTTTCTTAAGCGTTTCCTGAGTAATCTTTTGAGCACTGAGACGGCCCTGATTGAGGATCCTGGTGAGCTCTTCCGGATGCGCCTCCAATTCTTTCCTTTTTGCCTGAATCGATTTCAATCTCTCTATCAAAGCTTCGCTCAAAACCTTCTTACAGGCCACGCAGCCTATTTTCCCACTTTTACAGTCGGCGGTTATTGCATCTATTTTGGGGGAATTAAATATCTTATGTAAGCCATATGCCGTACACACGTCGGGGTGTCCGGGGTCATGCGCTCTAATCCGGCTGGGGTCGGTAATCATAGACGCTACCTTTTCCCGAATAACCTGCGGAGGGTCCGATAAGAAAATGCAATTATCATAGCTCTTACTCATCTTGCGGCCATCGGTTCCCAAAAGTTTGGGCACTTTAGTAAGAAGAGCCTGTGGCTCGGGAAAAATGTTTTTATATAAGAAATTGAAGCGCCGGGCAATCTCCCGGCACAGTTCCAGATGGGGCAGTTGGTCTTCACCCACAGGTACGGCATCGGCTTTGTACACTAAAATGTCTGCCGCTTGCAGAACAGGATACCCCAGAAATCCGTAAGTAGAAAGGTTCTTATCCTTCAATTCCTGTTGTTGCTGCTTGTAAGTGGGGCACCTTTCCAGCCAGCTTAAAGGAATAAACATAGAAAATAGAAGATGCAGTTCCGCGTGCTCCAGAACATGAGACTGCACGAACATCGTGCACTTTTCAGGGTCGAGACCTGCCGATATCCAATCAATAACCATCTCTTTGATATTCGTTTTAATCTCTTTCGGGTTTTCGTACTCTGTCGTGAGAGCGTGCCAGTCTGCTACCATGTAGAAACATTCGTATTCGTCCTGTAAAGCTGCCCAATTGGCGAGTGCTCCTACCAGATGTCCCACGTGTAACTTTCCGCTGGGACGCATTCCACTTAAAATTCTTTTCCTGGTCATTTTTAAAAGCCCCTTCCTACCCACAAAAAGAGTAAACCATAGAGAAACTGGACGATGGGTATGATTATCGCCCAGAGTAAACCCGTCAAAAGTAACAAGAAGATAATAATAAAACCGTAGCGAGAAATTCCCTCATATTTTACGGCCAGATGAGTGGGCAATAATCCCGAGAGAATTTGTGAACCATCCAGCGGAGGAATGGGAATTAAATTGAAAACTGCAAGCAAAAGATTGATTAGAACACTGAACAGAAGAATTATTATTATGGAATTCTTTATCTCTCCCATGGGTAAGTAACTGAATATCCAGACCATAAAAGAAGAGGCAATAGCCAATCCTATATTGGACAAAGGGCCGGAAGCTCCCACTCGCACCAGATCCGCTCGGGGATTATTGAAATTGTAAGGATTTATGGGAACAGGTTTAGCCCAGCCGATAACAAACGAGGAACGAGAAAGAATTAGAAGGAGAGGAAATATTATTGTTCCGATAGGGTCAATATGTGGCAGGGGATTCAACGTTATTCTTCCGGCATATCTTGCGGTATTGTCTCCGCAGCGAGAAGCCATCCACGCATGGGCACATTCATGAATAACAATTGCAAAAAAGAAAATAACCAGAGCTACAGGCAGAGGAATCATCCGGAAAACAAGAGAAGGATTCCTCACTATCTGTTCGAGCGTAATCATGCACCAATCGGTGAGTTAAACTCCACTCACTCGGGTTGTCTCACCTCCTTTTACCGCGCTCCCGTGAACGGAAGCGGCTACTCTGTTTCTTTCCTTAAATTTTTTATTTTATCAATCTTTGGGAAAATTGTCAATTATAAACTTCGTCTCAGAAGACGGGCTTTTTACGACTCCATCAAGTTTCGCCCAGAGCAACTCTTGCAATATCTTCTTAAACAAGGGGCCCTGTTTATATCCCATCTTCTTGAGTTTATTGCCGGTAGTACGAATCTTCTCCCGGCGCACTCTGGTCAGATATCGATGGACTCTCCTTTCCACTAATCGGCTCCTTCCCTTTAGCACAATAAATACAAGCGCTTCTATCGGTAATCCCTGCAACGCTCGATAGAGAAGACTCGGCTTTAATTCTGCTTTTTTAAGCTTTCTCGTGGCTTCCGATAAACTTTCTCTCCCTTTGAATATTTTATTATACTGTTCCCGGGAGAATCCGAAATTCCTGCAGAGATTCCTTACTTCCAAGATACTTAACTGTTGCACCAGGATAAGAAAATGGATTATCCAGCTTTTCCCGGCCTCTTTTTTGAGAAACGGGGCGAACCTGTCAAGGATAGTCTTAACCGTTTGCAAATCTTTCTTTATCTCCGGGCTCAATCTGATTTTGGGATGGATCGACTTGAGAATCCCGATCCTATACAATGCCAAAATTGCGTTCCCGGGTCGGGGCTCGCTCAGGATGGCAATCATTTCTTCTCTTATTCTTTGTTTGCTCAGGCGCCTAAAAATTTTCCTCTTTAGCGCATCCCTGACCAGCCGCTCGGTGTTCTTGTCCATGAAGAAGCCGTATCTTTCCTGGAAACGAATTGCCCGAAAGATGCGCGTGGGGTCTTCGATAAAGCTCCTGTTATGCAAAACCTTAACCTTTCTCTCCTTCAAATCTCTCCACCCGCCGAAGAAGTCGATAAGTTCTCCGTAACGCCCGGGATTCAATCTCACAGCCATTGCATTAATGGTAAAGTCCCGTCGGTACAAATCTTCTCTCAGAGAACCCTTTTCTACGGCGGGCAGGGCAGCGGGAGATGCGTAAAATTCCTTTCTGGCAGTGGCAATATCTATCTTGATTCCTCCCGACAAAGTAGCTACTGCCGTCCCGAACCTCCTGTGAGCAGTAATCTTGCCGCCCAGTTTGCTGACCAGATAACGAGCAAATGATATGCCGTCACCCTTAACCACTAAATCTACATCGAAGTTTTCCACGCCGAGCAGAAGGTCACGTACGATGCCGCCAACCAAATAGACTCGGAAATCCTTCTTCTCGGCTATCTTACCCACTTTCGCCAGTAAGCCCGCTACTCCGGGAGGAAGATTTCTGTCTAAAAGCGGGCCTACACTCTTTCTAAACAGGAGGCTCTCCTCAGGTGCTATTTCGGGGGTAACTTTGCTCTTCAGGACTTCTATCAATTTTTTCTCCACATCCCGTAGCTCCATTCCTCTTATTGTGGCCGAAGCCGCAGTGGCGTGTCCACCTCCCCCAAATGCCTGGGTAATTTTACCCACGTTTACAGCCTTAATTCGGCTACGGGCAACTACGCGAATTCTTTCCTTTGTTCCCAACAATACGAAAATCGACTCCAGGTTCTCGATATCGCGTAATCTATGAACAGTTGCCGCTAGATCAGTGATATAATTCGAAGACTTCAATTTGATAATGGCAATTTCTATCCCGTTAATCTTAATTCTCTTTTCCAATCGCAGAAGTCTATTTAATAGTTTAACCTGAGTCTTAGTCAATTCCCGGCGCATAAAGTCAGAAATCGTGTTTATATTTGCTCCTTTGCTTACCAGAAAAGAAGCTGCCCTTAAATCTGCGGGGGTTGTGGAAGGAAATGTAAAAGAACCCGTATCTTCGTAAATTCCCAGAGCAAGAAGAGTTGCCTCTTCCGGAGAAATTTTGATTTTTCTCTTCTTCAGAATCTCTACCAGAATAGTCGTGGTAGCTCCGTAGCGTCCCCCGATGTCCACTCTTCCCGCAAGATCGCTCTTGGTGCGGGGATGGTGGTCGTAGAAGTGGAGGATTAATCCGCGATTACTGAGGACTGTCTTTGCCTCCCCTATTCTTTTGGCAAGCCGCGTATCTACAACTATGAGTCTCTTGACTTTTTTGAAATCAACCTCTTTTTCTTTCTTCAGGTCTATCAGCTCCGGGTTCTTATACAAATATTCTCTCACATCCTTGTCGGCTGAGCCGGGTATGATGACTAAAGCCCTGGGATATATCTTTCTTGCCGCTACCAGAGAAGCCAAAGCATCAAAATCTGCACCAATATGGGTCACAATCAAATCCATTTAACTGTGCTCCGTTTCTTTCGACAAAAAATATGGAGTCCCCCGGTTTCATCGGGGGATAATTGCCTTCCTCTCGGGAGGGCTCCCAATCAATTTAACCTATTTTAGCCAAAAAGTCAAAACTATTCTTCTTATGCGGTGAATAACTTCACCCACCAGGGACTCTTTGTTATTATCGCTCCCTGTGAACAGAGTTCCTGACAACAGAAGCATCTAATACAATCCGAATAATTAATGGAAGGTCTACCGTTTTTGGTCTTTCCTATACATTTAACAGGGCAGCTTTCCAGGCAATACAGGCAACGGTTACAAAGCTTCTCAATTATTCTCGGTTTCGCTGATACTAGGTTTTTCAGCCACTTAAGCAGAAATTTGGGAACATTCAGGGAAACATCCCGGGGAATCTGTTTGAAATCTTTCACTTCTAAATCTTCAATTTTTTCTCCTGAGATTTCTATATTTCCGGGGAGGAGCATTCTTCTCTCCATAGCTATCCTGTTAGTGGGAATATCCAGCGCACTTTTGTAACCGATGAGTTTGCCGGCAACAAAATCTAACGCTGCGGGATTCTTGCTGGCAAGAATTGCTCCCACCTTGCGAGGCGTGCCACCAGCCGGGCCATTTCCCTCCATGGCCACAATCGCATCCAGAATTACCAGGTCGATCTTTACCGTATATAAAAGGTCAACAAGCATCCGGGAAAACAACTCCCGGTCAGGCAATTTCAAATGGAATTCCGTTTTTCTCAATCCGGGAATGAAACCGAAGTTATTCTTCACTCCTGCCGTAATGTAGGTTAGAGGGTGAGTTTTCAATTTAGGAACGGAAATGATTACATCAAAATCCTCTATTCGTTTGGTGACCGCAAACTTTTTATAAAGACGCCCCTGACTGTTTCCCACTTCTATAACTTCATCCTCGAAAGATAAAAGAGGAACACCCGTTTTACGGCTAACTTTCTCGAATCCTGCAGTTCGATACGCTCTGGCCACTCCCGTAAGAGCTGCCCTTTCCCCGGGACTGTCTCCGATTGCGGGAATTCCTCCCGCTTCTTTTACCAAATTAACTACGGCTTCCACCAGCCCGGGATGGGTGGTTACTGCCTTTTCCGGAGGTTTACCTGAAAGTAGGTTTATCTTGATTAGAACTCTATCTCCATTCTTGACAAACTGGCCAATCCCGCCCAGTAAACCTAACAATTTTCTTAAAGAATTTTCCAAAACCGGAAGATGATAAGTTTCGCATCTTACCAGTGCTACCCGCTCGGCCATCTTTTATCTCCCCGCTCTTTTCTGTTTAAAGCTTAATTTTGTCCTCGGGTTTATAAGGGCACTTGATGAACACGGCACGAATAGGAGATGGGGAATCGTTTTGGATATTATGTTTTTCTCCCGGTTCCAGCCGGAAAGCCTCTCCCGCTTGCCCCGAATATTCAGTGCCGTCAATAAATAATTTGCCCTTTCCCTCGAGAAAATAAAATGTCTCTTCTACCTCTTTATGGTAGTGGGCTCCCAACGACCCTCCGGGTTTCAGAACCAAAATTCCCCATTCTATTCTGGGTCCTCGGAAAAGATACTTGGGACCCGCGTCTCCAAAACGGAATTCCTTCTCTTTTTCATTGACTCTTTCCATATTCTGTCCTCTCTAATAGAATTAGAATTACAGGGACACAATACTTAATTATTAGACAGACTAAAGTCTGTTACTCCATTAACTCATTTAATAATGACAGGATATCTTCGTAACTGACTGCGCGAGGATTTCCTCTGGTGGAGTTGGAAGTGAGGGATTTCCTGGTAAGCTCAGGCAGGTCTTCCGACTTTACGCCGAATTCTCCTAAACTGCGGGGAATCCTCAGTTCCTCAACTATCCTCTCTACTGCAGAAAGAGCTTTACAGGCCGCCTCTTCTTCCGTAAGACCTTCTATTTTCTCTCCCAGGGCAGAAGCAACACATCTGAATTTCTCAATTCTTGAGGACAAATTAAACTCTATTGCCCGCGCCAGGAGCATGCCGTTGGCCACGCCATGAGGAATCCCGTGCAATGCTCCCAGGAAGGGAGACACTCCGTGAGCAATACCCAAACCCGAATTTGTGAGCACAATGCCGCCCAGAAGACTGGCCAGGCACATCTTCTCCCTTGCCTCCCGGTTAGAACCATTATTGTATGCGGAAATTATTGCCTCTCCCACCAGATTGATTCCTCTAGTCGCCAGGGCATCGGTCAGAAAATTTGCCTTCCGGGAAACGTATCCCTCGATGAGATGGGTCAAAGTATCCACCCCGCTGGAGGCAGTAATATTTTTAGGAAGGCTCAGAGTCAAAGTAGGGTCGATAATGGCTATCCTGGCAAATAGATAATCGCTGCGAAAACTTTTTTTACTTCTCGCTGGCTTATTGATAATCACCGCATTCCTGGCGACTTCTGCTCCGGTTCCAGCCGTGGTGGGAATGGCAATAAAAGGGAGACCGGGCGAATTCAGTCTCTTATTACCTTCCCCTTCCAGATATTCGGCTACCGAGGCGAATTTCTCCTCAAGTGCCAGCCCGGCAATTGCCTTAGCCACGTCAATAGCACTTCCGCCACCAATACCTACTACGACTTTGCATCTATTCTGACGGGCAAAGGCCACGCCTTTATCCACTACTTCAGTATCAGGTTCGGGAGAGACATGGTCGTAAACCACGCTGGCGATTTTCTCCCTGTTCAGGATTCGATTAACTCTGTCCAGAATGCCACTCTCCCGGATAGCTCTTCTTCCCGTGACCAGAAGAACAGGTTCTCCCAGATACTTGACTTCCCTACCCAGTCTATTTAAACTTTCTCTCCCGAAAATTATCCTTGTGGGCAAGTAGAATTCCCACATCTTTGTTTCCTTTAAAAGGTTCAAGGATTTTTTCTTTCTATGTCCAGGAGCCAGGACTCAACCTCTATATCGCCGGGAAGAAGCCTGCGGGCAATCGTCCACTCTCGTTCCGCTTTTGTCTCCTCTCCCAGCCTGTAGTGGATAAGACCCATATACTTATGAATAAGAGGGTTGAAAGGATTAATCTGATTAGACTCCTGGTAATTTTCCAGCGCCGGTGTCAACTTCTCCTGAATAAAGTAAACAGTGGCGAGGCTAGTATAAGTTGGCCCGTAGTTCGGGTTAACCTGCAACGATTTCTTAAAGGATTCTTCCGCTTCTTCAAATCTGCCCAGTTCGCTAAAGGTTCTGCCTATCTTATTCAGAATCACATGATTATTCGGCTCTTCTCTTAAACCCTTCTCGTATTGAATGAGAGCGACGCTAGACCTTCCCCTCTGGCGATACATATCCCCCAGACGGACATGCCCGCGGGCTCCCACTCCTATATATTCTTCCAGTTCATCTGTTTCCTTTCCTTGTTCTTTTAACTTGAAGCTATCCAACGCTACTCCCGGTATCTCTTCCAGATTCATCTGTGGCAGAAAATTTCTCAAGGCGCTTTGAATCTCTCTCTGGTCTGACGCGAAGAATTTGTGGAAAAGTTCGTCCCACTGCTTCTCCCTTTTATCAAAATCTTCTTTACCCGCGGTCTTGCCGAGTTCGTGCAGAAAACGGGTTAATTTATCGCTGCCGTAATGGCGCAGTAAATAATCTACTGCTAAAGAGACTTCGGCAAAGGCGAGAATTACCTCTTCCCGGCTCTCCAGGGAAGGCATACCTCGCTTCATCTTCCCGAAATCGACCCATTTTCCTTCTCTTGCTGCAACCGAAAGAGCATTTTTGTAAACAGGAGTCAGATAATTCGGTTGTTGCACTCTCCATCTTGTTTCATAATACTTGGCCAGGCCCTCATTTAACCATAAAGGGATGTTAAGCCCTGTCAATTTGGCGACGAGATAATGGACAAATTCGTGAGCCAAAGCGTCCAGCCAACGATAACCGTATACCAGGCAGCGGGGAGAAATAATCATAATTCGGTTGAATTTACAGATTCCGATTGCCCCGGAGACTTCGATCTGCTCCGGAGAAAGACTGGAAGCGTGGGTGAATCCTTCAGTCGTGGGATATACCTCAACCAGAATTTTCTCTTCTGAAAAATGGTCCAGCTCATCCTGTATTTCTTCATATGCTTTCTCCAGAGCCTCCAGGGCGTACTCAACGAGAAGGTCATCCCTGGCGGCCAGGCGAAGTACGAAGTGTTCACTGGAATTGTCACTAAATTTTTCCGTAATTTTTTTAGTGCCTGCAACAAAGGAGAGAAGTCTCTTCCGCTCATCATTTCCCGGTTCCATTAGCGATGCTTTTTCCAGATACTCTATTGCTCTGTCATAATCTCCCTGATAGAAATACGATAACCCCAGTAACCTGAAGGAGTCGGCATTCTCCGGTTTTTCCGCCACTGCCTTCCGCGCAAGCTCCCCTACCTTCTCCGCGTTCCATCGATTCAAGTAGTGTTCACCATCAACGATTATATTCCCACCATAAAGTAGAGTAGGCACGGTCAATAAAAAAACAGAAATCATCAATTTCATCATACCCATATTACTTCACGCATATTTTTATCCTTTAAATATACTCTATTGTGCTGGGAGGCTTGGGAGTAATATCGAAGAGAACCTTGGTCACCGCAGGTATCTCCTCAGTAATTCTCCGTTGAATCTTCTCCAGAATTTCCCAGGGGATTCTACTTACGGAAGCAGTCATTGCATTTTTGGACTCAACGCTTCTGACCACAATTATGTTTCCAAAGGCTCTCTTCCCCCCCACCGTCCCTGTGGCTCTATCTTTCATGAGAACTGCGAATGCCTGGAAAGGTTTCAACTCTTTTATTTCCTCTTCCACAATCCTGTTTGCTTTTCTCGCCATCTCTACCCTCTCCGGATTAACCTCTCCGATGACTCTCGTGGCCAAACCGGGTCCGGGGAACGGCATTCTCTGGTAAATTTCTTCCGGCAGCCCCAGTTCTCTGGCTACATCTCTTACCTCGGGTTTGTAGATTTCTCGAAGCGGCTCGATGACTTGAAATCCGTAATCTCCGGGGTCGATTCCTATCTGTTCCAGAACGTTATGCTGCGTCTTAATACCTCTTTCAGTCTCCGAGACATCCGCCGCAATCGTGCCCTGAATGAGGTATGAAGCTTTGTTCTCCTTTACTGCCTTGCCCAATGTTTTATAAAAAGTATCTCTAAATCTTTTCCTTTTCTCCTCGGGATCTTCTATTCCTTTAAGCACTTTGAAAAATTCGTCTCGGGCATCGATTATTTCCACTTTTACACCGAAATTCCCTAACTCCCGGGACACTTTCTCCGGTTCACCCTCTCGCATCAGCCCGTCGTCAATAAAAATAACGGCGAGTTTCTCTCCCAGCGCCCTGTGTGCCAGAAACGCGCAGGCTACACTATCCACTCCCCCCGAGGTAGCCACTACAGCGTTCCTGTCTCCTACAACTTTCTTCATCTCAGAGATTTTCTCTGCAACAAATTTCTTTGCTTCCCACGCCATCTAAACATCCTCCTTTTCCCCCTCACCCTAACCCTCTCCCCCGGGGGAGAGGATATAGGCAAGGATAGCTTATTCTGTGAGGCGACGGTAGTACTGTTTAATCAGCTCTTCATAGATTTGGGGATACTTTTCTTTGAGAGCTTCCAGAAGTTCCTGGCGGAATTCCCGGGGTGGTTGATACTCGTGAGGTTCGGGAATCTCTACGTAACCTTCCCTGAATCCCATCCTCCCTCCCGGAAGCGTCCCTCCCCTCGGCTGCAGGAAACCGACCATAGGCTTTCCTGCTCTTTTTGCCAGTTCCATCAATTTCCGGGAAGCGGAAGCAAGGCCTTCTTTTCCCTGCGCCAGATAATAGAGCGCTTCTCTCTCTTTTTCCAGGGCAGGCTCGGTCTTCTTCTCTTCCAATTCTCCCGCAGCCTTATCCATCGCCGAAGAAGCTTTTTCCATGTTAGAGATTATTTCCGGGCCAATGGCGGAAGTCTTTCCGGAAAGTTCCTCTAACTTCTGTTTCAGTCTTCCCGTGAGGCTTTCCAGGTTTTCCTGTTTTTTCGCCAGATTTTCCAGTTCCCGGAGGTCTTCTTCCTGGAATACTTCCGTTACTTCCTCTTCGAATTCCAATAACTTTGCAATCTTCTCTTCCCTGTCGCAAAGAGCAACAATCTTCTCTTCCGTTCCCGAAATATCTCTCTCCTTCCCTTCCCAATTATCCTTTAATGATAGAAGGTTCTTCTCTTGCGGGGTCAACTCTTCTTCATTTTCTTTTTCCTCAGACAACTTGGATAAGGCAGTTGAAATTTTCTCTTTTTCCTTTTCAATCTCAAGGATGAATTTGTCTACAACTACCAACATACCATTCAGGCCGGCGATACATTCTTTCAATAACTCTTTTGCCCGGCGAGGAGTCTCCCCGGACAGCTCCCTGAGAACTTCCTCCATTCTCCTTAAAACCCGGGACAGGTTTCCATAGAGAGCGGGATATACCCGTATATATTTCAGTTTCCCCTTCAGGTCTTCCTGTAATTCTTTTCCTTCTTTTATCGCCTCCTCTTGTAGCTTAGCCAATTTCTTTAACAGGTCCTCTTGCTTCTTAAACAAAGCTTCCAGACGTTTTTTATCCAGTCGCTCGGTGCGATCAATCAATTCCTTTTCTTCGGCAATCAGTTTTTCTAATTCCTGGGAATATACAGTTGCCTGTTGAGAAAGTTGGGGTAACTTACCAAAAGATGGGACCTGGTTGGCAGCAGCTTGCAGGACGGCCATTGTTGCAGAAAGCGTCTTAAGTAAGTTCCTGGCTATGTTCAAGGCAGATTCCAGGTCACCCTTAACAATTTTGTCCGCCATCTTTTCTATATCACCGGACATCTCTCCCAACTCCAGACTCTTGATTGCATCCTGGTTGATGAATTCCTCGGGCAGAGTTTCCGGAAGCTGGGAGAGACTCTTTGCCAGCTGGGCCATAAGTTTTGAGATTTCCGCCAGGCTCTTCTTAAGTTCCTCCAGTTTCTGCTTGTCCATTTCTCTTCCCATCTCTTCTAACTTTTGCGTAAGATCTGCTTGACTGTCTAACAATTCCTGGGCTGTTCCCAGTACGTCGCGCATTTTCTCGTCCTGGAGGAGGTCCTGAGCCAGAAGAGACATCTTTTCCAGTTCGGAAATAATCTCGTCTTGACTATCTTTTACCATTTCCATATATTCTTTCCTGGCGGCGCCGGAAGCTTTCATCGCTTCGGTAATTCTGGATAAAGCATCTGCCATTTTTTGCTCTTTCAGATATTTTAAGTTCTCTTCCATGTTTTCATATTCTGAATATACTTGAAAATTGCCCAGGGGGTCGGCTTCCATGCGCGGAAGGAGCTTCTGTAAATAATTGAGCAAATCTTCGGTCGACTTTTCGACCTTTGCCTGGTCCGCCTGGATGCTTTTCAACTCTTCCACGCCTTTTATTTCCTCCCAGTTCTCTACTCTACTCCTGGCTAGAATCTGGTCTCCCAGAATACGCAAGATCTCCTCCCGGAAATGGTGCTCCATATCTGCGATCTCTTCATGCTCTTTAATGTAACTGAATACCTCCAGGTAATAGGTTTGGGAAAGGCTACTTTTCGGCCCGGATATAGCATCGTTGTCCCACGCTTCCAAATAATAACTGATTAGCTCACCGGGGCGCAACGGGAGATTTTCCAGCTCCCACTGATAGTCGCAGAGTTTCTGCCCCGGCGAAGATTCAAATGTTTCAATCCTCATTCTCTCCGGCTTCATCGACTCATAACTTTCCCCTCTTAACTTCTGGTATACAAGGTCTACCCGCGTTAAGCCGAAGTCATCGCTCGCCTCGTAAGCAAGTTCAACTCTGCTCTTCTCTGAGACTGTCAGGTCGCAACCAGGGGCAATAATCTTTATCTGCGGGGGGTTGTCGAGAAGCGTCCTTATGTAATGCCTAATGGGGCGAGGATTCGTATACCCCTGGGCATCCTCCACTTCCACCCAGTAGACCTTCTCGCCGGTGAGAACCAAATACCCTTTAAGGTACGAATCTCTCTCAATTTTTAGGGGTATTCTCTTCCCATCATCGGTCAGAATGAATCCTCTTCTTATGGGCTTATTGGCCTGCAAAGTCATATGCACCTGAGTTCCCAGCAACGCCTCAAGGTTCCCGCCGGTCTTCTCCACCTTCAGCTCAGGCAATCCTGTATAAGAAGGATAGATGTATTCCAGAGAAATGTCTCCCACTTCGGGAAGGATAACTACGCTGATAGAGTAAGCCGGCGTGCGCAAATCTTTCCATTTAATAAAATAATCTATCGGTTGAGTAATTCTGGAGAAATTGTAGAAGAAATCACGAATTTCTCCCTGGGGATATGGCTCTCCCAGCATTTTGGCTTTTTGCCAGTTACCTCCCGAAATCTTATATATTAAATAGGGAGTTCCCCCTCTCTGGAAAATCTCCACTCCGATTCTCTGGCTTTCCCCATGCAACACTTCTACATCCCCCGGAATAACCCGCACTATCCGATTCACTTCCTGGTAATCTAAAGGTCTGAATAGCCGGGGAA
Source organism: uncultured Clostridia bacterium (assembly GCA_964345635.1). Taxonomy (GTDB): domain Bacteria; phylum UBA6262; class WVXT01; order WVXT01; family WVXT01; genus WVXT01. Next base: position 35,366 of record CAYFRM010000040.1, read on the forward strand.
GTGCAAAGGGAAGAATACGCGGTGGAAAAAAGAGAAGAAACGAGAAAATAAGAAAGACTGAAAGACTTAAGAAGAAAAGTTTCTTAAGGCGCTTTATGTCTTCTATCTCAAAAGTGCTGACTATTCTCGCCTTTTGGGAGGTCCTTCTAATGAGTTCGCCAATCAGTGCTTTGGATACGTAGACTTCATCCTCGGAACTCGCCAGGGGAAACAGTTGTATGGAATTTATGAAATCGTCCTTTAATACGGGATACCTTTTCTGAATTTTGAGAGCAATCTTGCCGTCGGTCAAAGGGGAAAGTAAAGGAATCGCAACAAATTTCGCTAACAGGATAATAATGGAAAGAATAAGACCTATCAGTAGAAAGAGGCGCACCTGCGAATTAAAGGAAATTGAATAGTCCAGGACGCTAAAGACTATTACCAGTGCCAACAGAATGGAAAAAGACAAAAGAATTCCTTCCAGCAAAGCTTTAATTCTTATCCACCTTCTGATCTTACCCATTATTCTAACCAATTGGAAATAGGCGTCGACCATCTTTTCCTCTTACATCATACCGCTTCTGCGGCGCACATACCATTCTATGCCCAGCAATATGCACAATATGATAAAAATAGAGGGGTTATTCCACACAGCCACCACTCTCTTCACCACAGGCTGAGCCTCTCTCGCTTCCGGCAAGCTGATTTCTTCTGTTTTAATGCTACCGATATGAAAATATTTTCCTCCCGTTAAATCCGCCAGTTCTCGCAAAAGAGGTTCGTTCAGTTGAGCATTTTCCCACTCCAGAGAAGGAATTGCCACTTTACAGGAAACAGTGTCCCTGCCCAGAACCCTTGAACCTTCCCGGGCTGTAGCAGTAAATGTATACTTTCCTTCCTTCCCGGACAAATAATCGGTTCCATATTCTCCCCGTCTCTCTTTTGGTGCAGCGCTTCCCAGATCAATCCTCGTTCCTGAAGGATCTACCAATTGTAAATAGACCCGCGCATGTTCACTCGGCCTATAATATCGGTCAAACACTGTCGCAGACAAAAGAATCTTTTCTCCTTTTGTATAGTTTTCCTTATCCGTACTTAGATGTACGAGTTTCAATTGGGGAGATTTCACCAGCCAGTGAACCGCCTGATGCCAGAACCGTTCATAGTGGGAACCTGTGCCGCCTCGCGCCCGGGCCTGAAAACGCCAGCGCCAGGTGCTGTTGGAAGCCACACTCATTACTCTTCCCTTGCCTTTTTCCCAAACGGCAACTATCACTAGATTTCCGTATTTGTTTTTAACTAAAGGGTGGACTCCCAAAACTATGGCTTCAGGCTTCGGCCTCAATAGACGATTGCAGCCATCCAACTCCGGCATTGCTGCCCATATCTTGCTATTTTCTCCCGGGTTGTCCGATAATTTCAGTATCGGATGCGTGGTTTCTCGGGCCAGCATTTTGAACTCTCCCTCTATAATGTTTCCGCTTACGTCCTCCATTTCCACCGGCAATATCTCTTCCACGGGTGTTCCCTTATATCTTCCCCGGGCAAAGGAGTTATCTCCTCCTATCATCAGAAAGCCTCCCCCCGTTTCCATGACAAATTTTCGAATGTTTTCCAGATACGTTTTGGGAATCCCGAACCGGGTATAGGTAAAGTTTTCGAAAATAAGTAAATCGAAGTTGAATATCTGTTTAGTAAATATCTCTGTTGTAGGAAAAGGAATCAAGGAGAGCTGATTCTCCGGAACCAGGGAGATATTTTCGGGATTGCGCAAAATTATAAAAGAGACAAGTTCTATGCCCGGGTCGCTTTTCAAAGCAGTCCGCAAGAATTTGTATTCCCAGCTTGGCTGCCCACAGATGTAGAGAATCCTGATCTTGTCCCGCAGCACCTGGAGTGTGAAATCTTTTCTATTATTGGCAAAAGAGATTTCCCCACTATAAGAGGGAAGGGAAACCGTATAGTGGGAAGAGCCTGGCGAGCGGGGAGTGAAGTGCAAACTCAAAGTGACTTCATTTTCCCCTTCCGGCAGGCGAATTTTCTTTGTCTGGAGTATTTCCGCCTCCTTCTTCAAAATAACCGATATCTCCTTATTTTCGAATCCGTAGCTTTTTATCTTTACCCCTATTTCCGTAGGAATATTCTTGAACACAAAATCGCTAACTTGAACTTCGGAAATTTGCAGGTCCTTGAATTTTTGTGGATTACCCACGCCTACGGGAAAAATGGGAGCGCCAATCTTTTCCGTCACCAGAAGGGGATCTATTCCCGAATTATGAGCTCCGTCCGTAAGGAGAAAAATTCCCCCCAGTCTCTGGCCGCGAAGTTCTTCTTCCAAACCACCCAGAGCCTGGCCGATATCCGTCGCTTTTCCCTGCGGAACCGACTGCAGCAGTTCTTCCGTCGTAGCCCGCCTGAAGGTGGAGGCGAAAGCGAAGAAGAGAAGATTGTATCTCTCTTTTAATCCTTCCACCAGAGGACCCTTTAGAAATTCTTTGACCACAGAGAACCGGGAAACGGGATCTTTCACTCCCATGCTGCCGGAATCATCTATCAAAAAAGCGACGTTTGTCTGCTCATCCGGCTTTTCCTGTATAGTTTTTACCGGCTCAAGCAGAAGAAATACTAAAAGGAGATAAATCAACAACCTCAGGACAAAAAATAGACTTTTTCTTTTCCCTATCCGTTTGAAATTCCAATATAATAGAACCGCCAGGACAAGGATGGTAGCCATTATCAGCCACAGTCTATTAGGGTCTAAAGAAAAACGGAGAGCACCCATAGTTAACTCCCTCTTAACAGAACGTAATCCCAGTGTGGCCCTTTACCCCGTTAGAAATTCCCCCAAGAGAATTTCTAACGTCCATTTCTAACGGGGTTTATGGGCGTCCCGATTTATCGGGACGGGGACAAGCCCCTACACTACAAAACCATTACGGGCGTAAAGCCCTGCACCACGAAAGTTTGTTCAGGGTGCGGTCTTACGAATTTTCAATTTTTGTTGAATATACGGTTGATGAATGGCATCCCTTTTATACGTGCCGGTCAGAGAATAGATGACAATATTCAAGAAGAGTTTCATTGCTTCCAGTCTCTGCAATTCTCCGCCGGGAACGCATTCGTAAAGCCAGTTTCCTAATCTATCCCTCACCCACGTTCCTCCCAGGTCATTCCGGGAGTAGATTACCACTGTTTCACCGTCGACATCTATGCCTTCCAGATAAGGACTGCCTACTCTACGGCCAACCACGCCGGGCGATAGATAAAACGAACGAAAAACCGCGTGGTCCGGGAGCAGTCTTTTTAGTTTCTCTTCCGGGAAAAGCCTTTCCATTTCCCTCAGCACTGCCCTGTTAAATCCCGGATCTCTCCCTCCCGAAGCATCGTCAATTAACAGCAGGCCTCCGCAGGATAAATAACGCCTGAGATTCTCTATTTCTTGCGCAGCGAAGGGGGCAAATTCCTCCCTGCCGCTCATATACAGAAAAGGAGAGAAAAAAAGTTCCGCATCGCTCAATGACAACTCTCTTCTCGCTCTTTGAGCCTTCACACTGGTAGTTGTCGTCAGGTAATGGAGAATCTCCTTATACGCAGTGGGGTAAGGGTCCCAATCTCCTCCTTTATACCGCAATTGGCTGAACACAAACCTGTCCCTCTGCTCGGCCGGAAGAGGACTGGCAATCAAACTGCAAACAACCATAGCTATAACGAGTAGCGAGCCTGACTTCTTATCTGCCATCACAAACTACCTTTTCCCCGTGGATTCGCCAGAAACACTTCTAAGAGTAAAAATCCTACTAAGACAAAAGTCAAATTCTTGGATATTTCCTTCCCGTATAAGAGTTGTAAGATATCCTTTTCCAAATTCGCCAGCTCATCGATTATCTTAATCGGGGCAGCGGGAAAAAGTTTCTTTATCTCTTTAGTTCCTATTTTGTCCAGGTTAGACTCATTGCTTTCTATATCGAGGTTAACAGCCAGGTATTCGTTATTCCATTTTCTATTGCTTGTGTACGACAGCCGGTAGATACCGGGCGTCTCCACAGGGCCAAATTCTATACCCGAGAAATCTCTGTTCTGAACGGGAATCACGGAAAACTTTTTCCCCTGAGGGTTGATTATTTCCACAGACGAGGGTAATGCTCCCGGACCCAGTTCATAGCGTATCTCCTCACCAACAAGAAAAGCACTGCCGGGTTCCCCCCTCGAGGTACAGAGGGCCATATAATCAACCATCCGCTGGAGCAAAGGTAAAAAGACGGGTTTGGCAGGCAGGTTATTCCAGTCCCGGTCTAAAGTAGAAGTGAACAGAAACACCTTGCCTGCTCCGGGGTAGGGCAGTTCGCCTTCTATAAGTAGAGGTATATCGCCGGCAAGACCGAGAACTATCTTTGCCGATGGTTTAACCCGGGTGGCGAAGTATCGGTAGAAACTTGCCCGGGTTAAATCTCCCTCTTTCCCCCGTCCAAAAACTTTAAGGACAGGGTGAGCAAAGTCCTGAAAACCAATTGTCTTGAGTTCTTTTTCTCCTTTAGCTTTCCCTTTAACCTCTATCAGCTCAGCTGGCAGGAGATCGCCAAAAACAAGATTATATTCTTGAGGGTTAACGTTATCGCCGAGGCTGAAGACTACCCCCCTTCCTTCCCGCACAAAACCGGTGAGTCTGCCTGTTAAGGAGCTGGTAACCTTTCCCACATTGGCCAGAAAGACTACGGAAAAATCATCCAATTTCTCCCGGAAAAACTCATCCACCGTTACCACCTTCACCGCCAGCGATGACTGAATAGGGGAAACTTCTGAGGTGGTCGGTGAAAGGCTGAGCGACAAATAGAATGTCTCGCTGGAAAAAGCGGAAATTCCCGGATGCCCATCAACCAGGAGTACCTTGATCTTCTTCGACGCTTCCGTTATAAAGTAGAATCTATTATCGGAAGGGAGATTATCTTCCTGAATCTCTACCTTTCCCAGATAGGTTCCCTCTTCGGGGAAATTATAGAAAAAATCCTTAGTGGTCTCTCTCGCTGCTTTTAAATCCATGAAGCCCTGGCCCACTTTCTCTTGACTTTCTTTACCAATTTGAAACCTGCCCGGGGATTCCAGAAAAACTGAAACAAATAGACGGGGAATGTTCTCTTTAGAATAATTTCTTATTTTAGACGATATTTCGGAAGTCTCCCCTATGGTCAGCCGGCGACAACCGACTCCGGACACCGCAATATTGGGAAGCGATTCCCTGTTCAAATCGATAACAATAAAGTTCATTTCCGGGTCGAACTCCTTTATACTCTTTTCATCAATTCCCTGCCACCCGTTAATTCCCAAATCCGTAATCAGGATAATTTCTCTATTTGGTGATGCGGACTCCCGGAGAATTTTATACCCCTCGGAGATACCGGGAAGGAGATTCGTAGGACGGAAACTCAAAATACCTTCCTCCAGCCTCTCCCGGAGAATCTGTTTGTCGTCAGTGAGATAAGAGACCAAAGGCTTAACTTCGTCGGAAATCAAAAAGATTGCGGCGCGGTCACCTCTTTTGCTCATTTCAATAATGCGTCTTGCCACCTTTTTGGCCAGAGCAAAGCGGGTTTCTCCTTCTTCCACGTATCCCATGGAATAAGAATTGTCGATGAGAATTACACTGGAGCGCGAGACGCCTTCCGCCTGCGCAAACAGAGGCATTCTCCTCACCACGGGCCTGGCGAAAAGAAGAGTTAACAGGAGAAGAATGAGAGACCTCAATATAAGTAAGAGTAGCTGCTTCAATTTGAACTTTCTTACTACCGTTGTGGAGGCTAATTGAATAAACCTGACAGAAGAAAATTGGGAAGTTACCGGTCTTCTGCGGGAGAGGAGATGGATAAGTAGGGGAACGGAAACTACCGGCAATCCCCACAAGAATGACGGATTCAAAAATGTTACGTTCATTTCTCACCTTAACATTTTTCTTCTGGCAAGGTAGGCTCCCAGGGCAAAATCGAGAGGAGTTTTTGTGTTAATAAGACAATAATCTATATCGCTTCTCAGGCAACTCAACTTGTACTTTTCCACAAATTCTTTTACCACCCTCTTATACCTGTCCCGGATAATCGCCGGATGAGTAAGAACTCTCTTTCCGTTCTCCATATCCTCCAGCCAGAGAACGTTATTAAATGGAAGTTCCATCTCCGCGGGATCGAGAAGGTGAAAGACGATCACTTCGTGTTTCTTGAACCGGAAGTACTTCAGACCGTTCACAACCCTCTCCTGTTCGTCCAGGAGATCAGAAATCAGAATAATCAATCCCCGTCGCTTGGTATATTGCCCCAGCTCCCGGAGAGCGCGATTTATTCCCGTGGCGGAAGATGAAACCAGTCTCTCCAGCTCGTCCAGAATTAGCGAAAGATGGCCTTTGCTCTGCCGGGGAGGAATATAAGTTTTAATCTTCTCATCGAAAGTGGCCAGTCCCACCGAATCCTGTTGTCTGAGCATAAGGTAAGCCAAGGAGGCCGCTAAATAGGAGCCGTATTGAAGCTTACTTATTCCTTTGCTCACGTATCCCATGGAGGCGCTTCTGTCAAGGAGAATATATCCCTTCAAGTTTGTCTCTTCCTGATATTGTTTCACGAAATACTTATCTTTCCTTCCGTAGACTTTCCAATCTACGTGTCTGGTTTCGTCCCCCGGGGAGTATTCCCTGTGCTGCGCAAACTCCAGACTAAAACCTCTATAAGGGCTCTGGTGCAGTCCGGCGATAAATCCCTCAACCACAAATCTCGCTCTCAGAAGCATAGTCGAAAGCCTGGCCACAATCAGGGGGTCTATATAACCTCTCTTTCTCTCTTCCATTTCTAACTCCTATCGCCGCCTGCCAAAATCAGGATTCCGGAACTGTTTTCAATAACTTGTCTATTACCTGATCGGTGCGCACGCCTTCCGCCTCGGCGTTAAAGTTGAGTATGATGCGGTGCCGCAGGACTGGGTGAGCTAATGCTTTTATGTCTTCTACCGAGACGTTGAAGCGCCCATTAAGAATAGCCCTTGCCTTTCCCCCCAGGATCAAGTTTTGCGAACCCCTGGGGCTTCCTCCCCAACTGACCCACTTTTTGATGAATTCCGGAGCCTGGGATGAAGATGGTCGGGTAGCTGTCACCAAATTTACCGCATAGTTGACAACGTACTCGGAAGCGGGAACTTTTCGCACAATCTCCTGCAAATGGATTATCTCTTTAGCATTTAGAGCTTTTATTAACTTCGTCTGGAAACTGGAGGTGGTTTTGGCAACGATTTCTTTCTCTTCTTCGTACCCGGGGTAGTCGATGTTCACTTCAAAGAAGAAACGGTCGAGCTGCGCTTCCGGCAAGGGATACGTTCCTTCCTGCTCAATGGGATTCTGGGTAGCCAGGACGAAAAAAGGAAGTTCTAAAGGGTAAGTATTTCCGCTGGCAGTAACCTTGTACTCCTGCATCGCCTGCAGGAGAGCGGACTGTGTTTTGGGAGGAGTACGATTAATCTCGTCTGCCAGGATTATGTTGGCAAAGACGGGTCCCTTGATGAAACGGAAACTTCTTTTTCCTGTAGAAATATTCTCTTCAATCACATCTGTTCCCGTAATATCAGAAGGCATAAGATCCGGCGTAAACTGGATTCTCTGGAATTTTAAGTCGAGAATTTCGGCAATTGTGGAAATTAACATTGTCTTGGCCAGACCAGGCACCCCCACAATCAGACAATGGCCGCGGGCAAAAAGAGCGATCAGAACCTGTTCGATCACTTCATCCTGCCCCACAATTATCTTATGGAGCTCCTCCAGAATCGATTTACGGCCTTGCGCTAATTTCTCTACCAACTTCAAGTCTTCCTTGTCATCGGGCTTAATCATAAAATTCCTCCTCTATAAAAGTTCCTCTTATTATACCCCATTTTTTCCCTATTTTCAACACGAATTTTGCGCCTCCGATAAAACTAATCAGAAGATAGATTGTTCATTACCAGGTAATTTCTTAACGCCAAAAAACTCCGGGCTCTGCAGGGCGCAAAAATAAACTCCCCCCGATTCATCGGGGCTCAGACAAATTTTTGCTTGAAAGAAAAATAGTCGCCCTTGCTTTTTGACTAAAATTCCCAAGGTTCTTCACAATCTATCTTCTGATTAGCTATAACTCTTCTCTGTCGATTTAATTTAAAGGTGTGTTTACTTAGCCTCGAGGGTGGAATTTTTTGTGGAGGTCTTTAAGACGTTCGCGGGTCACGTGGGTATATATCTGGGTGGAGGAGATACTTTCGTGTCCCAACATCTCCTGAATTGCACGCAGATCAGCGCCTCGTTCCAAGAGATGGGTGGCAAAGGAATGCCTCAGAGTATGGGGGGTTATCTCCTTATTTATGCCGGAAAGAACAGCGTATCTCTTAATTATCTTCCAGAATCCCACGCGGGAAAGTTTTCTGCCTGAGCGATTCCAAAATAGACTCTGCGGCTGCCGCCCAGATGTCCGGGAGAGTGCTTTATGTACAGACCTTACTTTTTTCAGATAGATATTTATGAACCTGATTGCCTCGGAACCGATGGGAACAATGCGTTCCTTCCCTCTCTTGCCCAGGCACCGCAAATAACCTAACTTAAGATTAACGTCTTCCATTTTAAGATTGATAATTTCCGAGACCCTCATTCCCGTGGCATAGAGAAGTTCCATCATTGCCCTGTCCCTGATTCCTCCCGGTGTATCAGAGGGAGGAGCATTGAGCAATGCTTCTACTTCGGCAAAAGTCAACACTTTGGGTAGTTTCCGTCCCAGGTGCGGGGAATCCAGGTTCTCTGTGGGGTCGACTTCACAATACTTATCCGACACCAGGAAGCGATGGAACATCTTGATTGAAGTTATCACCCTGGCTAATGAGGAAGGCGATAAATATTTCTTCCTGATCAGCAAGAACTCCATAAGGTCGCTGTGGGTGATGCCGGTGGCAATTTTCCCATTTTCTTCGATATATTTAAGATATCGCAAGAGGTCTCTACGATAAGCCAACTTCGTATTTTTTGACAGACCTTTTTCCACGTCTATGTAGTTGATAAATTCGTCGAGAAGTTTGGAATTTTTCATGTAATAAAGGGATTACTGTGCAATTCCTGGCTAACAGTGGTCGAAGGACCGTGCCCGGGGTATACAATTAAATTTTCCCCCAGGGACAGAATCTTCCTTATTGAATCCAAAAGTACCTCCTGAGAGCCGCCCGGCAAATCGCTTCTGCCGATCGAACCTGAGAACAGCGTGTCACCAGTAAAGATGCAATCGTCCTGCAAAAGAGAGATTCCTCCTGGCGTATGCCCGGGAGTATGGAGAACCTGTAATTTCATTCCCCCACATTCAATCAAATCCCCGTCCTTTATTAGAGTATCCGCCGGAGGTGAGGAGGATCCCAGAGGAAAGATCAAGGAAAGAATACTTTCGCTCCCTGCAAGCATGGGAGCGTCGTATCGATGAATCAAGATGGGGGCATTGGTATATTCTTTTAATTCCCGGTTAGCACCTACGTGGTCCGGATGTGCGTGAGTATTGATAATGTAATTAATCGATATCTTTTCTTGCTCAATAAATTTAATTAAACGCGACCCTTCCGCTCCCGGGTCGATAATCAATCCTTCTCTTTTGTCCGGATCATAAAGAATATAACAATTGGCCTCCATGGGACCAACCGCGAATATCTTTAGCATATTTTGTTAAGCTTCTTCTTTCCGGCCAAGCAGCTTCTCTCTCAGAATGTTATCAATTTCCCGGGAGATGTCCGGGTTTTCTTTCAGGTAAGACTTGGCATTTTCTCTTCCCTGTCCGATTCTATTTCCTTTGTAAGAAAACCAGGTTCCACTCTTCTCAATCAGGTTATTTTCCAGAGCAACGTCCAAAAGGGAACCTTCCCTGGAGATACCTTCATTGTACATCATATCGAACTCCGCTTTGCGAAAAGGTGGAGCTACCTTATTTTTGGATACCTTAACTCGTATGCGGTTACCCACGTCCACATCTCCCGCCTTAATAGAACCTATGCGACGAATGTCTAGCCTGACAGAAGAATAGAACTTCAATGCTCTTCCTCCGGGAGTCGTTTCCGGATTGCCAAACATCACTCCTATCTTTTCTCTTATCTGGTTGATGAAGATTACGCTGGTCCTGGATTTAGATATAGCCGCGGTAAGTTTCCTGAGAGCCTGGGACATCAACCTTGCCTGCAGGCCGACCTGTGCGTCACCCATTTGACCCTCGATTTCTGCCCTGGGCACCAGAGCAGCTACACTGTCGATTACGATTACATCGACGGCTCCGCTGCGAACCAGAGTTTCCGTAATTTCCAGAGCTTGCTCGCCATTATCCGGCTGGGAAATCAGAAGATTCTCGATGTCTACTCCCAACTTCTTGGCATAGGCCGGGTCCATCGCGTGCTCGGCATCTACGAAAGCAGCCGTTCCTCCCAATTTTTGAGCGTTGGCGATTATCTGGAGGGAAAGAGTGGTCTTCCCTCCTCCTTCCGGACCAAAGATTTCCACCACTCTTCCTTTAGGCACTCCTCCTACTCCTAAAGCTACGTCCAATGATAGGGCACCGGTGGGAATCACCTCCACTTCTCCCTTGTAAGCCTCGGCACCCAGTCTCATTATTGTTCCCTTCCCGAACTGTTTTTCAATCTGGGATACTGCTACCTCTAATGCTTTTACTTTCTCATTTTTTCCCATTTTTCCCCCTTTCAGAAAATAGGGTCAGAGTGATTTTCTCGCTCCCATCTGTTCTAAAGCATAAGAACCAATCCTGGCATATCTATATCAAAAAGAAACAACTACATCCGCACGGTTTGAATCAATCAGAAAATGACTCTGACCCCTTTTTTTCTTTATAGTGTGTGAATTATGTGTAAAATAATATTGGTTATTATTCCCGCATAAATATCGTCAAGCATTATCCCCAGGCCGCCGGCAAGCATTTCCAACTTCTTTATCGGGTAGATCTTGATTACATCCAGAAGCCGGTAAATAGCAAATCCTACGATCATCAAGCCCAGCGTTTTGGGCAAAAAGGCCATAGCGATAAAGTATCCACATATCTCGTCAATGACTATTTTGGAAGAATCGATTTCCCCCAGAATATCCTCTGCCCGGTGAGAAATCATCGTCCCACCGATAACCAGGCACAAGATGAGCATCCAGTAAAAGGGAACTGTTGTAGGTAGGATGGCATAAAGCAGAAAGGCCACAAGTGTTCCCATTGTCCCCGGAGCAAATGGCAAATAGCCGACAAAAAACCCTGTCGCCAAAAATCTAATAATCCAGTCCATTTTTACCTCTCTATCTTTCACTTTTACCACTTATCTCCTCGAAAAGTATATGTTTATTCTCGAAAATGTAATTGAACCCTGAAATCACGGTCAAAATCGTAACCACAAGCATCAACCAGTAAGGCGCTCTACCCAAAACGTATCCCAGGACTTTTTTCCAACCCAGCAAAGCCTGTAATTCCAAAGGCGTGGTGTGCCAATAATTCCTTAACACGGCATTGACAATCAACATTATCAGGATAGTGATAATGACTACCATCTGTGAGGTTGTCTTAAATTTTCCGGAAAGGGAAGCGGGTATTATCGTTCCCCGGGACGCTGCTACGCTTCTTAACCCCGTTATTATGAATTCGCGACTGATGACAAGTATAACCATCCAGGCAGGTATTGACAACTCCTCCAACTGAACGAAAGAAATCAAAGCAGCAGAAACTATCAATTTATCAGCGAGGGGATCTATGAATTTTCCAAAGTTAGTAACTTCCTCTCGGTGGCGAGCAATAATGCCATCGTAAACGTCGGTAAGCGCCGCCAGAATAAAAATTAGAAGGGCCGCTGCCCGGGTATAGATACTGCCTATGAACATAAACAGTATGAAAAAGGGAATGACCAAAATTCTTCCCATAGTAAGTTTGTTAGCTAAAGTCATTCGTTTCTCTCTTCCCTCAATTCGCTTTCCTCCGGAACCGTTTCTTCCCGCTCAATCAACCGTGCCTGTTCTATCTTAATCAACTCTTTTCCCTGTAACCTGGTGAAGACCAACTCATTAACCCGTGCTGAATCTTGCGCAGTGATATCTACCTTTTTGCCGTTTACGTACAGCCTCACGCCATCCACGTTTCCGATGCGAACATTCATTCCCTCCTTTGCCACCCACTTCCTGTTTTCACCGGGAAAGAGCGTCCCTTCAAAAGAAACAACGCCGTCACCGATTACTCGTAGCCAGGTCTTATCATCTACTTCCGCTACCATAGAAATATTCCGGGCAATATCGCTGGAGACATCTGTTTCTCCTTCCATCCCGGGAGAGAGTTGCCGCACAGCCAAACGGAGCCAAAAAATCGCCAGAAGACCCGCCCCCACAATCAGTGCTATGGCCAAAATAAATGCAGTTAGACTCTTCCTAGTAAGGCGAAATGCAAGAATCCCTCCTCGGGATATCGCTTCCTCTCCTCCCCCGTGACTGACCACAATAGGAAATTCGGGATTTATATCCATTTTGTCTTTTATCCCGGAATGCTCTCTCTTATAAATATGGATAAGCGCTTCCGCGTCCAGCCCCAGATAGCGGGCATAATTCCTGATAAACGAGATTACATAAACCTTTGCGGGAAAGACATCGTATTCTTCTTTTTCCAGGGCTTCCAGGTATTCCTTGGTTATTTTTGTCTCTTCCGAAACCCGCTGCAGGCTAATCTCTTTACGTCGACGGGCTTCCTGAAGTCGTTTGCCGATATTTTCTGCCATTTCTATCCCTACCAGTTCCAAAACAAAGTCTCACTCTAGAATTATCTTTCTCACAAAACCTTGACTAAGGGGCTTCGAATACTTGCGCTTCCGGAGGTATTTCAAACTGAAAAATTTCATTATCCACTTCAGGGTTTTTTACGATGTTTTCCAGACGAGTAGAAACAACCGTATAACTATTGCTGACTTCCGTTTCCACCGGCACCCAATCTCGTTTGGAAACTACCAGAACTATTTCTACTCCGTCTCCCGCTTCCGGAACCAATCTAATCTTGTAGTTTTCCCTTTCTTCTTCTACCACTTCTCCTGCATAATTATCCGACTCACCCATCCTGCCTGCCCAGAAGAAAAGGCCCAGATTCACTCCCATTAACTCTTCCAATTTGCCAACAGACTGCACGGAAACCTGATTGTAGTCAGGCAGATAGAACCAGACTTTCTTGCCGTTACACACAATGACTTGCGAATAAGGCTTGATGTACTTTGCATATAGCTTATCGGGAACTCTAAATTTTATCGAACCCGTAATTAGTTTTTCCTCGAGAGTAGCTCTTATCAGTATTTTTTGCTGGAAGTCGAAACTACCTGTTTCTATCTTTTTCCTTTCCCTTTCCAATTTGTCGAGAATATGAGAAATTGTCTCCTTTTGAGAAAAGCCCCGGAGGGAAAATAGAAAAGTCAAAGAGAGAAAAAGCAGACCTATTTTAGTTATCTTCATCCTTCTCTATCCTTCGCCAGTACTCCTCAATTTTATCCAAAAATATCTGGCGAGGTTTAGAACCCTGCTGCGGACCTATGAGCCCTTTGGTTTCCATTAAGCTTATGAGGTTTGTTGCTTTTCCGTCACTAATATGCAATGCTCCCTTGAATAGAGAACTGGAAGCCTGTCTTCTTTCCAGAGTTAACTCCAGAGCCTGTCTGAATAGTTTCTTAATCTCCTCGTCTTCTTCCTTTTCTTCTGCGCCCTTTTTCAAACGGAATGGGTCTTCAGAATAGGCGACTTCTCCCTGTTGTTTAATAAAGTTTACAACCCTGTTTATTTCCTCTCCGCTTACAAACGCTCCCTGCAGGCGTATCGGTTTTGCCTCTCCCGGGGCAAGAAAAAGCATATCTCCGCGTCCCAGGAGATTTTCCGCTCCGTTCATATCCAGAATTGTCCGGGAATCTACCTTAGAAATCACCTCAAAGGCGAGGCGCGCCGGAAGGTTTGCCTTAATGATACCGGTAATTACATTTACGGAGGGCCGTTGCGTGGCCAGCACAAGGTGTATTCCCACGGCTCTGGACATCTGGGCCAAGCGGATTATCACTTGCTCAACTTGATTGGGAGCCGTAGCCATCAGGTCAGCAAGTTCGTCGATAATAATGACGATGAAAGGAATTTTCTTGTCTTCCTCTTTGAATTTCCGGTTGTATTCGAAAATGTCACGGGTCTCGCTGGCAGCGAATTTTCGATAGCGATTTTCCATTTCCCCAACAATCCACTTTAACGCTGCCACAGCCTGCCTTACGTTTGTGACCACAGGACTTTTCAAGTGGGCAATACCATTATAAATCGGCAATTCCACCATTTTGGGGTCAATTAAGAGAAATTTGACTTCCTCGGGGGTGGCTCTGTACAGAATCGACAGGATTATTGAATTAATCGATACCGTCTTACCCGAACCGGTAGCCCCGGCAATCAGGAGGTGGGGCATCTGGTTCAAATCAGCAATGTATGTCTTTCCCGCTACCGTCTTACCTAAGGCAAGCGAAAGAAGAGAGGTGGCTTTCTTGAACTCGGAAGATTGGAGGAGTTCTTTTATATATACCAGCGCCATACTCTGATTGGGGATTTCTATGCCGACAACAGCCTTTCCCGGAACGGGAGCCAATATTCTTATGCTTTGCGTCCGTAACATCAACGCGAGATCGTTCGATAGATTCTTAACGCTACTCACTTTTATTCCCGGAGCCAGTTCCAGTTCATAACGCGTAATTACAGGTCCGGGGTGAATCTGGGATACCTTTGCCGAGATGCCAAAATTCTTGAGCGTCTTTTCCAGGACCTCGGCGTTATTCTTCAATTCTTCTTCCCTCTCGCCAAGATCCGTTCGCGGCGGGTCGTTAAGTAGGTCTATGGGAGGAAGTTCGAAAGAGACCGCGCCTAAAGGAGAAACGGGAGAAACAGGCTCAACTTTCACCTGGGGAGAGATTTTCTCGCGGGAATCGGGTTTTATCTCTCTTATGGGGCTCACTCGTTTTCTCCTCGAAGTCGTAGTCTGAACTACCTGAGCCGCTTTTCTTAAGGTTTGCAGAACTTGCATAATAGATGTTTCAGTCACCAATTGTACGGAAATGAGCAATACGGTCAATATGATAAGATAAGTGCCGGTATCCCCGAAAGCAGGAACCAGGAGGGAGTCGGAAACGAAATCACCCACTGTTCCGCCCAATCTCGCCTGCCTTCCCAGGAGATTCAAAAAACTGCAAAAAGCCAGTACCAAAAATCCCAGGCCGGATACTTTAATCCAGATACTTTTTATTTTTTTCCCTTTTTGCAGAGTCTTCCATCCCCAGTACCCGATAGAGAAGGGAAAGAAATACGCTCCCCATCCAAAAGCGGTTATCAGGGAAAGAGCCAAATATCTTCCCCAAGCACCAACAATGCACCGCCCCATCTGGCAGGAGACCAGACTCACCAATATGAGCAGGGATAGCATAAGGAGTGCAATGCCTGCTATTTCGTTTCTTTCCTCTTTTGTTTTGCTCGTTATCTTCACTTAATAACCTCTGTTCTCGAAGAAAGTTTACTTCTTTTTACATCTAAAGTCAAGAGCTTTGTAGCAGTCTACAAATCTCACTCTGCGACCCGGCACATTCGTTACCAAATCAATTGTTGGGGCTAAATTTATTGAGCCCGTTTCTGCGGTTTCGATGAATTGAATCCCTACAAAATTTGAAGAAACAAAACAATAAGTCCTAACGTCAGGCAATAATAAGCAAAATAGCGAAGTCTGCTTTTTTGCACAACCCTCAGCACTACCGTGAGTGACCAGTATCCGGAAAAAAGAGCGGCAATTCCTCCCACTATATAAAAGAGCAGCGTGGAGAAATTAACCATGGGAAAAGCACCGGGCAGTTCAATTAGAGTGGCTCCCAAAATTGCCGGCAACGCAAGAAAAAAGGAATATTTTACTGCCCACTTCCGTTCCAGCCCACAAAATAGCCCAAAGATAATAGTCGCACCCGAGCGCGAGATACCGGGCAAGATCGCCGCAGCCTGAGCTATGCCGATTATCAATGCCTCTACTATTCCTGTCTCCCGGATACCCTTGTGAGTATTTCTTATCCGGTCACCGGAGTACAGAAGCATTCCGGTCAATATGAGAAACAGGCTCACCAGTATGATATTGGAAAAAATAGGTTCTATTCTATCTTTAAGGAAAATTCCCGGAACAGCCACAGGCAACGAACCGACAACCAGAAGAAAAAGAATTCGTGCGGAAGGATTGGTCTTTGCTCCCTTGATACTTCGCAAACCCTTCAGTATTTCCCATAAATCTTTTCTGAAAAAGAGAATGATTGCCAAAAGGGTGGCCAGGTGCAGAAACACAGTGAAGGAAAGTTGTGGTTTGTCTATGTTTAGATACTTCTGAAAATACGTCAGGTGTGCGCTACTGGAGACAGGCAAAAATTCCGTCAGACCCTGAACTAACCCGAGGATAACAGCCCTCGCCAGATTCATTTTCATCCTTCCCGGTGGGAATAGTTATTTTGTTTTCGCCGTAGAAAAAAAGGAGGCGATTGAGGGAAAGCATACAGAGAAGAGTGGTAAACATCAGTTGAGCCCTACGCGGTAATCTTTCGTTTCCTTCTTGATATATATCTTCTCCTCTCGCATTAACCATCCCAATGCTAAGTAGAGTAAGCTGTTAGGTACGCCCAGCTTGGTCTTCAATACCAGAACCGGAACTTCGCCTCTGGCGTTCAAAAAATTCCAGATTTTTCCCGCAAGGAGCCCAATCTGTTCACTCATTTAAGTTTACTCCGTTATAGGCAATGCTAAGAACAATGGCTCGTCCGCCTGAACGTTATCCCTATTAGAAACTAATACTTTAAGTATTTTACATGACGTTTCTGCCTGAATTTCGTTCATCAGCTTCATCGCTTCCACGATGCAAACCGTCTCACCAGCGGTAACTGTATCGCCTGCTTCCACGAAAGGCGGGGCTCCCGGTGCGGGAGAGGTATAAAAGACGCCCACGATCGGCGATCTTATGAGAATCGTATTCTGCTCAATTTGTTTTGCGGGAGCGGAAAGTTCCTTTTCTAATACCTTACTTCGCGACTCCTTTCCCCGACGGCGGAAGGAGACGCCGGAGCCAAATTCCCGTTTTATTATGACTTTAAATTCTTTCTCTTCCCAATTCAGTTCACTGAGGTCCTGGTGAACCATAAAATTATAAATTCGGAAAAGCTGAGAAAGATCACTGGAACCGTTCCCTTTTTTCCTCAGTTTATTTTTACTCATCCAATATCTTTCCTCCCCTTCCCCCCGGGAAATTCTTTCTCCCTTAATACAGCCTTATGGCTGAGATTGATCCTACCCTCGTGGTCAATTTCCATGCATTTCACCAGAATTTCCTGGCCTTCTTTTACAACATCGCTTACCTTGTTGATGCGCCTCTCAGCTAACTGAGAGATATGCACCAGTCCTTCCTTTCCCGGTAAAACTTCCACGAAGGCGCCGAAATCCTTGATGCGGGTTACTCTACCCTTGTATATTTTCCCCACTTCCACGTCGGCAGTAAGGTATTCCACCATTTCCTTGGCGGCGTTGGCGGATTCCTGAGTATCCGCGGTAATAGCGATCACACCGTCATGTCCTATATCCAATTTGGCTCCTGTCTCATTCTGAATCTTGTTAACTATTTTACCTCCCGGTCCAATTACTTCTCTGATTTTCTCGGGATTAATTTCTACTATCAAAATCTTGGGCGCCAATGCCGAGATTTCTTTACGAGGAGCTTCTATTTCTTCGCGCATCTTGTCCAGAATGAACAAACGCGCTTTTCTCGATTGTACCAAAGCTGTGGCCATAATCTGCGGCGTAATCTGGTCGGTCTTAACATCCAACTGCACCGCAGTAATGCCTTTTCTGGTACCGGCAACCTTAAGATCCATATCGCCAAAAAAATCTTCCATGCCAATTATATCGGTTAACAGGATAGCCCCCTCCCCTTCTTTGACCAGACCCATTGCAACTCCCGCTACAGGCGCGGTAATGGGTACTCCCGCATCCATTAGAGACAGTGTCCCCCCGCAAACGGAAGCCATGGAAGAAGAACCATTGGATTCTAAAATATCGGCGACAATTCTTATGGTATAAGGGAATTCTTCCTCAGGAGGTAAAACCGCAGATAACGCCGTCTCGGCCAGCACCCCGTGTCCGATCTCCCGTCGCCCGGGACCCCGCGCGGGCCTCACCTCTCCCGTGCTGAAAGGAGGAAAATTATAGTGGAGCATAAATCTTTTCTTATATTCTCTCTCCAATTCGTCCATAACTTGCATATCCTGAGACGTGCCCAGCGTAGTGGTAACCAAAGCTTGCGTCTGTCCCCGGGTAAACAAGCCGGAACCATGAGTTCGTGGCAAAACGCCTACAGCACAGGTGACGGGACGGACTTCGTCAATTTTCCGTCCATCTACTCGTTTATTCTCTTTCAGGGCCAGGCGCCTCAAATAATTACGCTGCACCTGGTCAATGGTATCTCTGATAACGCTTTCTTGTTCAGGATAGTCCTGGGAAAACTCATCAATACTCCGGGAAGTAATTTCATTAATTCTCTTCTCTCTTTCAAGTTTGTCGCTGACCCTCAGCGCTTCTTCTGTCTTTTCCTGACAGAACCTAACAAGCCGCGTCGCCAGTTCCAAATCTGCAACAACCGCTTTCTTCTCGGAATAGGGAAGAAGGCGATAGAACTCTTTCTCCACTTCCTCGTTTTTCGAGGTCTCCCCTCTTCCCGCCTCTTCCATTTTGGGCTTCCCAAATTGCGTTATTAATTTTTCTTGTAAATTTATTATCTCTATTATGACTTTATGACCCAGTTTGATCGCTTCTTGCAAGACTTCTTCCGGTACTTCCTTTGCCCCGCCTTCCAGCATGGTTACCGTATTCCGGGTGCCGGCAACCACCAGATTGAGGCTACTCTCTTCCAATTGAGCAAAGGTGGGATTAATGATAAACTTTTCCCCCACCCTGCCCACCCTCACTGCCCCAATAGGACCGGCAAAAGGTACAACCGAAAGACTCACGGCACAACTTGCGCCGATAATAGAAGGAATATCGGCATCGTTTTCCTGGTCGGAAGACAAGACGGTAATCATTACCTGAACTTCATTCAGAAAGTTCTTGTCAAAAAGAGGTCTTAAAGGTCTGTCCACCAGTCGGGAGGTTACCACCTCGTTCTCGCGTGGCCTTCCTTCTCTCTTGAAAAATCCTCCGGGAATTTTTCCCGCGGCATAAGTTCTTTCCCTGTAATCTACCGTGAGCGGAAAGAAGCTTTCTTCTTCTTTTGGCTCAGGCGCTACCGTGGCAGTGGCTAAAACAACGGTCTCTCCATATCTCACCAGTGCCGAACCAGCAGCCTGTTTTGCCAGGTTTCCTGTCTCTATGATCAATAGTCGCTCGGCGATTTCCCCTTCTACTTTTCCAGGCATAGTCGGTCCTTTCTTTAAATATTCTATTTTCTCAACTTTAGCTTGTCTATAATTTCTTTATATTTCTTCAAATCGTGAAGCTTCAGGTAGTTTAATAATTTCCTTCTCTTCCCCACAAGTTTTAAAAGACCCTGCCGGGAATGGTGGTCTCTGATGTGAGTTTTGAAATGGTCCGTTAAAGCATTAATCCTCTCAGTCATTAAAGCAATCTGAACTGTTGCAGAACCGGAATCTTTTTCGTGCACGCGGAATTCTTTTACGATATCTTTCTTCTTGTTACCTGTTAATTTCATTTTTTTCTCCTTTCCCAAAGGTTATTCTGACTATTTTCCTGTTTTACTAAAACAAACAGGTCCGATTACGTCCTTCTTTTTTGGCCCGATAAAGAGCCTCGTCCGCCTTCTTGATTAAATCAGTCCTCAAAACGGCATCATCGGGATAGGAAGCAACTCCCAGACTTATAGTCATTTTTGCCCCAACTTCTCCAAAAGTCTGCTCGCTTAGTGTCTTCCTTACTCTTTCTGCGGCAAAAGAGGCTCCTGCTTTGTTAGTTTCCGGAAGAATCACGGCAAATTCTTCGCCACCATACCTGGCTACGAAGTCCGTTTCTCTTAAAGAACTCTTCAGAATTTGCGCTATCTTCCTCAGTAAGGAATCTCCTTCTAAATGTCCGTAACTATCGTTAAATTTCTTAAAATGGTCAAGATCAATCATAATCAACGAAAGGTTCAGGTCGTACCTCTGGGCACGTTTTACCTCCAGTTCCAGTTGCTCATGAAAATGCCTATGGTTGTATAGTCCTGTTAAACCATCGGTCATAGACAGATGTTGCGTAGACTTATACAGCATAGTGTTTTCGATGGCCTGAGATGAATATTTGGCAAAAGTAGAAAACAATCTTTTATCTTCGTCCGGAAACTGGTGACTCTTTTTCTTGCTATGTAAAGTCATAAGCCCGATCAACTTCTCTTCTCTTCCCGTCAAGGGAACGCACATTCCCGTCTCTATCTCCGGAATACCCTCAAAGTTTTCCGGGAGGGACTCGCCTTTTTCTCTGTCAATTATGGGCTGAGGCAATTTTTGTTGCTTCCATAATTGCATCTTCTCTTTTCCCTTTTCCTTAATTATCTCGATTATCTTCTCATCCAGACCCCATGCTGTCCTCAGCGACAATTGTTTGCTCTTCTCATCAAAAATGAAAAGGGAACCGGCATCCGCCTTGGTACCTTTGATACAGGAATTCATAATTAAAATATACAGCTCTTCCAATCCTATAGAAGGATCCGTACCCTGACTGAGCCGTTCAAATTCAGCCAAGGCCTTCTTTTCTCTAAGCCGGTCCCAAAGAAGGCTTGTTACAGGACCTTTCATTACTTCGATATTTGAAGATTGGCCTATTTTCTGGAGTTGTTTATTTATTTCCGGATCGTCACTCAGGTTCAGGATAGCGTCTACTTTCTTCTCTTTAAGCAAATCGCGAAAATCTCTCGCCGTAGGAATTCCCAGTTTCCTGGCTAATTCTATTCTATCGGGGTTTTGACTCTGATCAGCAATACCCACAATTCGCAATTGCTCGTCTTCGTGCAAAGTCTCGATAATTGCTATCCCTCTTCTCCCTCCACCGATGATTATGATGCTTTTTTTCTTTCCCTTATTCATTAAACCAAATTATACCATTCTAATCCGTCTTTGTCAAACTTCCTGAAACTGACCTGAGCTTTCTTGCAAATTGGATATCTCTCTTTATTCGCTCTATCAACTTCTCCGGAGTAGGGAATCTCATTTCCTCTCTTATTTTCCTCACAAGAAAGACTTCCAGCTTTTTCCGGTAAAGATTCCCTTGGAAATTGAAAACATATACTTCCACCACAGGTTGAGCATATTTTCTCTTTACTTTTCTGGCAGGAAATTGCCCTCCCGGCGAAAACGTGGGGCGCGTCCCGATATTAGCAACTCCCGTCTCCTCTTTTCCTGCAAACCGGACGGCAACGACATATACTCCCTGAGGCAAAATGACATTCCCCGAAATATCCAAATTTGCCGTGGGAAAAGATAGCCCCTTCCCTCTTCCGCTGCCTTTTTTCACCGTCCCGCTAATAGCGTAATATCTTCCCAGGAGATGATTTGCTGTCTCTATTTTACCCTGCCAGAGCAATTGACGAATCTTACTGGAGCTTACTTTAGCATTACCTATTTTGAGTTCGGCGACGGTATTTACTGAAAAACCATATTTACGTCCCAGTCTCTTAAGTAATGTCACATTCCCCAGGCGGTTTTTTCCAAAACGGAAACCAGGACCCACCACCACCCTCGCTGCACCTATCTTTTGATAAATGACTTTTCTTATGAACTCTTCCGGCTGCAACCGGGCAAAGCGGCGATTGAAGCGCATAACCAGCAACGCATCGACGCCCAGGTTTCTGATTATTTCTTCTTTTTGTTTCAGAGTTGTAATTAATCCGAATTTCTTTCTTTCCTTTCCTATTACTTCCCGGGGAAGCGGCCAGAAAGTCGCCACAATTGACCTTTTGCCTTGCTTGCTGCCCAGATCCCTCGCCGCCATGATAACCTTCTGATGGCCAATATGGACTCCGTCAAATGTTCCCAGGGCGACCACGCTACTCCTGAACTTCCTCCTTAATCTGGATAGTCCTTTTATGACTTCCATTTTCTCATATCCGCCGACCGAACACTCGCAATAATTTGAATTCTCTCTCTCCGCACGCAAGTTCTCCTTTAGCCAGCGCTATCAAATTTCCCTCTTCATCGGATACTTTGAATGTTCCCCCGGTATCAATAATTTCCGAAGAAGACAAATGAACATTTATGATCTCTGAATTCTTTATCTGCCTCCCCATTCTAATTCCCTGACCCATTCCCCGGGTGACTACAACGTCGGGCAAGTCAGATAATGCTTTGGATATAGATTGGATTTTCTGATGAAACAACTCTTTTCTCTCCCAGGAAACAGCATCGCTCAATTTGAAGTTACCTATCCGCACCCGCACCAGATGCGACATATGAGCTCCGCAACCCAATGCCTCGCCCATATCATGGCATAAAGTGCGCACGTAAGTACCGGAAGAGCAGACGGTGCGAAACTTGACTTCGGGCATATCGTAAGACAGGAGTTCCAATTTTTTGACCTCCACTTTCTGAGGAGTTCGTGCGATTACATTTCCCTGGCGAAAGAGCTGGTACAATCTCTTCCCGCGGTATCTTTTGGCTGAGACCATGGGAGGAACCTGTTCCTGCGTTCCCAAAAACTTGGTAAAAACCTCGTTTAACTCTCTTAATTCTACTTTCGGTTGGGTCTTTCTCAAAATCTCTCCCTGTTCATCCTGTGTGGTGGTACTAATTCCCAAAACCATCGTAGCTTCGTATTCCTTCTCCAGTCTCATCAAGTACGCGGAGATTTTGGTTGCCTCTCCCAAAAGGATAAGAAGAACTCCTTGTGCCTGGGGGTCGAGCGTTCCCGCGTGGCCTGCTTTTTTCGCCGCAAGGAGCGCTTTCACTTCCTGAACCACAGCAAAAGAAGTCAAGCCTTTTGGCTTAGCAACGTTTAGAATGCCGTTCTTTGGCCGTTCCAGTATTATTTACCTCCTGAGAAACTGCTTTTAGAATTCTTCGTTTAACTTCTTCCACAGTTCCCCGCATTGTGCACCCGGCGGCATTCCTGTGACCGCCTCCGCCAAATAGCCTGGCAATCTTACTCACGTCTATCCTTCCCTTGGAACGAAAACTAACTCTGAACTGGTCGCCTACATTGGTTTCCCGGAAAAGTACTCCCGCCTCCACCCCTTTCACATCTCGGGCGAAGTTGACGAATCCCTCGGTCTCCTCTTCTCCGGCGCCGGTTTCTTTATACATTTCTTGCGTAATCGTAAGGTGAGCAATTTTCCCGCCAGCGGTTATTTCCAATGTACCTAAAGTTGACGACAATAGTCTTAATCCGGGTCCACTCCTTGACTCGTAAATCCTCTGACTAACTACTTGCGGTGAGATACCCTCCTTTATTAGTTCAGCGACAATTTCATGGCAACGGGGCGTAGTGTTTGCTTCCTGAAATCTCCCCGTATCGGTGAGGATGCCCACATAAAGAGCAAGTACTTCCTCTTTAGTTATTTCCCGATGAGACTGTTTGAATAAATCGTAAAGTTCCTCAGCAACAGATGAGGCCTGGGGTTGAACGTAATTGTAATCCCCGAATAGTTCGCAGCCCAGGTGATGGTCCATATTAATTATGGTTTTCACTCTATTTTTGAGGTCTATTATGTCTCCTATTCTCTGCAAGTCACCGCAATCTAAAATAAAGGCTACGTCAAAATTCCTTTCTACTTTTTCCACGACGTGAATATCGCTACTATCGGGCAAGAACCGGTAAACTGCCGGAACCGGGTCTCGATTTGCGATGTACACATCCTTGCCCAATCGCTTCAAGAATGAGCTAAGAGCTAACTGTGCACCTATCGAGTCCCCGTCTGGCCTCATGTGAGAAGAGATAAAAAATGTACGGTTTCCCCGGATAATTTTCAGAATCTTATCAATTATCTTCTTTTCTTCTCTCCCGATTTTCTTCGGCATTATCTTTCTCTCGGTGGATTCTGTTAATCAACTCTTCGATGCGAGCCGCCCTCTCAATTGTTTCGTCATAATAGAAAACAATTTCCGGAGTATACCTTAGCCTGATTCTCTGGCCGATGTGATAACGTATAAAAGGCGTCATCTTTCGCAGTAATTTTTCCGTGGTTACCTTTTCCTCATCCGAGCCGTAGACCGTAAAATAGACTTTGGCATGCTGTAAGTCATCGGTAACTTTGACTTCGGTTATCGTAACAAAACCCATCTGGGGATTTTTTATCCGCTTTTGCAGGATTGCACTAATCTCTTTTTGGATTAAGTGAGCTACTCTTTTTGGTCTTTTAAGAGGCATTTTTCCAACCATTGAGGGAGAGCGTCAACGCGAGGAGAAGAGGGACTCAGTGGTTTTCTATTACAAAATCATGCTCGATAATTTCTACTTTCTTCGCTTCCCGAATAAATTCGATTATTTTGTCACTTATTGATTGTGCTTGTTTCCTGTCGGAACAAACTAACGCAATTCCCAAAGTGGCGCGGTGCCATAAATCCTGGCTATCCACTTCGGAGATGGAAACGTTAAACCTGGCCCTCACTCTATCCTTAAGACTCTTAACCACCCTTCTCTTCTCTTTGAGAGAATTCGGCTTTTCCAGAAGATAGAGAGTAATACGCCCTAAACCAGAAACCATCTCCTCATCCGCTATTAGTAAATCTGTAGCGTAGCCCTTTACCCCGTTAGAAATTCCCCCAAGAGAATCTCTAACATCCATTTCTAACGGGGTAAAGCCCTACACTACTTTGTATTCAATTGTTATAATTTGCGGGCAATTTTTTCTAAAGTGAAGGCTTCCAGAATGTCGTTTTCTTTTACGTCGTTAAAATTCTCCAGCCCTATTCCGCATTCAAAACCCGCGTCGACTTCTCTCACGTCATCTTTGAACCTTTTTAAAGAAGCTATTTTACCCTCATAAATTATAACGTTATCCCGCAACAAGCGCACTCTACTCTGGCGGGTGATTTTTCCCTTGGTCACGGAACTACCGGCTACCAAACCTACCCTGGGAATTCTGAACGTGCGTTTTACTTCAGCCCTGCCCAGGGGAATTTCCTTAAACTCGGGCTCCAGAAGCCCCTCCATCGCTTTCTTCGTTTCCTCAACGGCTTCATAGATAACCCTATAAGTATGGATATCAACTCCTTCTTTTTCCCCTAATTCCGCAGCGCTCGGCCCGGGACGAACATTAAAGCCAATGATAATTGCATTGGAGGCGGCAGCCAACATCACGTCACTTTCATTGATTCCGCCTACTCCCCTGTGGACTACGTTTAAAGTTATTTCCTGAGTACTCAATTTTTGCAGAGAATCGCAGAGCGCTTCCACGGAACCCTGAACATCCGCCTTGACGATTATTTTGAGTTCCTTAAGCTTTCCCAACGCAATCTGCTCGTGCAAGTCTTCTAATGTAATTCTCCTTCTCCGCGACAGAATCTCTTCCCGTCTGGTTCTCTGCCGTATCTCACTAATTTCTCTCGCTGCCCTGTCACTCTCCAGGGCATAAAATTTATCCCCGGCTTGCGGTAGACTGGAAAACCCTAGAACCTCTGCAGGCATGGAAGGACCAATACCTTTGACTTTTCTACCTCTATCGTCAATCATCGCTCTCACTTTACCTGCCGAAAAACCGGAAACAAAAGCATCGCCGACTTCCAACGCGCCAGTCTGTACCAAAACAGTAGCTACCGGACCCCGCTGCTTGTCTAATCTCGCCTCAATGACCGTTCCCCGGGCTTTCTTATTAGGATTCGCCTTTAATTCCAGCATCTCCGCTTCCAAAAGGATCATCTCTAAAAGATTATCCAGGCCAATCTTTTCTTTGGCGGAGACCTCCACAAAAATAGTCTTGCCGCCCCAGTCCTCAGAAACAAGGTTATATTGACTCAATTCCTGTTTTACCTTTTCCACGTTGGCATTCGGTAAGTCTACCTTATTAACCGCCACCAAAATTGGCACTCCCGCCGCGCGGGCATGATCTATGGCTTCTACGGTTTGTGGCTTGGCTCCTTCATCGGCAGCCACAACTAGAACGATTATGTCAGTCACCTGGGCTCCCCGAGCTCGCATAGCTGTAAAGGCTTCGTGCCCGGGAGTATCCAGAAATACGATATCTCCTTTATCCACGCTGATATGGTATGCTCCGATATGTTGCGTAATTCCACCCGACTCCTTGGAAATAATCTTGGATTCTCGAATCGCGTCAAGTAACGATGTTTTACCATGGTCTACATGTCCCATTATCGTCACTATCGGCGGCCGCGGCTCAAGCAAGGATGCATCTTCTTTTTTCTCTTCCAGAAGTTCTTCCCCGTATAAGGGAACTACCTCTATTCCAAAACCGAACTCCCCGGCAGCGAGCGTAGCAGTATCAATATCCAGCCTTTGATTGATTGTGGCCAAAATACCCTGGGATAGCAACTTTTTGATAAGTTCACTTACCTTTACTTCCATTTTACTGGCTAGCTCGCTCACTGTAATCGTTTCGTCTATCTTAATGATTTTACCTGGAGGCAGGGTAACCTTCTCTTCTTTTAGTTTTTCTGGTACTTCAGGAACTACTTTTTTCTCTTTTTTAACCTCTTCCACTACAGGGCGTCTTTTCTCGGGGACTTTCTTCTCTGCCGGCTTTGGTATCTCAACCGGAGGCAGAGGGGTAGGTTTCTCTTTGGTTACCGCCCGTTTAACAGCCTTCTTTCGTCGCGCAACAGGCGCTTTTTTCTTTTTAACGCCAACTTCTTTCTTTTTTGCTACCCGGGCGCTTACTTTTTTCCCGGAAACCTTTTTCTTGACAGGAGTTTTCTTCTTTTTCTTGCCGGCAAGGGAACTCTTGACTTTTTTCGCTTCCTGAGCCGTCAGGGAATCCTCGACGCTTTTCACTTTAATTCTTAACTCCGAAATTTTTGCCAATAATTTCCTGGAAGAAATATTAAGTTCCTTAGCCAGTTCCTTTACCTTCATTTTTCTTGCCTTCTTTCCTAGCAGCCTTGTGAATTTTCTCTGCTAATTTGGCTCCGATTCCGGAAATCTTGGTTAGTTCGGAAATCGAAGATGAGGCTATCTTTTTTATGGTCGTAAATCCGTGCTGAGATAAAACCTCGGCCGTGACCTTGCCTACTCCTGAGAGTTTAGTAAGATCGCTAACTGCTACTTCTTTTGCCTTTTTCATCCGCGATTCGCTCTTGATATCGATATGCCAGCCTGTTAGCCGGGCAGCCAAACGCACGTTTTGACCTGCTTTGCCGATGGCCAAAGAGAGTTGGTCGTCAGCAACTACTACCAGGGAATTTTTCTTATCTTTTTCCAGAGATACGTTTATTACCTTCGCCGGGCTGAGAGAATTGGCAATATAGGTGGCGGGGTCCGGGCTATAAGAAATTAAATCCATCCTCTCTCCATTCAATTCATTGATAATTGCCTGAACTCTTGAACCTTTTACTCCTACGCAGGCGCCCACGGGGTCGACCTTTTCATTATGGGAAAACACGGCCACTTTACACCGGTATCCCGGCTCTCTGACTATTTGTTTTATTTCCACAGTGCGGTCGTTTACTTCCGGCACTTCCAATTCATAAAGTCTCTTTACCAAACCCGGATGCGTTCGGGAAACGGTAATCTTCGGGCCGCGTGGCGATTGTTCCACCTTCAATATGTAAACCTTGAACCTTTCAAAAAGCTCGTACTTATGGTCACGTATCTGCTCCCACTCCGGCAAGGTAGCTTCTACCTTTCCCAAATCGACGATAACGTTCTTCCGGGCAAACCTCTGAACCACGGCATTAATAGATGTCCCCTCTTTCTCTTTGAACTCCTTGAATAGATTCTCCCTTTCGGTTTCCCGAATGCGCTGGACAATTACCTGTTTCGCAGTTTGCGCGGCAATTCTTCCGAACTCTTTGGTCTCCACTTTGATTTTTATCTCGTCACCTACTTTCACTGCCGGGTCCAGCTTCAATGCTTCTTTTTTCGCTATCTGAATATAAGGGTTTTCTACTTTACTTACCACCTTCTTCTTGACGTAGGCAGTAATCGCTCCGGATTCCGGATCTACGTGCGCCTCAAATTTCTGCTTTTTTCCGGAATGTTTGCGAAAGGCCGAAGTCAAAGCCGACTCAAT
>CAYFRM010000041.1:0-12824 GCA_964345635.1 uncultured Clostridia bacterium
GTGTAGGTACAATTTCAAGTTGTGCAATGTTTTGTAAATTTCGGGGGAGGATTTTATGGCAAATGTATACTATGATAGGGACGCGGACTTGAAGCTCTTGAAGGGAAAGAAAATTGCAATCATTGGCTATGGAAGCCAGGGGCATGCGCAAAGTCAGAATTTGCGGGATAGCGGCTTAAACGTGGTCGTGGCTGAACTGGAAGGAAGTGAGAATTGGAAAAAAGCGGTTAAAGACGGATGGAAGCCGGTTTCTGCGGGCAAAGCAACGGAAAATGCTGACTGGGTTCAGATGCTGGTTGCCGACGATGTCCAGGCGGTGGTTTATAAAAATGAGGTGGCTGGTAAATTGAAAAAGGGTGCGGTTCTGGGCTTTTCTCACGGATTCAACATTCACTTTTACCAGATTATCCCCCCCGAAAATGTGGACGTAATATTGGTTGCTCCCAAAGGGCCGGGTCATCTGGTGAGAAGAATGTACCGGGAAGGAAAAGGTACTCCCAACCTGATCGGCGTTTATCAGAATGCTTCCGGTAAGGCAAAGGAGCTGGCGCTGGCCTATTCTAAAGGTATAGGAGGAACCCGCGCGGGAGTAATTGAGACCACTTTTGCGGAAGAGACGGAAACCGACCTTTTTGGCGAGCAGGTGGTTCTCTGTGGCGGGCTCGTGGAGTTGATCAGGGCTGGCTTTGAAACTCTTGTGGCAGCCGGGTATCAACCGGAAATTGCCTATTTTGAGTGCCTCCACGAGATGAAACTGATTATCGACATGATTCAGGAAGGCGGCATTGGCTGGATGAACTATTCCATTTCCGACACTGCGGAGTACGGAGAGTACAGCCGGGGTAAAAGGATTATTACTGAGAAGACCAGGCGGGAAATGAAGAAAATTCTTAACGAGGTTCGTTCCGGTGAGTTCGCCCGGGAATGGCTTCTGGAGAACCGGATAGGTCGCCCGGTGTTCAACAAGGGACGAAAGGAGTGGGCCGAGCATCCCCTGGAAATCGTGGGAGCAAAATTACGGGGAATGATGCCCTGGCTGAAGAAAAAATAAATAAAAGATGAAGATCGTTAAGGACGGCTGGAAATTTATTTTACCTCTTTTAATAGCGGCGCTGGTTCTCTTTTTTTTCTGGAAAACTGGCAGCCTGTTTTTATTTGGTTTGGCGTTGCTGACTCTTTTTTTCTTTCGTGACCCGGAAAGGAAAGCTCCCGCAGGAGAAGATTTAATTCTCTCCCCTGCGGATGGCAAGGTAGTAGATATCTCGGAAGTTGAAGAAGACAACTTTTTCCATGCCCGGGTAAAGGTAGTCAGAATCTTTATGTCCGTATTTAACGTTCACGTGCAAAGGTCGCCGGTAAAGGGGAAGGTGGAATGGATTAAGTACAAACCGGGCAAGTTTGTGGCTGCCTATACAGAAGAAGCTTCCGGGAATAATGAGAGTAATCTCATTGGTATTCAAAATAGTGACCAACCCGATTCTAGTAAAGAGAAAATTTTGGTAAAGCAAATAGCAGGCAGGGTTGCCCGCCGGATATGCTGCTGGTGCAAAAAAGGAGACAATCTAATTGCCGGGCAGAGAATTGGAATGATAAGGTTTGGCTCACGGGCAGAAGTATATCTTCGTCAAGAAGTGGAGATTAAAGTAAAGAGAGGAGACAGAGTAGTTGGGGGTGAAACTCTCCTGGGGAAATTTCCCTCGGGAAATCGCACGCATCAAGGTTTTTGAAACTGTCCATTGGTAATTTTATGAGGGATGGAGGTTTGAAGTGAAGAAAGGGATCTATTTTGTTCCCGGACTTTTCACGCTGGGAAATGCCGGGTTGGGATTCTATTCTATCATTTCTTCGATTGAGAGAAATTTCACTTCCAGTGCCTGGGCGATACTTCTGGCAGTTATTCTGGATGTCTTTGACGGGAGAATTGCCCGACTAACCAGGTCCACCAGTAGGTTTGGTCTGGAGTTCGATTCTTTGGCCGACTTAATCTCTTTTGGTTTGGCTCCCTCGATTCTGACGTACCAGGTGGTTTTAAAAGATATGAGAGGGGGAGTATTGGTAGCTTTCCTGTTTGTCATTGGGGGAGTTTTGCGGCTGGCAAGGTTCAATGTCAGAGTTGCGGAGAAAGATATCGCTTATTTCGACGGTTTGTGCATTCCTGTGGCCGGCGGTATGTTAGCTTCGTTCCATGTTTTGCCCTTCTGGGCAAAGGAGACGCATCTTTTCTTCAGCGCCATCCCGCTGATTATGATAGTCTTGTCTTTTCTCATGGTGAGCAAAATCAAGTACGTAAATTTGAAGAAAGTAAGACTTACCAAGAGGCAGCCGTTCAAAATCTTGATGCTGATGGTGGTGGCATTGGTTATCTGGTTTTTTTCTACCGAGCTGATTTCTATAATCTTTCTTATATATTTCGTTGGTTATACACTATTGGGTATAGTGAATGGACTATGGAAGTTTTACAGGTTGCGGCTGGAGTGGGTTAAACAGCGCTAAAAGTTTTGCTCAGTAAGCGGAGGAAGAGAAATGGCATTGAAAAAAGAGAGAATATTAATATTCGATACCACCTTAAGAGATGGAGAGCAATCTCCCGGGGCGAGCCTGAATATGAAGGAGAAATTAGAAGTTGCCGAACAATTGGAGAAGCTGGGCGTGGACGTTATTGAAGCCGGTTTCCCCGTGTCTTCGCCGGGAGATTTCCAGGCGGTGAAGCTGGTTGCCGGAAAGATCAGGAAGCCGACAGTCGCCGGCCTGGCGCGGGCTACAAAGAGAGACATCGATGTCTGCTGGGATGCAGTAAGGTATGCCAAAAAACCGCGCATTCATACTTTCATCGCTACCAGTGACATTCACCTGAAGTATAAATTGAGAAAGTCGAGAGAAGAGGTCCTTAAGGAAGCAGTGGCTGCGGTAAAATATGCGAAAAAATTTACTGACGATGTGGAGTTTTCGCCGGAAGATGCTGTGCGTTCTGACCCGGATTTTCTTTGTCGCGTAGTGGAGGAAACAATTGACGCCGGGGCTACTACAATCAATATCCCGGATACCGTGGGCTATGCGCTGCCGGAAGAGTTTGGGAGAATAATCAGGATGGTAATGGAAAGGGTTCCCAATTCTGACAAGGCGATTATTAGCGTCCATTGTCACAACGATTTAGGATTGGCCACCGCCAATTCACTGGAAGCTATTTCTCTGGGGGCCAGGCAGATTGAGTGCACTATTAACGGTATCGGAGAAAGGGCGGGGAACGCTTCTCTGGAAGAGATGGTGATGACCTTGAGGACAAGAAAAGACCTGCTTCCTTTCTATACGAATATCGAGACAAGGGAGATTGCCCGGACAAGCCGTCTGGTCAGTAAACTTACGGGCATTATAGTTCAACCCAATAAGGCTATCGTTGGTGCCAATGCCTTTGCTCACGAGGCAGGAATACACCAGGACGGAGTAATAAAAGAGAGATTGACTTACGAGATTATGACTCCCCAATCGGTGGGATTAGGGGGCAGGAAACTCGTCCTGGGGAAACACTCGGGACGCCATGCTTTTCGCAGGAAGTTGCAGGAGTTGGGTTACAAATTGAGCAACCAGGACGTGGATAAGACATTTGAGCAATTTAAATTGCTTGCGGATAAGAAAAAAGACATCTTTGATGAAGACATCGAAGCTGTAATTGAAGACCAGATATCTCTTATCCCCGAGATATACAAATTGGAATATATAAACGTGACTACAGGGAATAAAGTGGTTCCTACGGCAACGGTGAGGTTAAGTAAGTTGATTGCACCCGGTAAGACGACCAGGAGTGAAGTCCTGCAGGAAGCTTCCTGTGGCGATGGCCCGGTGGATGCTGCTTTCCGGGCAATAGACCGAATTACCGGTGTCAAATGCAGGCTGATCGATTACAGCCTCAGGTCGGTTTCCGTGGGCAAGGACGCCTTGGGCGAGGTTACGGTTAAGGTTGCGCCCATTGCTGCCGGCCGGGCTGAGGATTTTAGAAATATAGTAACCGGCCGGGGTACATCCACCGACATAATCGAAGCCAGTGCCAAAGCATATCTTAATGCCTTGAACAGGATGATTGTTAAGAAAAGAAAAAAGTGACAGGTACATTTTTCGGGAAATCAATAAAAGAGAAATAGTGGTTCCATCATGGGTATGGCAATTGCCGAACAAATTTTGGCCAGACACTGCGGCAAAAAGAACGTTGTCCCGGGCACCTTCATTGAGGCTAAAGTAGATATTGCCCTGGGAAACGACGTAACCGCACCTCTGGCGATCGAAGAATTTAAGAAAGCAGGAGGAAGTAAAGTCTTTGACCCGGATAGAGTCGTGCTTGTGCCCGACCATTTTACTCCCAACAAGGACATCAAATCGGCCGAGCAATGTCGGATTCTCAGAAGTTTTGCGCGGGAACAGGGTTTGAGGCACTATTATGAGGTAGGAAAAGCGGGGATTGAACACGCGTTGCTTCCCGAAGAAGGCGTTGTCGTTCCGGGTGACCTGGTCATCGGAGCCGATTCCCATACCTGCACTTACGGAGCATTGGGAGCTTTTGCCTGTGGCGTGGGCTCGACGGATCTGGCTTTCGCCATGCTTACCGGTAAATGCTGGTTCCGCGTTCCTGAGACAATCAAGTTCGTTTATAAAGGAAAATTGAACAAGTGGGTCTCGGGAAAAGACTTGATTCTTCACACCATCGGAGATATCGGGGTAGACGGGGCTCTATACAAGGTTATGGAGTTTACCGGCCCTGTTATCACACGGTTAAGTATGGCTGATCGTCTGACTATATGCAATATGGCGGTGGAAGCAGGCGCGAAGAGTGGAATTATTGAGCCGGATGAGGAGACTATTGAATATATTGAGGCCCGGGCAGAAAGACCTTATGAGATTATCCGCCCGGGGAAAAGCACTCGCTATGCCAAGGTTATTGAGTATGATTGCAGCAAAATTGAACCACAGGTTGCTTTTCCTTCTCTACCTTCCAATACCAGGCCGATCAGCAGAGTAGGAGATGTCCAGATTGACCAGGTAGTCATCGGCTCCTGCACCAACGGAAGGATCGAAGACCTTAGGATAAGTGCGGAAGTTTTGAAGGGAAGAAAGGTTGATTCGCGTGTGAGGTTAATAATAATTCCCGCTACCCAGAGAGTCTATCGGGAAGCATTGAACGAAGGTCTTCTGGAGACATTTATCGATGCCGGAGCAGTGGTTTCCGCTCCCACTTGCGGCCCCTGTCTCGGCGGCCATATGGGAGTATTGGCTGAAGGAGAAAAGGCAATAGCCACTACAAACAGAAATTTTGCCGGTCGGATGGGACATCCCAAAGCCGAAATATACCTGTCCAATCCCGCAGTTGCTGCAGCCTCAGCTATTGCGGGAAAAATCGCCAGCCCCGAAACATTATAGGGATTAAAATGGAGATTAAAGCAAAAGCCTATAAATTCGGGGATAATATCAATACGGATGATATTATTCCCGCGAGATATTTAAACACTTACGACCCTAAAGAGTTAGCAAGACACTGTATGGAGGGAGTCGACGAAGATTTCATAAGAAAATTGGGCCGTCCCTCAATAACAGGACATTGTATAGTGGCAGGCAAGAATTTTGGTTGCGGCTCGTCCCGTGAACACGCTTCTATAGCTATTAAAGGAGCTGGCATCTCCTGCGTAATAGCAGAGTCCTTTGCCCGCATCTTTTATCGCAACGCTATCAATATCGGACTGCCCATCTTGGAAAGCAAGAAGGCGTCGGAGAGAATAGATTCGGGAGACGATATATTGATCGACTTGAGTAAAGGTAGAATAACTAACCTCTCTAAGAGAGAAAATTATAAGGTGCAACCTTTTCCTGAATTTATCCAGGAGATAATAAGAGCCGGGGGGCTCTTGAATTACGCAAAGGAGAACTTAAAACGTAAAAGGCGAAATCCCTAACGAGCAGGGAATCTTCCAATGAAAACGGGGGTTTAGGTGTATAAGATTGGAGTTATACCGGGAGATGGAGTGGGTCCGGAAGTCATTGAAGAAGGGCTCAAAGTCATAGACGCTGCTTCAAAAAGAGCGGGGTTTGAATACGAGACCGTAAATTACGATTTTGGCGGCGAGAGATATTTGAAAACGGGAGAAGTTCTTCCCGACTCTGCACTGGAAGAGATGAAAAAGCTCGACGTCATATATTTAGGGGCAGTAGGCCATCCCCAGGTGAAGCCAGGCATATTAGAGAAAGGGCTTCTCCTGAGACTGCGCTTTGGGCTCGACCAGTATATCAACCTCAGGCCGGTTATTCTTTATCCCGGGGTTCCCACTCCTCTGAAAGATAAGAAGCCAGAGGATATAGATTTCGTGGTAGTGAGAGAAAATACGGAAGGTCTATACCTGGGCGTAGGAAGGTTTGAAAAAAAGGGATCATCCGAGGAAGTTGCTATACAGGAGATGGTCAATACGAGAAAAGGCGTGGAAAGGTGCGTCAAGTATGCATTTGAATTTACGAGAAAAAGAAAAAAGAAGATGAAGTTGACTCTTGTGGATAAGGCGAATGTCCTGACATTCGCTCACGACCTCTGGCAGAGAGTATTTTATAAAGTGGGCGAAGAGTATCCCGACGTGGAGAAAGACCACGCGTACGTCGATGCCTGTTGTATGTGGTTCGTTAAGAATCCCGAATGGTTCGACACTATTGTCACCTGCAATATGTTCGGGGACATCATAACCGATTTGGGAGCAATGATTCAGGGCGGAATGGGAGTGGCAGCAGGAGGGAATATCAACCCCGAAGGAGTTAGCATGTTTGAGCCGATTCACGGAAGCGCTCCCAAATACGCGGGAAAGAATGTAATAAATCCGATTGCTACTATAGTTGCCGGGGAAATGCTTCTGGAAAATCTAGGTGAGGAGAAAGGGGCAAAGTTAATCGACAGGGCCGTTCGGAAAGCTCTATCTTCGGGAAAGATAAAAGGCCTGAGCGCGGGAAAGATGGGCCTATCCACCTCAGAAGTTGGCGACCTCATCGCCACTTATATTTAAAAAAGGGGACAGGCTACTTTTTTATTGAAAGAATTATCCGATGCCAAGATTTGCGAGGGGTTTGGTTAATGGCTTTATTTACCATGTGCTTAACCGGGGAAACGGCGGGCAGGAAGTTTTCCATAAAGACCAGGATTATGAATCTTTTATCGATTTGATGAAAGAGGCGAAGGTTCGGCATACTCTAAAGATTCTTGCATATTGCTTAATGCCGAACCATTTCCATATAGTAGCGGTGCCCGCCCGGGCTGAAGAGTTGAGCAAAGGGACGCAATGGCTGATGACCAGTCATGTGCGGCGTTATCATCGACATTATGGAAGCAGTGGTCATATATGGCAGGGGCGTTTCAAGAGTTTTATTATACAAAGTGACAACCATTTATTAACGGTGCTGAGGTATGTTGAGGGTAATCCGGGGAGGGCTGGTTTGGTCAATTCAGCCAAGGATTGGCCGTGGTCTTCTCATAGAGAAGCAATTGGTGAAAGGTCGCGTTCATTGGTTGATGAAATCCCACTAAAGTTGCCTCAGAACTGGAATAGATTTGTGGATGAGCCCCTGACAGAAAAGGAGTTGGAGAAGATTCACCAGAGTATCAATCGCCAATCTCCTTATGGCACATCAATGTGGCAGATGCAGGTAAGTGAAGAGCTAGGGCTGGAATCTACCCTTAGACCGAGGGGGAGACCGAAGGAAAGGACAAAGAAAGATGAGAAAAAGTAGCCTGTCCCCTTTTTTGTATAATGTGGGTGTAGTGGGAGCGACCGGGCTCGTGGGCGGAGAAATGGTTAGAACGCTGGAGAGGCGAAATTTTCCCCTGGCTAACTTAAGACTCTTTGCCTCCGGGCGTTCCCGGGGAAAAACATTAAAATTTAAAGGGAAAGAGATTGTCGTAGAGGAACTGAATCCCTCTTCCTTCAAGGTCTCTTCGCGGAAAGAGAAGCCGGGCTTGCCAACCAGATTAGATATTGCACTTTTTTCTGCTGGTGCTGCTATTTCCCGGGAGTATGCTCCCCTTGCTGCCAAGGAAGGCATATTTGTGATTGATAACTCCAGTGCCTGGAGAATGGACCCGGGAGTGCCATTAGTCGTTCCGGAAATAAATTCCCATACTTTATCCAAAGATAAAAAAATCATTGCTAATCCCAACTGCTCAACGATTCAAATGGTGGTTGTGCTGGCTCCCTTGCACAGGAAAGCCAGAATTAAGAGGATTGTTGTCTCCACTTATCAGGCAGTCTCCGGCGCAGGCCAGAAGGCAGTGGCGGAACTGGAAGAGCAGGTTAGTGCTATTGCCTCTGGAAAAAAAGTAAAACCAATGGTCTTCCCTCACCAGATTGCCTACAATTGCATTCCGCAGATCGACGTGTTTCTGGATAACGGTTACACAAAAGAAGAGATGAAGATGGTCAACGAGACAAGAAAGATAATGGAGGATGACTCTCTGGCCATCACCGCCACCTGTGTCCGCGTACCCGTTTTTCGTGGCCACTCGGAAGCAGTAAATATTGAGACAGAAAAGAAGCTTACTCCCCGGGAAGCCCGAGAGATTTTAAACAGAACAAAAGGAATAGTAGTTGTAGACGATATCAGTAAATTAAAATACCCGCTAGCCACAAAGGCTGCCGATAGCGATGAGACTTTCGTTGGCCGCATTAGAGAGGACCAATCCCTATCCAGCGGACTCAATATGTGGATAGTAAGCGATAACCTCATCAAGGGGGCTGCTCTGAATGCGGTTCAAATAGGGGAAGCGTTGATTAACAGGAAAATGCTGGGGTCCTGAATGTCCTTCTTAAATAGTCTCACTATCGGCCGTTATGTGCCTGACCATTCTCTTGTCCACCGGCTCGATCCACGGACAAAGATTATAGCGGTTCTGGTCATATCTCTATCAATATTTCTTCTTAAGAACCTGTGGAGCTATTTTCTCCTGGCTATTTTTTTGCTGGCCGTAATTCTCATAGCGCATCTCTCTGTTAAGTTTGTCCTTAGAGGTCTTTTGCCTCTACTGTGGATTATCGTATTTACTTTCCTCCTGCACTTACTATTCACTTCCGGAACTGTAATTGCTTCATTCGGCCCACTGAAGATTACCGAGCAGGGTTTATTCCTGGGAACGTTCATCGCCTTGAGGCTAATTTTTCTGATACTTGTTGCTTCCCTTCTTACTCTCACCACCTCGCCTCAAAAATTGACTAAGGGACTGGAATTTCTTCTTTCTCCCTTGAAAATAGTGAAGATATCTTCACACAAGATTGCTATGATGATGACTCTCTCTTTGAGGTTTGTACCTTTACTTTTCCAGGAGATGGATAAACTTATTAAGGCACAGAAGTCGCGGGGCTCGGATTTTTCCCATAAGAATCCTATCAAAAGAATCCGGGCCATTATTCCCATTCTATTGCCTCTTCTGGTTAACCTCTTCCGGCGTGCTGATGAATTCGCTCAGGCCATGGAGTCGCGAGCCTATGACCCGGATAAACCAAGGGGAGACGTGGAAGCGACAAAGTTGGGAACCTTCGACCTGTTGACAATTTTGATAATCGTTGCGTTCGCGATAGCTATCATAATTCTATAACATCTCGGAATGCGAAACATAAAACTAACCATTGAATACGACGGAACCGACTATTTTGGCTGGCAAATCCAGAAGAAAAAACCGACCGTTCAAGGCGCGGTAACAAAAATTCTGGAAAGAATGTTGAAAGAAAAGATAAGACTGATCGGGGCAGCGCGCACCGACGCGGGGGTCCACGCTCTGGGGCAGGTTGCCAGTTTCAAAACCATAAATGAGAGATTGACTTGTGACAGACTGATTAAAGCATTAAACAGCCTCCTTCCTTCGGATATCGTTATAAAAGAAGTTAAGGAAGTTCCGGCTAACTTTCATGCCCGCTATAGTGCCAAAAGTAAAATATATCGCTACCAGATTCTGCATCGATTCTTTCCTTCCGCACTGGCGAGGAGATTCTCCTGGTATATCCCCGGACCTCTTGACTGGGGAAAAATAAAAGAGGCCGGTAAGTATTTCGTGGGGAAATACGACTTTTCTCCCTTTTCCGTCACAGGGATGATGAGAAAAAGTAGACAATGCACCGTCAGAGAGTTCAAGATTGGAAAGGAGAAGAACTTATATATCCTGCAGATTGAAGGCGATTACTTTCTGTATAAAATGGTGCGAAGAATAGTAGGAGCTCTAATTGAAGTGGGAAGGGGGAAAATCGATCCGGAATACGTAAGGGCACTGCTGCACGGGAAAAGCTCCAGGTTGCGTGCTCGGACCGCTCCTCCCCAGGGACTTTTTCTGGTAAAAGTAAAATACTAAAAAGAAGATAACAGGCACCATTTTGGGGAAGGAAGCTATGTGCTTTAGCACATAGAGGCATCAGATTATGGCCTAAACTTTCGCTTTAGCGGAAGGATGATTGAAAATTTTTGTTGCTGGGAAGGGCAAAGAACGATATAATAGTGATAAAAAGTATTATTGGAAAATTTAAGGAGGTAAAATGATGAAGCAAAAGTTCAAATGTTTTGTGCTTTTTGTAGTTCTATTTTTTCTAGGTTCTATGGCTTTTATTTGGGCTCAGGAAAAAGAGATGCGGCCAGAAGTGAAGCAAGCCATAGAGAAGCTTGACAGTGAAGACGTGGGAGAGAGGAGGAAAGCGGCAGAGAGTCTGGGCAGGCTGAGGGATAAAGCAAGTTTATCTCCCTTGATGGAATCTCTTCAGGATGAGGATTTTGGCGTGAGAGTAAACGCCGCAGATGCTTTGGGTAATCTGAGAGACAAATCGGCTACTCCCGCCTTAATCAAGGCTTTGAAAGACGAACACGACGGGGTGCGCATTAGCGCGGTCGTTGCTTTGGGATATATTAGAGACCGGGAGAGTGTTCTGCCTCTAATTGAGTCTTTAGCTGAAGATGAGAATGAGGGAGTGCGCATAAGTGCAGCTCAGGTCCTGGGTAATTTGCGAGATAAGAGAGCGACGCCGGTTCTGGTGAAAGCTTTGAAAGATGAGAAGAGACGAATCCGCGCTGCAGCAGCCAGGTCTCTGGGCAGACTGGGTGACCCTGAGGCTGGCAAGGCTTTGATTGAGGCGCTAGAGGATGAAGAAGTGCGAGTGAGATTGTACGCTTCTGAATCACTGGGAAATTTGAGGGTAGCAAACGCAATCGAGCCCTTGAAAGAATTGTTAGAAGACGAAGATGCCAGGACTCGCTGTGCCACTGCCAGTGCCTTGGGAAAATTAGGCGATAAG
Source organism: uncultured Clostridia bacterium (assembly GCA_964345635.1). GTDB lineage: Bacteria > UBA6262 > WVXT01 > WVXT01 > WVXT01 > WVXT01. The sequence goes on from CAYFRM010000041.1 coordinate 11,283, forward strand.
TCGGGTCTTGACGTCGCTATGAAAGAACTGGAAAACGAAGATATACGAATCAAGACAGAAGCATTAAGAGCGTTGGGTTTTATTGGTGAGACTACCGAACCTGTGGTTGATGGTATTAAGAAGGCTCTGAATGATAAGAATAGAAGCGTGCAAAGGGTTGCTGAGATGGTAGCAAATCAGCTCCGAATAGAAATAAAGACTGAAAAAGAGGAGAAACCCGAGAGTGGCCAGTAGTAAAAAATCTTTTCGGTTAGTCATCTTGTTTCTTAGCTTTTTGCTGGTGGAGAGTTTCAGCGCGCAAGAGTTAACCGCTTCTGAAGATCGCTACCCGGTGGTAATCGCAGAGGTTGAGAATCTGAACGATTTTGCCCTATTTGCTACCAGTGGCTGGGATGGCAACTGGTACGTGGGATATAACCATGCCTGGGTTACCAAACTGCCCGGGGCGCCCGAAGGTAATTACGTAAAGGCTTATTTGGGAGCCAAACTGGGCAGGGCCAAGAACGTTATCAGGAGGCAGCTTGAGCTGGCAAAGAACCACTTTGAGCGGTTAAAAAATTTGCCAGAGGAAAAGAGAGAAGAATCGGCAAAACAGTTGCAATACGAGAGTTTCCAGGAGATAAGTAAGAAGATAAAAGAATTGGAGAAGAAAGTGTCCTCACCGCATTTGGGTAAGATATATATTGGAATTAGTTCTTCCCCCGGCTGGGATAAGAAGAACTCTTTTGTATTAGTTTCCGAGGAGGATATTCCAATGGAAGGTGATCCCGAGGAAGCCCTGGAGGAAGTAGGGGAGGCAAGGTGGTTCTGGGTTGAGATTCCCCTGGGCCTGGTAAGGTACGATAAAGAAAACTACGTGGCCATCTGGTCACCGGATGAGAATCTCAATTCCGCTCAGGTATCACCGATTCTGGCTAGTGCCTGGGGGAGCAAGGAAGTCAATACCTGGCTCGACCAGGAATCGAAGGGTAAACCTCCCTCCTCTTTGAGCCGTTCGGTTACTATTTTCGAACCTGCCCTGGCGATTAAACTTGTGCCAGCCAATGAGAAGAGGGTATCCGTGGAAATTACGAATATTGGCGATGGCGAAGAAATCGAAGAAAAGAGAACGGTCACTGCTTCGGTATCAGGTGGAGATATCGTGAAGGCGTGGCTGGAAGTATCTCATGAGAAAAGCGCAAAGCAGGCTAAGAAATGGGTGAGGACAGGAAGACCTGCCTTTAGAGCTCCCTATTCCATTACAGTTGACCCGACAAATTTGGAGGAAGGAACGTACCATTTGAGGGTGGGGGCTGAGGATTTCTGGGGTAATGTTGGCTACTGCGGGTCTATTAAAATATCGGTTAAAAAATAGTGGATTTATAGGCGGGTAAAATTTACAACTTTGTCCTTGACAATTAAGAAAACCTGTGATAATATAATGATGAAAATAGAATACGAACTCCGATAATAGCAAACCACACCGAAAGGGTGGGACGCAAAGCCACGGGTCCCGATGAAGATCGGGATAGCCGGGTTACCGAAGAGTAGTTCTGGAGTATA
>CAYFRM010000042.1:0-12387 GCA_964345635.1 uncultured Clostridia bacterium
CAGGAACCCCGTTTTGAAAAAAATCGATTTCTATAATAGAAGAGTAATCTTGCTCACTGCACACCGCAGAGAGAATTGGGGGAATCCGCTGCAGAATATCTGTTTGAGTATTAGGAAACTTGTTCACAAATACGACGATCTAGAAATTGTCTATCCCGTACATCTCAATCCTGAGGTGAAGAAAGTTGTCCATAAAATACTGAAGAATTCTCCCCGCATCCATCTTATTAAACCTTTAGATTACCTCGATTTTGTTAATCTTTTGAATAAGTGCTTTTTAGTATTAACCGATTCCGGCGGGCTGCAGGAGGAGGCGCCCTCTTTGGGTAAGCCGGTGTTACTACTCAGAAGAGTTACCGAAAGGCCGGAAGCAGTGAAAGCAGGCACGGTAAAGGTTGTTGGCTTATCCAGGGAGAGAATATTTAAAGAGACCTGTAAGTTACTGGATAATAAGAGAATCTATGACAGGATGGCTAAATCGGTTAACCCCTATGGCGATGGAAAGGCCTCCCAGAGGATACTCAACGTCATCTTGGAAAAAAGGGACAGGTACTTTTTTTAAATGTACCTGTCACCTTTTGGGAAGGGGAAAATGATAGAAGCGTATGATTTTGGCAGGATAGTTATCGACGGAAAAGAGTACACCTCTGATGTGATAATCTACCCCGACCATGTTGACGGTAATTGGTGGCGGAAGGAAGGCCACCGGCTGCAAGTAGTTGACATCAAGAAAGCTATACAAGAGAAGCCCGAGATTCTAATTATTGGCACAGGAGCCTCGGGATTGATGGAAGTCCCCAGGGAAGTTAAAAATCGCATAACTTCCCGGGGGATAAGATTGGTCGTAGACACAACCAAGAAAGCATGTGATGAATATAATCGACTCTCCGTAGCGGGTAGAACCATCGCTGCCCTCCACCTCACCTGCTAAAAAGTGACAGGTACTTTTTTCTGATAATAACAGAGTTTCGGGAGGACGTTATGAAAATAGAACCGGTATACTGGTACAAGCTGTTGAGTCCCCGGGCGGTTGTTTTAATTTCCACAGTAAACAAGAAGGGCGTCTCCAATGCTGCGCCTTTTAGTTTTGTCATGCCTGCTTCGGTGGAACCGCCGATGATTGCTTTTGCCTCAGATCCCGACCACCACACCATATCCAATATCAGGGAAACGGGAGATTTTGCAGTCAATATTCCCGGCGTGGACATGCTTGACCAACTATGGACCTGTGGCGAAGATTTTCCTGAAGGAGTGAGCGAAATCAAAAAAGCGCGCCTTACGGAAAAGAGATCAAAAAAGATAAAATCGCCGAAAGTGGCAGAAGCTCTGGCTCAGTTTGAATGTAAGCTGGAAGCAATGTACGAAGCCGGTGACCACTTAATCGTGGTAGGAAGGATAATCGATGCGGAAGTAAGAAGCGGGCTTTTTTCCAGAGGAAAGTATAACCTTTTACAGGCCAGGCCACTCTCACACGTGGGGGGCAATGAATTTACCCTGCCGGAGAAAATTATCCGTGTAAGATGATTTTTTTGACCTATGTTAATGGCTCAAAAAGAAACAGTTTCTCGTGGGAAATTCCCTTATTTACTTGACAATTTTAAAATTAATTTTATAAAATTGGGTCTCGGAAGTTTTTTATTTTTTGGATAAAACTTGTGAAAATTTTCACAAATCCCCGGGACGAAAAGAGACAGGCTTGAGAAATGAAGATAGGAATTGTGGGTGCGGGAGCAATGGGTGGGTTATTTGGTGGAATGCTCACCAGAGCAGGGCAGGATGTTTGGCTGATTGACAAGCATAAACAGAGAGCGGAAAAGATAAATAAAGAAGGACTGATCATAGAAGCAAGTGAAGCCATTGAGTCCAGGGAATCGGAACAGGAAACAATAAGAATAAAGGCAACGACAGACCCTCAAGAAGTAGGCCCCTGCCATTTAGTTATTCTTTTTGTCAAAGCGTACGATACGGAAGAAGCTACTGGAAATTCTTTACCACTTACCGGAAAGAGGACGGTCTGGCTTACTTTGCAAAATGGCCTGGGAAATATTGAGAGGATGAGTGAAATCGTAGGCAAGGGCAATGTGGTCGGTGGTATCACTTATCAGGGTGCTACTGTCCTGGAGGCAGGAAGAATAAGGCATGCCGGTTCGGGAAAGACAGTGATGGGAGAGATTGACGGCAGGGAAAGCGAAAGAATTAGATCGATTTCCGATGTTTTCAGCCAGGCAGGGATAGAGACGGAGATTTCTGATAACATAGAGGGTGTGTTGTGGGGTAAACTATTGGTCAATGCAGTGATTAATCCTTTAACAGCTATTATCAGAGAAAGGAATGGCCGATTGTTGGAATCTCCCCTTTTAAAAGAGACAATGAAACTTATAGCGGAAGAGGCGGCGCGGGTACCTCTGAAGAAGGGAATCAGACTACCGTACGAGAGAGTATTTGAGAAAGTGGAGCAGTCCTGTTACGCTTCCCGGGACAACATCTCTTCTATGCTGCAGGATATTTTGCGGAAGAAAAGAACGGAGGTAGATTTTATTAACGGTGCGATAGTTTCGGAAGCGGAAAAAATAGGGATACCAACACCACTGAACAGGGCTCTCTGGAATCTGGTCAAGTTCTTAGAAGGGAGGGCGGAATATGTTAAGTGATTTGGAGATTGCCCAGAAGGCGAAGATGAAGCCCGTTGTGGAAATCGCTCAGTCTCTGGGTATCAAGGAAGACGAGATTGAACCTTACGGAAAGTACATGGCCAAGGTCTCTCTCGATGTTCTGGAGAGGTTGAAAGGCAGGCCCAATGGAAAATTTATTACAGTAACGGCGATTACCCCTACTCCCCTGGGAGAAGGGAAGACAGTGACTGCTTTTGGCCTGGGAATGGCTTTAGCCAATATAGGAAAGAGAGTCTGCAACACCTGTCGCCAACCTTCCAAGGGTCCCACATTCGGCATCAAGGGCGGTGCCGCGGGAGGGGGCTACTCTCAGGTTCTTCCTATGGAGAACATTAATCTGCACTTTACCGGAGATGCCCACGCAGTAGAATCGGCTCACAATCTTTTAGCCGCGGCAATAGATGCCAGCATTCTTCACGGAAATAGATTGAACATTGATCCTCTCAGTATTACCTGGCGAAGATGCGTCGATGTCAGTGATCGTGCGCTGCGAAGCATAGTTATTGGACTGGGGGGTAAGGCCAATGGCTATCCCCGGGAAACAGGTTACGATATTACCGTGGCTACCGAGACAATGGCTATTCTGGCACTAACCACAGGGCTGTTTGACTTGAGAAAGAGGTTGGCCAGGATAGTCGTGGGTTATACTTATGATGGCAAACCGGTAACTGCCGAACAGCTTAAGATTGCGGGAGCAATGACCGTCTTGTTGAAGGATGCCATTAAGCCCAATCTTGTGCAGACGACGGAGAATACGCCTGTTTTCGACCATGCCGGGCCCTTTGCCAATGTGGCTCATGGAAATAACTCGGCGATTGCTGATATGGTAGCTCTTAAACTGGCCGATTACGTAGTTACAGAGAGTGGCTTTGGTGCCGACTGTGGTTTTGAAAAATTGGTCAACGTTAAGTGCCGGCAGAGCGGTTTGAAAGTCGATTGTGGCGTAGTGGTCGCTTCCGTAAGGGCATTGAAAATGCATGGTGGGGCCTTCAATGTGCGGCCGGGAGTACCTTTGGATGAGAAACTGGTGGCCAAAGAAAATATGGAAGCTCTGGAGAAAGGATGCGAAAATCTTGTAAAGCATATAGAAAATGTCCACATCCACGGAGTTCCCGCAGTGGTGGCGATTAATAGATTTACTTCGGATACTGACAAGGAGATAGAATTTGTGAGGAAAAAGGCTCTGGAAGCGGACGCGGAAGATGCTGCCCCTGTAGATTGTTGGGCAAAAGGCGGCGAGGGTGCCATTCAATTGGCGGAAGCAGTGGTGGCAGCAGTCGATAAGCCACACCAGATGCGTTTCCTCTATTCAGACAATGCATCTATCAAGGAAAAGATTGAGACAATAGCTACGAAGATATACGGAGCAGATGGGGTAGATTACGCTCCTCTTGCAGAAAAGAAGATTAAATTGTATACTGAATTGGGCTATGGCAAGATGCCCATTAATATGGCCAAGACCCATCTCTCTCTTTCCCATGACCCAAATCTAAAGTGTGTGCCTCGCCATTACAGGATACCCATTCGAGATATCCGGGCATCGGTAGGAGCCGGATTTCTATATCCTCTCTTGGGTGCTATGAGCACTATGCCCGGGCTTCCCTCAATCCCGGCTGCTACCAAAGTGGACATCGATAAGACGGGAAAGACAGTGGGATTGTTCTGAGAGATTCTTATCTTTAGCGGATTGTAAACAGCACGCCTGGGTGACTACTCATTGGAGGGAAAATAATGAAAGAAATAATTTTGCCAGATATGGGCGAAGAAGTAGAGGAAGCAACTATCTCCTTCTGGCATCACGAGGAGGGAGACAAAGTAACCAAAGGAGAAGATTTAGTAGAGATTACTACGGAGAAGGCGAGTTTTCAGGTTGAAGCGCCTGTTTCCGGAGTGTTAAGTAAAATTTCTGCTGGCGAAGGGGAAGTGGTAAAATCGGGACAGGTTCTGGGAATCATTGAAGAAGGATAGATAGAAATTAAAAGATAGTTGGTTCATCGCTTGAGGAATTTCTTCCTGAATTTTTGTCCCTATGATTGAGAAAGGAGTAGGGGATGATAATAATGGAGCAGAAACCGTTTGAGGAGATTCTTTCGTTTTTGAAAGATGAAAAAAGTATATTTATTGTGGGTTGTGCGCAGTGCGCCACTGTATGCAAAGTTGGTGGCGAAGAAGAAGTTAAAACTATGAAGGATAAATTGGAGAGTCAGGGTAAGAAAGTAAACGGTTGGGTAGTCGTAGACCCGGCCTGCCAGAGCGTTGAGGTAAAGAAGAGTTTCCAGGCGAATAAAGATAAGATTACTGCAAGCGATGCTATTTTGGTAATGACTTGCGGTAATGGCGTCCAGTCGGTAAAAGAGAGTGGCGAGAGGATAAAGATGGAAAAACCGGTCCATCCGGGATGCAACACCCTTTTCCTGGGAGAAGTGGTAAGGACAGGCTATTTCGAAGAGAAGTGCAGTCTCTGTGGAGATTGCGTGTTAGATATAACCGGTGGCATTTGCCCCATCTCTCGCTGCTCAAAAGGACTTCTTAACGGCCCTTGCGGGGGAAGTTCGGAAGGGAAATGCGAGGTTGACCCTGAACGCGATTGTGCCTGGGCACTTATTTATGATGAGTTGAAGAAGAGAGGAAAACTTGATAGAATGAGAGCTATCCAGCCGGCAAAGGACTATTCTAAACTTATAAAACCCCGTACCTTGACACAGGGCAGTTAAGGGAGATGAGAATGGGTCCAAATGCAAATTATGACATTGCCATAATTGGAGCGGGGCCAGGCGGTTATGTGGCGGCAATCAGGGCTTCCCAGCTGGGCGGTAAAGTAGCGGTTGTTGAGAAAGGTGAACTGGGAGGAACCTGCGTGAATAGAGGCTGTATCCCCACAAAGACCCTGCTGGCAAGCGCCGAGCTTCTCCATTCAGTCAAGAAGGGAGGCGAGTTTGGAATAGATTCCGGAGAAGTCAACGTAGATTTCTCTAAAATATTTAAGAGAAAAGAAAGAATAGTAAGACAACTGGTCAGTGGCATAGGTCAGTTATTCAAAAGCTATGGCGTTCAAGTGATAAAAGGAAAGGGGAGACTAACTGAGAGAATCAATGATAATGCCATTGAGATAGAAGTAGAGAAGGGCGATGGGTCAAAAGAAAAGGTTGTGGCTAAAAAGTTAATCATTGCCACAGGTTCTATCCCTGCCGGGATTCCCGGAATCTCCATGGATAAACGAGACGTAATAACCAGCGACCAGGCTCTGGAATGGGAAGAGATTCCTTCTTCTCTTCTTATTGTGGGAGGCGGGGTTATTGGTGTGGAATTCGCTTCCATATTTAATAGCCTGGGAAGTAAGGTAACAATCGTTGAACTCCTGCCGCGCATTATTCCCACGGAAGACAAAGAAATATCGGAAGAACTGAAGAAACTTCTGACGAGGTCCGGAATAGAAGTAAATACAGGAGTCAAAGTCAAAGAGATAGTATCCGACAACGGCAAAAATAGAGTTATAATAGAGACTTCCCGAGGGAAAGAAGAAAAGATTGCCCGGAAAGTGCTTGTTGCCACGGGTAGGAAGCCTTATACAGAGGGGCTTGATCTGGAGAAGGCAGGGATTAGAACGGAAAAGGGAAGAATATTGGCAAATGAAAGGATGGAAACGAATCTTCCGGGAATATTTGCCATTGGAGATGTAGTGGGAGGGGTTCTTCTGGCCCATGTCGCTTCCGGTGAGGGTATTGTGGCCAGTGAAAACGCGATGGGTAAGCAATCAAGAATCGACTACAGGGTTATTCCCAACTGTATCTATTCCCTTCCGGAGGTTGCCAGCGTCGGTCTCAGTGAGGAGAAAGCAAAAGATATGGGTTACAAAGTAAACGTGGGAAGATTTCCTTTCCTGGCCAATGCCCGGGCAACTATTATGGGAAAGAGAGTGGGCCTGGTAAAAATATTGGCGGATAGAAAGACTGATGAGATATTGGGAGTACATATAGTCGGCCCGAACGCGACGGAATTGATTGCTGAAGCCAGCGTGGCTATCAAAGGGAAGGCGACCGCCAAGGATTTGGAGAGAATGGTTCACGGCCATCCAACTTTGAGTGAGGCAATATTTGAAGCAGCTCACGATGCTCACGGAGAAGCCATCGATTTAATGAAGAAATAGGGAAAACGGGAATTATGGTTGGATGTAGAATATTAGACCTGGGATTGGTTAGTTATGATAAGGCCTATTATCTGCAGAAAAGACTCCGTGAATTCAGGAGAGAAGGAAGAATCGATGATGTTTTGCTTCTCCTGGAGCATGCGCCAGTGGTTACTGTGGGAAGGAGAGGTAGAAGAGAAAATATCCTGGTTTCCGAGGAGTCATTGCAGAGTAGAGGAATTAGAGTTTTTGAAATCGACAGGGGAGGTGACGTTACTCTCCATTGTCCGGGGCAGCTTGTGGGCTATCCCATTTTCGACCTGAGGGTTCACGGTAAAAATATACATAGATATCTAAGAAATATCGAGGAAGTAATCATTCGTTCGTTGAAATTTTACGGAATAGAAGGTCAGAGAATTGAAAACCATACCGGAGTCTGGGTGGGGGAGAAGAAAATTGCTTTTATAGGAATTGGCATAAAGGGCTGGATTACTTTTCATGGATTCAGTATCAATATCAATCCTGACCTATCTTATTTTTCATTAATCAAGCCCTGCGGATGGGAAAGCAAAACAGTGACTTCTATCAGTGAGATATCGGGCAGGCGACCTGAACCGGAAGATTTCCGCCGGCGGTTGACAGAAGAATTTGCAGAAGTGTTCTCTCTGGAAATAGAAAAAGATGGCAAACAGGTTTCCCCCCTGGATAACGAAGAGCTTGTCTCTTGCTTCCTCTGAAAAAAGAGGAGGAGAAGAAGAGGTTAACAGGACGAGAAATATTCTTCGCGGCCTGTATTTGCACACTGTCTGCGAAGGAGCTCGTTGTCCGAACCTCTGGGAGTGCTTTGCGGAATCCACGGCAACGTTCATGATTCTGGGTAATATCTGTACGAGGAACTGCAAATTCTGTGGCGTGGTCAAGGGGACCCCGTTGCCGGTAGACAGGAAGGAACCCAAAAGAATAGCCCGGGCAGCTAATAGACTGGGCTTACGGCATATTGTAATTACCTCGGTGACCCGCGATGATTTGCCGGATGGGGGAGCTTCTCAATTTTTCTTTACAGTCAGGGAGGTTCGCTCGATAGATCCCGATGTTATTACGGAAGTGCTTATTCCCGATTTCGCGGGAAATGAAGAAGGGATTAAGAAAGTATTGAAGGCAAAACCGGACATCATCGCGCATAATTTGGAGACAGTGCCATCTTTATACGGGAAGGTGAGACCCGAGGCATCCTATAGGAGGTCTTTGAAATTGCTTAAATTGGCGAAGAGTTTAGAGGCCAATGTGTATACTAAGACGGGCTTAATGCTCGGCTTGGGAGAAGAAGAACAGGAAATTCTAGGAGTAATGGAAGATTTGAGAAAAATAGATTGCGATATTCTGACTATGGGACAGTATTTGCAGCCGAGTAGTTCTCATCTGGAAGTTCGTAGATTTATTCCTCCCGGCAAATTTGAAGAATACAGACAGATAGCGGAAAAGATGGGATTTCTGTTTGTGTCATCAGGGCCCTTTGTTCGCAGTTCTTATAGAGCGGGTGAATTTTCCCGCCGCTTCATTCGTAGAGTAACTAAAATATAGAGGAGGGAGGGAATGCTTTCTGAGGCTTTGCAATCGGGTAAGTTTGTAGTGACTTCGGAGATAGGGCCACCTAAAGGTATAGATACCAAAGAAATCCTTTCCGAAGCAGAGGCGATGAAGGGTAAAGTAGAAGCAGTGAATGTAACCGACCTGCAGAGTTCGGTTATGAAGTTGGGTTCTTTGGTCACTTGCCATTTACTGCTTGATATGGGTGTTGAACCTGTTTTCCAGATGACCTGTCGGGACCGCAATCGCCTTGCCCTGCAGTCGGATATACTGAGTGCCTATGTTCTGGGAATCAGGAACCTGCTTATTCTCACGGGAGACCATCCGAAACTGGGTGACGACCCTGGGGCGAAATCTGTTTTTGACCTCGATTCGGTGCAACTACTGGAGGCAGTCAAGAGATTACAGGAAGGGGAAGATATGGCGGGGAACAAGCTGGAAAGTGAACCGCCGAAATTCTTTGTGGGAGCAGTAGTAAATCCCGGTGCCGAGCCCGTGGAGCCGCAAATAATAAAGATGGAAAAGAAAATAAAAGCAGGAGCGCAATTCTTCCAGACGCAGGCAGTCTATGAGCCGGAGAAGTTTGCCCGGTTTATGGATAAGGTGAGAGGTTTCGGCGTTCCCGTTCTGGCGGGAATCGTTCTTTTGAAATCGGCGGGTATGGCAAGATATATGAATAAGAACGTTAGCGGAGTATTTGTTCCCGATCCGATTATTGAGGAGATGGAAAAGGTAGAGAAAGAGAAAAGAGGAGAGAAGAGCGTAGAAATTGCTGCCCGGCTGATCAAGGAACTTAAGGGTCTCTGTCAAGGCGTGCACATTATGCCTCTGGGCTGGGGAAATAAAGTTCCTAAAGTGCTGGAGGCAGCCGGCCTGTAAAGGAATGCTCGGGATTTGGTTCGCTCGCTGATAATTTTTTGCTCTTTGAGCACCGCCAAAAATCTCAGTAGCTGCAGAGCGATAGCTCTGCATTGTAGGGGCGGCACTCCGTGGCCGCCCAAACAAAGGGACGGCACAGAGTCCGTCCCCTACAGGCAAGCAAAGCTTGCGCTTTGTGGCTACAGTCTCTTCAAAACTATCTTTCAAATTTTATGTGTGAAAATACTTGTGGGGAGATATGATGGGAGATTATAGAAGTGAACGGTTAGAGAAATATATTGATGATTTGGCTGCCAGAGTTCCTGCGCCCGGGGGAGGGAGCGTGGTGGCTCTGGTGGGTGCGTTGGGAGTAGGGCTTCTGAGCATGGTTTCCAATTTCACTCTGGGAAAGGAAAAATACAAACAAAGTGAGGAAGAGGTAAAGAATATTTTGGAGAGAAGCGAAGATCTACGTAAGAGATTGACTGAGCTGGTGGATGAAGATATAAGAGTATACAATAAGGTTTCCGGCGCTTATAAATTACCGCGCGCGACGGATAAAGAGAAGGAAGCGCGTTCCCGGGCAATCGAAGAAGCCTGCAAGGAAGCGCTGACTGTTCCCATGGAAGTGGCGCGTTGTTGTCGTGAGGGTTTGAACCTGGCAAAAAGACTTGTGGAGATAGGAAATGTCGGGCTGGTCAGCGATGTGGGTGTTGCCGCGGGGTTATTGGAGGCTGCCTTGAAGGGGGCAGAGCTCAATGTAAATATTAATCTAAAAGTGATCGAAGATAAAAACTTTGTGGAAGAGAAAAATAGAGTTATGAGTTCCCTGGTCAGGGATAGACTGAAGATAAAGGACGAGGTACTGAAAAAGACCGAGGATAGAATATAAAACAGGAGAGGAGATTATAATGGCAGGGAAAATAATCGACGGCAAATCTCTGGCGGCGAAGGTCAAAGAAGATATCAAAAGGGAAGTGGAAGAGTTGAAAGATAAACATAAAGTGACACCCCTTTTGGCGGCAATACAGGTGGGAGAGAACCCTGCCTCAAGAGTCTATGTTAAGAATCAGAGAAAAAGTTGCGAGGAAGTAGGAATAGATTATCAGCTGCATGAATTACCGGAGGCGACCAGCGAGGAAGAACTTCTCCAATTCGTGGAGGAATTGAATAGTGATGGAAAGGTGACCGGTATTATTCTGGAAATGCCCCTGCCGCAAAAGATAGATGCTCGTTGCGTGCAGAGGGCGATAACTCCTGAAAAAGATGTTGAAGGGATGAGCCCTTCCAATATGGGTATGCTGGTCTATGGAAGTCCGCGGCTTGCTCCCTGCACGGCGCTGGCGGCGATGGAGTTACTAAAAAGCACGGGCGTGGATATAAAAGGAAAAGAAGTAACCGTTGTGGGACACAGTGAGATTGTAGGCAAGCCGATAGCTCTCTTTCTCCTCTCTTCGGTTCTGGAGTCGGCTACTCCCACTGTCTGCCATATCGCTACCAGGGACTTGGCTTCCCACACCAGGAATGCCGAAATTCTCGTTGTTGCCGTGGGAAAAGCGGGATTAATCAAGGGAGATATGATTAAACCGGGGGCAATCGTAATCGATGTGGGAATAAATCGAGTTCCCGTTCTGGATGATGAGGGGAAACCTGTCGTCGATAGCGAAGGAAAAAGCAAGATGAAGACAGTTGGCGACGTAGTTTTTGAAGAAGCAGTAGGAAAAGCTTCCTATATTACTCCCGTGCCCGGTGGTGTCGGTCCTCTAACGGTGGTGATGCTCTTAAGAAATACGCTCACCGCTTGTAAGTGGCAAAGAGAGAAAAAAAGATGAGAATGGTTTCCCGAAAGATTCGTTTTTCCACTCAAGGAAATGTAGATATCATAAATCTTACCGAGCGGGTTGCCAGAAATTTGGAGGAGACTGGTCTGGCCAAGGGGGTTGTCAATATTTTTGTTGCCGGGGCTACGGCGGGGATAACCACTATGGAGTACGAGCCGGGATTGGTGCAAGATTTTCCCTCTGTGATTCAGCGACTCATTCCCGAAAAGAAGAGCTATCTCCACAACGAGACCCATCTTGACCGGAATGCTCATTCGCATCTTAGAGCAGCTCTTCTGGGACCCTCTCTCACGGTTCCCTTCGAAAATGGCGAGCTTGTCCTGGGAACGTGGCAGCAGATTGTATTCATCGATTTTGATAACCGGCCCAGAAAGAGGGAAGTGATTCTGCAGATAATGGGAGAGCAAGAATGAAACCTATACTTCAGGTGGCGTTAGATTTTGTTGACTTGCCCAGGGCATTAAAACTTGCGGGGGAAGCTCTGGAGGGTGGAGCCGATTGGATTGAAGCGGGAACGCCCCTTATTAAGAGTGCCGGGCTCGATGGCCTCAGGGAATTGCGAAATAAATTTCCCCGGGCCACGCTGGTGGCTGATATGAAGACAATGGACGTGGGTAGGATTGAAGTGGAGAGCGCTGCCAAGGCAGGAGCCGATGTGGTGGTTGTTCTCGGGCTCGCCTCCGACTCTACCATAAGGGAATGCATTGAGGCGGGAAGACATTACGGAGCAAAGATAATGGTAGACCTATTGGAAGTCGATAATCTTCTGGAAAGAGCAAAAGAAGTGGAAAAAATGGGTCCCGATTATATTGGTCTTCATACCTCGGTTGATGAGCAGATGGAAGGGAAAGTCTCTTTTGCCGGAGTGAGAACAATCGCCGGCAAGACAGGAATTCCCATCGCTGTTGCCGGAGGAGTCAATTCCGAAAATGCCCATGAAGCAGTAGAAGCGGGAGCAAATATAATTATCGTGGGGGGAGCGATTATCAAGAGTGTGGACGCCAAAAAGGCAACCGCAGAAATCAAAAAAGCAATAGAGAAAAAGGTTAAGATCAAGAGCGAACTGTATAAGAGGGTTTCCGAGAAAGATCACGCCAGCCTTGTTCCTTTCTGTGTGCCTCCATTGGACTCCCCCGACCTTTGGAGGGGCTTCTGCCTTGGAGTACTGAGAGGGCCTCCCAAGTCGGCTACTCGTCAACTCTGCAGAGTCTGGAAGAGGTTCAGTGTGAGTGGAGAAAGCACTCCTCTTCGCTATCGGCGTCGCAACATCGGTCTGTGGGAGTGTGAACAGGTGTGCTGCCTC